>NZ_CP059467.1:2813680-3126312 GCF_017894365.1 Aromatoleum bremense
CGCGAGGTCAACGGCGCGCAGCGCTGGCTGCCGCTCGGTCCGCTGAACCTGCAGCCGTCGGAGCTGATGAAACTGTTCGTCGCGCTGTATGCCGCCGACTACACGGTGCGCAAGTTGCCCGACATGGGCAGTTTCCGGCGCGGCTTCCTGCCGATGGCGGCGATGATCCTGCTGGTCGGCTTCCTGCTGCTCGGCGAGCCCGATTTCGGCGCCTTCGTCGTCATCACCGCGATCGCGTTCGGCGTGCTGTTCCTCGGCGGCATCAATGTGCGGGCGTTCGCGCTGCTCGCGCTCGTCGCGGTGATCGGCTTCATGCTGTTGATCTGGCTGTCGCCGTATCGCCGCGACCGCATCTTCGGCTTCATGGACCCGTGGCAGGACGCGTTCGGCAAGGGCTACCAGCTGTCGCACGCGCTGATCGCGTTCGGCCGCGGCGAGTGGTTCGGCGTGGGGCTCGGCGCGAGCGTCGAGAAGCTGTTCTACCTGCCGGAGGCGCACACGGATTTCCTCCTCGCGGTGATCGCCGAGGAGCTCGGTTTCGCCGGGGTGCTGACGGTGATCGCGCTGTTCGCGATCCTGATTCATCGCGCGCTCGTCCTCGGGCGCGAGGCGGTCAAGCTGGAGCGCTATTTTTCCGGCCTCGTCGCGATGGGCATCGGACTGTGGCTCGGTGTCCAGTCGTTCATCAACATGGGCGTCAACATGGGTTTGCTGCCGACCAAGGGTCTGACGTTGCCGCTGATGAGTTTCGGCGGCTCGGGCATCGTCGCCAACTGCCTCGCGCTGGCGATCCTGCTGCGGATCGACTGGGAAGTGCGGCAGTTGAAGCGGGGGACGGGAGCATGAAGACGCTGCTCGTGATGGCCGGCGGCACCGGCGGCCACATCTTCCCCGGTGTTGCCGTCGCCGAGCAGTTGCGCGGGCGCGGCTGGCGCATCGTGTGGATGGGCAACCCGGACGGGATGGAAGCGCGGATCGTGCCGCAGCACGGTTACGAGACCGCATGGGTGCGCTTTGGCGCGCTGCGCGGCAAGGGCCTGCTGCGCAAGCTGCTGCTGCCGCTGAACCTGCTGCGCGGCTTCTGGCAGGCGCAGGGCGAATTGCGGCGCATCCGGCCCGATGTCGTGCTCGGCATGGGCGGCTACGTCACCTTTCCAGGCGGCATGATGGCGGCGCTGCTGGGCCGTCCGCTGGTGCTGCACGAACAGAATTCGGTCGCCGGGCTCGCTAACCGCGTGCTCGCCGGCGTTGCCGACCGGGTGCTGTCGGGTTTCCCGCATGCGCTGAAGAAGGCCGGCTGGGTCGGCAATCCGGTGCGCGCCGACATCGCCGCGGTGGCGCCGCCCGATGAACGCTTCGCCGGGCGCAGCGGGCCGCTGAAGCTGCTGATCGTCGGCGGCAGCCTCGGCGCGGCGGTGCTGAACGACACCGTGCCGAAAGCCCTCGCGCGGATCGACGCGGCGCAGCGGCCGATCGTCACGCACCAGGCCGGCGCGAAGCAGATCGAAGCGCTGCGCGCGGCGTACGCGGCGGCCGGCGTCGAGGGCGAGTTGCTGCCGTTCATCGATGACATGGCGGCGAAATATGCAGACGCGGATCTCGTCGTCTGCCGTGCCGGCGCGCTGACGGTCGCGGAACTCGCGGCGGTCGGCGCGGCGAGCCTGCTGGTGCCGTTCCCGCACGCCGTCGACGACCACCAGACGGGTAACGCCCGCTTCCTCGCCGATCGCGGCGCGGCCTACCTGCTGCCGCAGCCGGAGCTCGATGCGGAGCGGCTGGCAGGCATCATCACGAGCCTCGCCCGCGAGCGCCTGCTGGACATGGCGACGAAGGCGCGGGCGCTGGCCAAGCCGCGCGCCGCCGAAGCGGTTGCACAGGTCTGCGAGGAACTCGCCGCAGGGAGAAAAAAGAAATGAAACACAAGGTCAAGCGCATCCACTTCGTCGGCATCGGCGGCGCCGGCATGAGCGGGATCGCCGAAGTGCTGGCGAACCTCGGCTACATCGTCAGCGGCTCGGATCTGGGCGAGAACGCCGCGACGCGGCGGCTCTGCGCGCTCGGCGTGCGCGTGATGTCGGGCCATGCGGCCGAGAACGTCGCCGACGCCGACGCGGTGGTGATCTCGACTGCGGTGCGCAACGACAATCCGGAAGTCGTCGCGGCGCGATCGCGCCATGTGCCGATCGTGCCGCGCGCGCAGATGCTCGCCGAACTGATGCGCCTCAAGCACGGCATCGCGATCGCCGGCACGCACGGCAAGACGACGACCACTTCGCTGGTCGCGAGCATCCTCGCCGAAGGCGGCATGGACCCGACTTTCGTCATTGGCGGCAAGCTCAATGCCGCCGGCGCGAACGCGCGGCTTGGCACGGGCGACTTCCTCGTTGCCGAAGCCGACGAGTCCGACGCGTCCTTCCTGCTGCTGACGCCGGTGATTTCGGTCGTCACGAACATCGACGCGGACCACATGGACACCTACGGGCACGACTTCGCGCGGCTCAAGCAGGCGTTCGTCGACTTCCTGCAGCACCTGCCGTTCTACGGCGTCGCGGTGCTGTGCGAGGACGACCCGCACGTGCGCTCGATCATGCCGCTGGTGTCGAAGCAGGTCGTGCGCTACGGCCTGTCCGAGAGCGCCAACATCCGCGCCGAGAACGTCCGTGCCGAAGGCGGGCGGATGCTGTTCGACGTGGTGCGCACCAACGGCTCGGTGAGCCGGCTGCCGATCGAACTGAACCTGCCCGGCGTGCATAACGTGCTGAACGCGCTGGCGGCGATCGCGGTGGCGACCGAAGTGCAGGTGCCGGACGCGGCGATCATCAAGGCGCTGGCCGAATTCCGCGGCGTTGGACGGCGCTTTCAGCGCTATGGCGAGGTGGCGCTGCGCGACGCCGAAGGTACGCCGCAAGGTAGCTGCACGCTGATCGACGACTACGGCCACCACCCGGTCGAGATGGCGGCGACGCTCGCCGCGGCGCGCGGCGCGTTCCCGGGCCGGCGGCTGGTGCTGGCGTTCCAGCCGCACCGCTTCACGCGCACGCGCGACTGTTTCGAAGATTTCGTCAAGGTGCTGTCGACCGTCGATGCGCTGCTGCTCGCTGAAGTCTATGCCGCCGGGGAGTCGCCGGTCGTGGCTGCCGACGGCCGCTCGCTGGCGCGGGCGATCCGCGTCGCGGGCAAGGTCGAGCCGGTGTTCGTCGAAGACATCGACGAGATGCCGGCGACGATCCTCGCGGCGGCGCGCGACGGCGATGTGGTGATCACGATGGGCGCCGGCTCGATCGGCGCGGTGCCCGGCAAACTGGCAAGCAGCGAGGAACTGGTGTGAGCGGCAACGGCGTGGGCGCAAAATTCGGGAAAGTCGCGGTGCTGCTCGGCGGCACGTCCGCGGAGCGGGAAGTCTCGCTGATGTCCGGCAACGCAGTGCTGGCGGCGTTGCAGGCAGCGGGCGTCGATGCACATGGCTTCGACCCGGCGCAACAGGATCTGCACATCCTCAAGGAGCAGGGCTTCGACCGCGCGTTCATCGCGCTGCATGGTCGCGGCGGCGAGGACGGCACGGTGCAGGGGCTGCTGGAACTGCTGAAGATCCCCTACACCGGCAGCGGCGTGATGGCGTCCGCGCTGGCCATGGACAAGTGGCGCACGAAAATGGTGTGGGCCGCGTGCGGCCTGCCCACGCCGCGCTACGCGATCCTCGCTGCCGACACCGACTGGGACGCCGTCGTCGCCGAGTTGGGGCTACCGATCTTCGTCAAGCCGGTGCACGAAGGCTCGAGCATGGGTGCGACGAAAGTCACTGCAGCCGGCCAGCTCAAGGCGGCGTGGGAACTCGCGGCACGCTTCGACGACCTCGTGCTGGCCGAGGAATTCGTTGCCGGCGCCGAGCTGACGGTGCCCTTTCTCGGCGAGCGTGCGCTGCCGGTGATCCGCATCGAGGCGCCGGGCGGGAAATACGACTACCAGAACAAGTATTTCACTGACGAAACCCGCTACCTGTGCCCGAGTGGCCTGCCCGCCGAACAGGAGCAGGCGTTGCAGGCGCTGGTGATGAAGAGCGCGCGGGTGCTCGGCTGCCGCGGCTGGGGCCGCGCCGACCTGATGCTGACCGCGGACGGCCGGCCGTACCTGCTCGAGATGAACACTTCGCCCGGCATGACCGGCCATTCGCTGGTGCCGATGGCGGCGAAAGCCGTCGGGCTGGACTTCACCGCGCTGTGCCTGGCGATCCTGGAGGACGCGCGACTTGGCTGACTTGCGTCCTCGCAACGCGTTGCGCCACGGCGGCCTCGGCGGCGGCCGGGCGCCGGGACGCGCGCGTGAAAAGGAAGGATTGTGGGACAAGCCGGCGACGCTGAACCTGATTTCGGAGGTGCTGATGCTGTTCGCCGCGGTCGCGCTCGGCTACGCGCTGGTGGTGTGGTTCCTGTCGCGGCCGCTCTTTCCGCTGCGCGAAGTCGTCGTGCTGACGCCGCCGGCGCAGGTCACGACGGCGCAGCTCGAATACGTCGCGCGCACCGCGATCCGCGGCAATTTTTTCTCGGTCGACCTCGAGCAGGTGCGCGGGGTGTTCGAGAAGCTGCCGTGGGTGCGCCGCGCCGAAGTGCGGCGGCGCTGGCCGGACGTCCTCGAACTGCGGCTCGAGGAGCACCAGGCGGCGGCGTACTGGACGGTGTCGGAGAGCGGCGAATCGCAGCTCGTCAATCGCTACGGCGAAGTGTTCATCGCCGCGAGCAATGCCGACATCCCGGCTTTCTCGGGTCCGCAGGGCTCGGCGGCATACATCCAGGCGCGGCATCGCGAGTTCGAGCGTGTGCTCGAGCCGCTCGGTCGCCGTCTCGTCAGCCTCGCGATGTCGGCACGCCAGGCGTGGCAGTTGCGCCTCGACGACGGCCTGGTGATCGTGCTCGGCCGGGACCATGAAAAGGCCCCGACCGATCAGCGGCTGGCGCGCTTCGTTCATGCGTGGCCGAACGCGCGCGACAGCGTCGGAGTACAGGTTGCGGTAGCGGATCTCCGCTATCCGAGCGGATTCGCCCTCACTCCGGTGGGCGACTTGAAAGCAACAAAAGGCAAGCAATGAGCAAGGAATACAAAGACTTGGTCGTCGGCCTCGATATCGGTACCGCCAAGGTCACCTGCATGGTGGCCGAGTCGCGCCCGGATGGGCGCCTCAATGTCATCGGGCTCGCGACGCAGCCGACGAGCGGCCTCAAACGCGGCGTGGTCGTGAATATCGAGGCCACCGTCGATGCGATCGCGCGCGTGATCCAGGAAGTCGAGCAGATGGCCGACTGCAAGGTCCGCGACGTCTATACGGGAATAGCCGGCAGCCACATCAAGAGCTTCAACTCCAACGGCATGGTCGCGATCAAGGACAAGGAGGTCACGCCGCTGGACGTCGAGCGCGTCATCGAGGTCGCGCGCGCGATGCCGATTCCGGCCGAGCAGCAGATCCTGCACATCCTGACCCAGGAATTCATCATCGACGGCCAGGGCGGCGTGCGCGAGCCGATCGGCATGAGCGGCGTCAAGCTCGAGGTCAAGGTGCATATCGTCACCGGCGCGGTGTCGGCAGCGCAGAACGTCATCAAGTGCGTGCGCCGCTGCGGCCTCGAGGTCATGGACCTGATCCTGCAGCCGCTCGCGTCGAGCTACGCGGTGCTGACCGAGGACGAGAAGGACCTCGGCGTGTGCCTCGTCGACATCGGCGGCGGCACGACCGACATCGCCGTCTTCACTCATGGCGCGATCCGCCACACCGCGGTGCTGCCGATCGCCGGCGACCAGGTCACCAACGACATCGCGATGGCACTGCGCACGCCGACCTCCGAGGCCGAGGAGATCAAGATCCGCCACGGCGTCGCGCTGCACACACTCGCTGACCCCGAGGAGATGATCGAAGTGCCCGGCGTCGGCGACCGGCCGCCGCGGCCGCTGTCGCGCCAGCGTCTCGCCGACGTCATCGAGCCGCGGGTCTCCGAACTGTTCGAGCTGGTACAGGCCGAATTGCGCCGCAGCGGCTACGAGGAGCTGCTGTCGTCGGGGGTCGTGCTGACCGGCGGTTCCTCGGTGATGCTGGGCATGGTCGAGCTCGGCGAGGAAGTGTTCCACATGCCGGTGCGCATCGGCTCGCCGCAGTATGCAGGCGGGCTTGCGGACGTGGTGTGCCAGCCGCGCTACGCGAACGCGATGGGGCTGGTGTTGGAAGGGTCCGCGCAGCGCCGGCGGGGCATGCTGGCGCGCGAAACGCGCAGTGTCCGCCAGGTGTTCGGGCGGATGAAGTCATGGTTCGAGAAGAATTTCTGAGCGGACGTCGAATTGTCCGTCGAATTTGAAAGTGCGCCCGTGTCGATCGCCTATTTAGTTATAAAATTTTCGTTTGACACTAAATGCAGGGTA
Organism: Aromatoleum bremense; assembly: GCF_017894365.1. Lineage (NCBI taxonomy): Bacteria > Pseudomonadati > Pseudomonadota > Betaproteobacteria > Rhodocyclales > Rhodocyclaceae > Aromatoleum > Aromatoleum bremense. The sequence continues at coordinate 2,820,083 of NZ_CP059467.1, forward strand.
GGCCGGGTGCCCGGTGCGCAAAACGGTTGATATTCAGGAGGCGAGGCAAATGTTCGAAATCGTTGAAAAGGAACAGACCGGCACGGTGATCAAGGTGATCGGCGTCGGCGGGGCGGGCGGTAACGCCGTCGACCACATGATCCGCGAGAATGTGCAGGGCGTGGAGTTCATCGTCGCCAACACCGACGCCCAGGCGCTGAGCCGCTGCCTCGCGCCGAACAAGATCCAACTCGGCAGCTCCGGGCTCGGTGCCGGATCGAAGCCCGAGGCCGGCCGTGCCGCCGCGCAGGATTCGCGCGACGCCATCGCTGCGGCGCTCGACGGCGCGCACATGTGCTTCATCACCGGCGGCATGGGCGGCGGCACCGGCACCGGCGCCGGCCCGGTGGTCGCCGAGATCGCCAAGGAAATGGGCATCCTGACCGTCGCGGTCGTCACCAAGCCGTTCGACTTCGAGAACCGCCTGCGTGTCGCCGAGAGCGGCGTCGAAGAACTGACCCGCTACGTCGATTCCCTGATCATCGTGCTCAACGACAAGCTGCTCGAAGTGTATGGCGACGACGCCGGCTTCGAGGACTGCTTCCGTTCGGCCGACAACGTGCTGCGCAGCGCGGTCGGCGGCATCGCCGAGATCATCAACGTGCCGGGCCTCGTCAACGTCGACTTCCAGGACGTGCGCACCGCGATGGGCGAGATGGGGCGCGCGATGATGGGCTCGGCCGAAGCGGGCGGCCTCGATCGGGCGCGCATCGCCGCCGAGCAGGCCGCGGTCAGCCCGCTGCTCGAAGGCACCGAACTGTCGGGGGCACGCTGCGTGCTGATCAACATCACCGCCAGCCGCTCGCTCAAGATGTCGGAAGTGCGCGACGCGGTGAAGACGGTGCAGGCGTTCGCCGCCCCCGAAGCCTTCGTGAAATACGGCACCGTGTTCGACGAGGCGATGGAAGACCGCGTGCGCGTGACCGTCGTCGCGACCGGCCTGGGCGCGCCGCGCACCGCCCGCCAGCCGGTGATGCAGGTCGTGCAGGGTACGGGCACTTATGGCCCGCTCGGCGGCAATGTCAACATGGCCAATCTCGACGTCCCCGCCGTGATCCGCCACACCCGGCGCACCACCGTCGAGGCAATGAGCGCAAACGGCATGGGCACGTACGACATCCCGGCTTTCCTGCGCAAGCAGGCCGACTGACGCCGGAGTCTCGTCCCGTTTGACGGGCGCCCTGAGCGCGGACCGCTGCCTCCGGTCCGCGTCGGGCGCCCGTGGCCGTTCCACGTTCCCGCCTCGTGATTTCCCCGGAGCGAAACGATCCTGCCGCGGTCCAATGAGCCGTTGCAGGTCGTGCCGCCCGTGGACCCGCGTGGGGCGCGTGTGCCGGAAGGCGCCGGTTGCCGTGTTAAACTGCTGGCCGGAAACAGGAATAATTCAAAAATGATCAGGCAGCGCACCCTCAAATCGATCGTCAAGGCCACCGGTGTAGGGCTGCACGGGGGACGCAAGGTCCAACTCGTGCTGCGGCCGGCGGCGCCCGACACGGGGGTCGTCTTTCACCGCGTCGATCTCGATCCGCCGCGCGACCTGCCCGCCGATCCGTATTCCGTCTGCGACACGCGCATGTGTTCCGGGCTGGAGCGCGACGGGGCGAAAGTGGGCACCGTCGAGCACCTGATGTCCGCAGTGGCCGGCCTGGGCATCGACAACCTTCACGTCGACGTCGATGCACCCGAGATCCCGATCCTCGACGGCAGCGCCGGCCCGTTCGTGTTCCTGTTGCAGTCGGCGGGCATCGAGGAACAGAAGGCGCCGAAGCGCTTCCTGCGCGTGAAGAAGGCGGTCGAGTACCGCGAGGACGACAAGTGGGTGCGGCTCGAGCCGCACGACGGTTTTCGGCTGACGTTTTCGATCGTCTTCGACCACCCGGCGATCAACAAGACCTCGACCAGCGTGACCGTCGATTTTGCCGAACATTCGTACGTGCGCGACGTCGCCCGTGCCCGTACCTTCGGTTTCATGCAGGATGTGGACTTGATGCGCGCCCACGGGCTGGCCCTCGGCGGTAGCCTCGATAACGCGATCGTCATGGACGAGTACCGCGTGCTCAATTCCGACGGCTTGCGCTACGTCGATGAGTTCGTCAAGCACAAGGTGCTCGACGCGATCGGCGACCTGTATCTGTGCGGCCACCCGCTGCTCGCGGCCTACAGCGCGCACAAGGCGGGGCACGCGCTGAACAACCAAATCCTGCGGGTCCTGCTCGAGGACCGATCAGCGTGGGAAATCGTCACTTTCGAGCAGCCGGGGCTGACTCCCGCCGCGGTGAGCCATCAGTTCGAGCTCGCGCCGGTGACCTGATCCCCGACGATGCTGGCCATTCGTCTTCTCGCAGTCCTCGCGGCGATCGGCATCGGCGCCTCGCTGATCGCGTGGATGCTGACCGGCAACCCCCGTTATCGCCGCTGGGCGTGGAATTTTCTTCGCGCCGGCCTCGTCGTCGTCTTCGTATTCCTCGCGCTGCTCGCGCTCGAGCGGGTGTTCCTGCCGCTCGTATGAGCGCTTCAGCCGGCCCGGCTGCGGTCTATCAGTCGCTCCAGCGATTCGCGCAGCGGCGAATCGGCCGGCAGGCTCGATGAAAAATCGGCGAGGCTGCGCCGCCCCGCCTCCGACAGCGTGCGGTCCGGGGCCGGGCGCGGCGCTTCGTGCTCCTCGATCACCTGGACCTTCACCTGGATCGTCCGGATCGGCAGGCCGGCCGCGCCGAACTGTTCCGCGAGGGTCGGTGCGATCTGCTTGAGCCGCGCGGCGACGGCCCCGCCATGCGCGAGCAGCACGAGGGTGTCGTTCTTGACGTTGGCGACCGCGCAGGCGGACGCCAGGGCTGGCGGAAGATGCTGTTCCAGCACCGCCTGCAGCCTGCGCAGGCGCGCAGCGTGGTCGCGCAAACGTGCCAGCGCATCGCCGGTGCCGAGAAAACGCTGGATAAGCTGGGTCATGGAAGTGCGCTCGCGATCATTCACCATGGTAGGTTTCGTGCCCCGCGTCTGCAAGCGCTGCGAGGGCGGCACCTTGTCACGCCCTTGCAGTAGGGCGTGACTTGCAATGCGGATCGATTCCACCCACATGCTAAACTTGCGCCTTTGCCGAATCGTCTGACCCCACCATCCATGATCTCCGGCCTACTCAAGAAAATTTTCGGCAGTCGCAACGAGCGCCTGATCCGCCAGTATTCCCAGACCGTACGTGCGATCAATGCGCTCGAGCCGGAAATCTCTGCGCTGTCGGACGAGGCCTTGCAGGCGAAAACTGCCGATTTCAAGCAGCGGGTCGCCAACGGAGAGGCGCTCGACAGCATCCTGCCGGAAGCGTTCGCCGTCGTGCGCGAGGCCGGCAAGCGGGTGCACGGCATGCGGCACTTCGACGTGCAGCTGATCGGCGGCATGGTGCTGCACAACGGCAAGATTTCGGAAATGCGCACGGGTGAAGGCAAGACGCTCGTCGCGACGCTGCCCGCGTATCTGAATGCGCTCACCGGCAAGGGCGTGCATGTCATCACCGTCAACGACTACCTCGCGAGCCGTGACGCGGAGTGGATGGGGCGTATCTACGGCTTTCTCGGCCTCACGACCGGCTGCAACCTGTCACGCATGGGACACGAGGCGAAGCAGGCCGCCTACGCATCCGACATCACCTACGGCACGAACAACGAGTTCGGCTTCGACTACCTGCGCGACAACATGGTCTATTCGGTCAGCGAGCGGGTGCAGCGCGGGCTGAACTTCGCGATCGTCGACGAGGTCGATTCGATCCTCATCGACGAGGCACGCACGCCGCTGATCATCTCCGGCCAGGCCGAAGACCACACCGACCTCTACCTCAAGCTCAACCAGGTCGCGCCGATGCTGACCGAGCAAGAAGGCGAAGGCGACAACGTCATCAAGCCGGGCGACTACACGCTCGACCTGAAGGCGCGCCAGGTGCTGCTGACCGAACAGGGCCACGAGAACGCCGAGCAGATCCTGACCCGCATGGGCCTGCTCGCCGAAGGCACGAGCCTCTACGACCCGGGCAACATCCTGCTCGTGCATCACCTGTACGCCGCGTTGCGCGCGCATGCGCTGTACCACAAGGACCAGCATTACGTGGTGCAGAACAACGAGGTCGTCATCGTCGACGAGTTCACCGGCCGCCTGATGGCCGGCCGGCGCTGGTCCGACGGCCTGCACCAGGCGGTCGAGGCGAAGGAAGGCGTGCGCATCCAGGCCGAGAACCAGACGCTCGCGTCGATCACCTTCCAGAACTATTTCCGCATGTACGGCAAGCTCGCCGGCATGACCGGCACGGCCGACACCGAAGCCTTCGAATTCCATTCGATCTACGGCCTCGAGACCGTCGTCGTGCCGACGAACCGTCCGATGATCCGCAAGGACGAGAACGACAAGGTCTACCGCACCGCGAAGGAGAAGTGGGATGCGGTCATCGCCGACATCCGCGGCTGCGTCGAGCGCGGCCAGCCGGTACTGGTCGGCACGACGTCGATCGAGATCAACGAATTCCTGTCGGGCGAGCTGAACCGCGTCAAGCTGCCGCACCAGGTTCTGAACGCGAAGCAGCACGAGCACGAAGCGGAGATCGTCGCGCAGGCGGGCCGGCCGGGCGTCATCACGATCGCGACGAACATGGCCGGCCGCGGCACCGACATCGTGCTCGGCGGCAGCATCGAACGGCAGATCGCGGCGGTGCGCGACGACGAGACGCTGACGCCCGAGCAGAAGGAGGCGCGCACGGCCGCACTGCGCGAGGAGTGGAAACCGGTGCACGAGCAGGTGCTCGCCAACGGCGGCCTGCACATCATCGGCACCGAGCGGCACGAGTCGCGCCGCATCGACAACCAGCTGCGCGGCCGCGCGGGACGCCAGGGCGACCCGGGCGGTTCGCGCTTCTACCTGTCGCTCGAAGACCCGCTGATGAAGATCTTTGCCGGCGAGCGCCTCAACGCGATCATGGTGCGGCTGAAGATGCCTGAGGGCGAGGCGATCGAGCATGCGATGGTGACGCGCTCGCTCGAATCGGCGCAGCGCAAGGTCGAGCAGCGCAACTTCGACATCCGCAAGCAGCTGCTCGAATACGACGACGTCGCGAACGACCAGCGCCGCGTCATCTACCAGCAGCGCAACGAGCTGCTCGAGAGCGAGGACATCTCGGAGACGGTCCGCGCGATGCGCCAGGGCGTGCTGCACGACAGTTTCCGCATCCACGTGCCGGTCGACAGCGTCGAGGAGCAATGGGACATCGCGGCGCTCGAACAGGCGCTCGCCGCCGAGTTCCAGCTCCGGCTGCCGATCGGCCAATGGCTCAAGGCGGAACCGAACCTCGACGACGAGACCATCCTCAAACGCCTCCTCGCCGCCGCCGAGGAGGCGTACGCGGCGAAGACCGCGCAGGTCGATCCGGTCGCGTGGCACCAGTTCGAGCGCAACGTGATGCTGCAGAGCCTCGACACCCACTGGCGCGAGCACCTCGCGGCGCTCGATCACCTGCGCCAGGGCATCCACCTGCGCGGCTATGCGCAGAAGAATCCGAAGCAGGAATACAAGCGCGAGGCCTTCGAGCTGTTCGAGACCCTGCTCGATACGGTGCGCAACGACGTCTCGAAACTCCTGATGACGGTCCAGGTGCGCACCGAGGCGCAGCTCGAGGAGGCGGAGGTGCCACCCGAACTCGAGAACGTTCAGTACCAGCATGCCGCTTTCGACGAGGCGCTCGGTGTCGCCACCGCCGCGGGGGCCGCGCAGGCAGCGCCCGCCGCCGGACTGAAGGTCGGTCGCAACGATCCGTGCCCGTGCGGATCGGGCAAGAAATACAAGCATTGCCACGGCAAACTGAGCTGAGGCGCGATGCGCGGGGAACTGCCGGGACTCGCGTCCGGAGCGCTCGCATGATCGCCGGGCGTGCTCCTGATTTCAACCATCCCGGGCATGGCCGAACCCGTTGACCGTGGCGGCCGGCGACCTTCCGTGCCGCCGCTGTTTCCCGAGCTGTCCCTCGGCATGCCTGCCGCGGGTCCGTCCGGACTGCGCGAGCAACGCGAGCCGCGGGAGCCGCGCGCACTCGTCGAATGGGTTGCGCTGATCCGCGAACAGGAAATGCCCGTCCTCGGCGCGACTGTCGCGCTGATCCATTCGGTCACTGACGACGAAAAGGCCTCGACCGGCAGCCTTGCCCAGGTGATCCTGCAGGACGCGGCGATGACCGCCAAGGTGCTCACGCTCGCGAATAGCGCGCTCTACAACCCTGCGCATCAGACAATCAGCACCATCAGCCGGGCGATCGTCGTGCTCGGTTTCAATGTCGTCGCCGATATCGCGATCGCCATCCGGCTCGTCGATTCGCTGCTCGCCGGCGGTGTTCGCGAGCGCGTCCTCGAGGAGATGGCGCACGGCTTTCATGCCGCGGTACAGGCCCGCTCGATCGCAGCGATGCGCAAGGACGGACGCAGCGAAGAAGTGTTCATCGCCGCCTTGTTGTCGCGGGTCGGCGAGATGGCATTCTGGTGCTTCGGCGGCAGCGGTGCTGAGCGCCTCGACCAGGCGCTGAGCACCGGGCAGGCGCCGGATGAAGCGCAGATGGAAGTGCTCGGCTTTCGCCTGCGGCAGCTCTCGCTCGGCCTCGTGCGCGAATGGAAACTCGGACCACTGCTGCAATCGGTGCTCGAAGGCGGCCGCTTGATGACGCCGACCGCGCAGGCGGTCCTGTTCGGCCAGCGGCTCGCTGCGGAGGTCGAGCACGGGTGGGATGCGCCGGCGACGCGCAAGCTGATCGCCGACACATCGGTCTTCGTCGGCGTCCCTGCCGACAGGCTGCGCGATGAACTCGCCGCAAACGCCCGCGAAGCGGTGAAGATCGCCACCTATTTTGGCGCTCGCGACGCCGCGCGACAAATTCCGCAGCTTTCCGCGGCGTCGCCCGACGAACCCGCGGTGCCTGTAACGCCCGTAGCCCCCGCCATGATCGCGCCCGATCCGCGGCTGCAGCTCCACATCCTGCGCGAAATTTCGGGACGCATCGCCGCCGGGGCGCCTCTCAACGAGATCCTGCAACTGGTTCTCGAGGGAATTTTCCGCGGCGTCGGTTTCGACCGCGTGCTGTTCGCGCTACTGTCGCCGAACAGGCAGCAGCTGATCGGCAAGGCGGCGCTCGGGGCCGGCGCCGAAGGCCTGCGCCAGCGGTTTATTTTTTCCCTCGATTCGACCCCGGGCGACGTGTTCAATGAATTTTTCCGGCACCCGCGCGCGATGCGCTTCACGCCCGGCAACGAGTGTCCCGGCGTCCGTCCCGAACGCCTGCAAGCCCTCACCGATGCAACCCTCGCATGCCTCGCGCCGATCCAGATCAACAGTCGTGCAATTGGCCTCTTCTATGCGGACCGACTGAACCTCGCGATGGGGATCGACGACGAAGCCTTCGAGGCTTTTCAGCTGTTCGCGCAGCAGGTTTCGCTCGCGGTGACCGCCGTGACGTCGAGCCGCCGCGTCCAGTGAGTCCCCGGCGCCGCCGAAAATCGTCCACCCCGTGAAGGTCCAACAACGACCTTGTATCCTGTCTGATGGAGAACCCATGCCTGTCAATCTCACCGCTGTGCAGCCGTCCAATCTCATTCCGGTGCCCGGCGTTCGCGTCGGGGTCGCGGAGGCCGGTATCCGCAAGGCCAACCGGCGTGACCTGACGCTGATCGAACTCGCGGCCGGCAGTCGTGTGGCCGGTGTCTTCACCCTCAACCGCTTCTGTGCGGCGCCGGTGCAACTGTGCAAGCAGCACATCGCCGGCGGCGAGGTGCGTGCGCTCGTCATCAACACCGGCGTCGCGAACGCCGGCACCGGCGAACAGGGGCTTGCGGATGCGCACGCGACCTGCGTCGCGGTGGCGCGCGCGCTGGATATCGCGCCCGAGCAGGTGCTGCCGTTTTCGACCGGCGTGATTCTCGAACCACTGCCCGTCGACCGCCTGATCGCCGGACTGCCCGCCGCGCATGCGAATTTGCGTGCCGAGGGCTGGTTCGATGCGGCGCACGCGATCATGACGACCGACACGCTGGCGAAGGCGGTGTCGCGGCAGGTCGAGATCGGCGGTCGCACCGTCACCTTGACCGGCATCAGCAAGGGCGCCGGCATGATCAAGCCGAACATGGCGACGATGCTCGGATTTCTCGCCTGCGACGCAGCCGTCTCGCAGGCCCTGCTCGATGCGCTGACGAAGGAGGCCGCGGACCTGTCCTTCAACAGCATCACGGTCGATGGCGATACCTCGACCAACGACTCGTTCATCGTCGTCGCCACCGGCCAGGCCGGCAACGCCGAGATTGCCGATCCGCTGGGCCCGGACTTCCATGCGCTGCGTGATGCGGTCATCGATGTGTCGATCCGGCTCGCACAGGCGATCGTCCGCGACGGCGAGGGCGCGACCAAGTTCATGACGATCGCGGTTGAAGGCGGTCTCGACATCGTCGAATGCCGCAAAGTGGCGTATGCGATCGGCCAGTCGCCGCTCGTCAAGACCGCGTTCTTCGCGTCGGACCCGAACCTCGGTCGCATCCTCGCCGCGATCGGCTATGCCGGCATCCAGGACCTGGACGTCGGGCGCCTGCGCGTGTGGCTCGGCACCGCGGCCGAAGAGGTGCTCGTCGCCGAACTCGGCGGCCGCGCCACGACCTACCGGGAGGAGGACGGCGCCCGGGTAATGAAGGAAGCCGAGATCACCGTGCGTGTCGACCTCGGGCGAGGCCGTGCACGGGCGACCGTGTGGACATGCGATTTTTCATACGACTACGTGAAGATCAACGCTGACTACCGCAGCTGATTGCAGGGCAGTTCCCCGCGCCTCGCTGTACCCACCAGATCATCACTCGTCTGTTGATTTGTGCACGTGATTCAGCCAATGGCGAAGCCATAATATGTCATTTTTCATGACATCGATGCGATGCTTATGGTATGAAAGTAATGGACGTCCGTCGGGCCCCGTCGCGGTCCGGGAGGTCGAATGGCTTAGATAAAGGCATGAACCTGCAATCGAAAATATGGCTGGGCGTCGTGGCCGTGATCGTCACGATCATGACTGCCGACCTGTATCTCGGCTATCGCGGGATCGAAAAACACGTGCGCGCCGGACTCGACGAGAATGCGCGCGTCGTGCGGGCGCTGCTGATGGCGACGCGACGGGTCTATCACCAGCAGTTCGTCGCCAGCGGCCTGCCGGTCGACGAAAGAACCATCGGCTTTCTGCCGGCGCATGCGCTGTCCCGCATCTCGAGCGATTTTCCTCAATGGATCAAGACCGGCTTGCGGTTCAACAACGTCTCGGACCGTCCGCGCAATCCGGCCAATGGAGCCGATGCGCATGAGCGGGCTGCGATGGACTGGTTTCGCGAGCATCCGACGGCCAGCGAACGCATCGCCGAAATCCGCGACGAGGCCGGGCGGGAGCTCTATCACTTCACCGCGCCGATCTGGCTCGAGCCGTATTGCATGGGTTGTCATGGCGAGCGCGAGGCCGCGCCCGCGACGATTCGCGACACCTATGGGGAGGCCTACGGTTACAGGGTCGGTGACTTGCGCGGCCTCATGAGCATCAAGCTGCCGATGGACGAGGTGCGGGCCCGCGCGGGGGAGGTCTGGTGGCAACAGTTCGGCCTGCGCAGTGGAGGCTATGCGCTGCTCCTGGTCCTGCTCGGCGGGCTGCTGCAGCGACTCGTGGTGCGGCCGTTGCGCGAGTTGCGCACGGTCGCGCAGCAACTGGAGCGTGGCGAGCTGTCGGTCCGCGCCGCGGTGTCGGGGCGCGACGAGGTCGGCGAACTGGCGACCAGTTTCAACGACATGGCCGCAGCGCTCGCATGTCACGATGCGCAATACGCCCGGCTGAACCGGATCTATGCGGCGCTCTCGGCGACGAACCAGATGATCGTGCGGGTCGACAACGAAGCCGAGTTGCTGCGGCGCATCTGCGAAATCGCGGTGGAGCATGGCGGCGTGGCGATGGCATGGGTCGGACGGCGCGATCCGGACAGTGGCAACATCGTCCCCGTCGCGCGTTTTGGCGCGGGTGTCGAGTATGTCGACGGGCTGGCGATTCCGCTCGGGCCGCCCGGTCCCGCATCCACCGGGCCGACTGCCACCGCGTGGCGCAGCAATCGTCCGGTTGTCGTGCAGGATTATCTCGCCGAGAGTGCGACACGGCCCTGGCATGCCCGGGCGCGCGAATTCGGATGGCGCTCGGCTGCGGTGTTCCCGATCCTGCGCGGCGGGCAGGTGCATCTGGTGCTCAAGCTCTACCACACCGCTGTCCAGGCGTTCGATGGGAAGATGCAGGATCTGATCACCGAGATGGTGACCGACATCGGCTACGCGCTCGACCGCATCGACCTGGTCGCCGAGCAGGCACGAACCAGCGCCGCGCTGTGCGAGAGCGAAGCGAAATACCGCAAGGTGCTCGAAACGTCGCAGGACGGCTTCTGGCTGCTCGACCGCAACGGCCTGCTGACCGAAGTCAATGACGCTTACGTCGAGTTCTCGGGCTATCGCCGTGACGAGCTGGTCGGCATGCACGTCACGCAGCTCGATGCCTCCGACGCCTCGGAAGTGGCGTGGCATATCGAATCCATCGTCGAGGACGGCAGCGCCACTTTCGAGACGCGCCACCGCACGAAGTCGGGCGAAATCAAGCCGGTCGAAGTCAGCGTCACCTTCGATGGCGGGCGCGCAGCATGTTTCTCGGCGTTCGTGCGCGACCTGTCGCGGCGCGACGAGGCGCAGGAGCATATCCGGCGCCTGTCCCATTTCGACACGCTCACCGGGCTGCCCAACCGCAGCCTGTTCGCGGACCTGTTGCGCCAGGCGATCGGGAACGCGCAACGCAGCGGCGAGTCGCTGAGCGTGATGTACGTCGACATCGATCACTTCCAGCACATCAACGACACGCTCGGTCATCGCATCGGCGACAGGCTGCTGGTCGAGATCGCCGAACGTTTCCGGAATGCCATGCGCGCGGAAAACACGCTGGCACGTCTCGGCGGAGACGAGTTCCTGATCCTGCTGCCGCACGCTCAGGCCGAGAGTACCGCCCATGTGGCCGAGAAACTGATCGTCGTCGCCGCCGACCCGATGCTGATCGAAGGTCACGAGATGCTGGTGACGTCGTCGATCGGCATCGCGATGTATCCGGCTGATGGCGAGGACTTCGAGACGCTGCTGCAGAGGGCCGATACCGCGACGAACCGGGCGAAGAGCGACGGGCGCAACACTTACCGGTTCTTTACCGCGGAGATGCAGCAGCGTTCGGCGCGCACGCTGCGGCTCGAGGCTGCGCTGCGGCGCGCGCTGGAGCGCAACGAACTGGTGCTGCACTATCAGCCGCAGATCGATCTCGTCGACTTCGGGCGGGTGGCCGGCGTCGAGGCGCTGATCCGCTGGCAACATCCGGAGCTCGGTCTGGTGTCGCCGGCGGAGTTCATTCCGATTGCGGAGAGCAGCGGGCTGATCCTGCCGATCGGGGAGTGGGTCATGCAGACTGCGCTCCTGCAACTCAAGGCGTGGCAGCTCGCCGGGCTGCCGCTGGGCCAGGTGGCGGTCAACCTGTCGGCGCACCAGTTCCGCCAGCAGAACCTGCCCGCCACCGTGGCGCGCATTCTCGCCGAAGCGGGCCTGCCCGCCAGTTGCCTGGAACTCGAGCTGACCGAAAGTGCGATGATGGATGATCCTGTCGCGGCGGTGGCGATGATGGACGCGCTGCACCGGGATGGCGTGCGCATGTCGATCGACGATTTCGGCACCGGATATTCGTCGCTCAATTACCTCAAGCGCTTCCGCATCGACAAGCTCAAGATCGACCAGTCGTTTGTCCGCGACCTGACCCAGGACCCCGAAGGCGAAGCCATCGTCGAGGCGATCGTCAGCCTCGCCCGCACGTTGAGGTTCCGCACCATCGCGGAAGGCGTGGAAAAACCGGAACAGCTCGCCTTTCTGCGCGCGAGCGGCTGCCAGGAGGTGCAGGGCTACCTGTTCAGCCGGCCACTGCCGCCCGACGAATTGGCTTTGTGGCTGCGGGCGTGGCGTCCGGAACTGGCAGCGAAATGAATTCCGGAATTCCCTCCTGCCGCGTGCAGCCGGATGCTCCGGTCAGTGCAGCACGCGCGGCATCGCCAGCATGAAGGGCGGGATCTCGGCGTCGAAACGGTGGCCATCCTCGGCCGCCATCTGGTAGCTGCCCTGCATCGTGCCGACCGGGGTTTCGAGGACGGACCCGCTCGAATAGCTGAACTGCTGCCCCGGCGCGAGCATCGGCTGTTCGCCTATCACCCCGAGTCCGCGCACTTCCTGGACCTTGCCGACTCCGTCGGTGATGATCCAGTGCCGGCTGATCAGCTGCGCGGGCACCTGGCCGGTATTCGTCAGCGTGATGTGGTATGCGAATACGTAACGGTTTTCGTCCGGGTCGGATTGTCCCGGGACAAACTCGGCGGTGGCTTCCACCTTGATGCGATATTTTTCGGATTCGCTCATGTCTGGTCTCTCGGCTGGGGGCGGGTCTTATTGGTTCGACAAGTTGTTCAAACGAGCGGCGGAACATCGTCGCCGGCGAACGCTCGCCGGGGGGCCGGAAGGGTAAAATAGCATTTTTGCCCGGAAATTCCCTTATGTCCGTTTCGCCCCTGACCGCTCTTTCTCCGCTTGACGGCCGTTACCACGACAAGGTCGCGGGCCTGCGCGAACACTTCTCCGAGCATGGCCTGATCCGCAACCGGGTGAAAGTCGAAGTTGCCTGGTTGAAGGCGCTCGCCGCCGAACCGGGCCTCGCCGAGATCGCGCCGTTCTCCGCGGCAACCGTCGCCGAACTCGATGCCCTGGTCGCCGATTTCTCGCCCGCTGACAGCGAAGCGGTCAAGGCGATCGAGGCGACCACGAACCATGACGTCAAGGCGATGGAGTACTGGCTCAAGGCGCGCCTCGAGCATAACGCCGAAGTCACGAAAGTCTCCGAGTTCATCCATTTCGCGTGCACCTCGGAAGACATCAACAACACCTCGCACGCGCTGATGCTGCGCGAGGGGCGCGACGCGGTGCTGCTGCCGGCGCTCGATCGCGTCATCGCCCGGGTGCGCGAGCTCGCGCACCAGCACGCCGACCTGGCGATGCTGTCGCGCACCCACGGCCAGCCGGCGAGTCCGACGACGCTCGGCAAGGAGATGGCCAACATCGCCGCACGCCTGATCCGCGCGCGCGCCGCGATCGCGCGCGTGTCGCTGATGGCGAAGTTCAACGGCGCGGTCGGCAACTACAACGCCCACCTGTCGGCGTGGGACGAGTTCGACTGGGAAGGTTTCAACCGCGGCTTCATCGAGTCCCTCGGCCTCGAATTCAACCCGTACACGATCCAGATCGAGCCGCACGACGCGATGGCCGAGCTCTTCGATGCGATGGCGCGCACGAATACGATCCTGATCGATGCCTGCCGCGACTTCTGGATGTACATCTCGCTGGGCTACTTCAAGCAGAAGCTCAAGGAAGGCGAGGTCGGCTCGTCGACGATGCCGCACAAGGTCAATCCGATCGATTTCGAGAACGCCGAAGGCAACCTCGGTATCGCGAACGGCGTGTTGCGTCATTTCTCGGAAAAGCTGCCGGTGTCGCGGATGCAGCGCGACCTGACCGACTCGACGGTGCTGCGCAACATGGGCGTCGGTTTCGGCCACATGGTGCTGGCGCTCGATTCCTGCCTGCGCGGGCTGAACAAGCTCGAAGCCGAACCGGCGCGGCTCGCGGCCGACCTCGACGGCGCGTGGGAAGTGCTTGCCGAGCCGGTGCAGACGGTGATGCGCCGTTTCGGCATCGAGAACCCGTATGAGCAGCTCAAGGCGATGACGCGTGGCAAGGGCATCACGCGCGAGGCGCTGCACGAGTTCATCCGCAGCCTCGCGATTCCCGAAGCCGACCGGGCGCGGCTGCTGGCGATGACGCCGGCGAGCTACATCGGCAAGGCGGCCGCGCTCGCGAAGCGCATCTGACGGCCCCCCTGAGCCGGGTCTCGACGAACGCCACCTGCGGGTGGCGTTTTGTCGCAATCAACCACGGAGTTTCGATGCCTTTTGCCGACAACCTCAAGCAGTTGCCGAAAATCTCGCATCTGGCCGCGCTGAACCTCATCGATGCGGACGATTCGATCGTCGGCACGATCGAGAACAAGGCCGGGCAGGCGGGCTCGCTGGCAGTCTATAACCACCTCGCGCAGCTTTACGGCGCGATCGGTCCCGAAGCGGCGCGGAAGGGGCTCGAACTGTACGCCGAGCACAGCGAGGACGCCCGCGCGAATCCTGGCAAGCATCCGAACATCGACCGCCTGATCGGCCTGATCGAGCGCGGCGCGACGCTGCGGGTGAAGCAGGTTTTCGCGGTATGACGCCCGCGCGTTGAAAGTGCCTCGGGCCGGGCGGCGTCGAGGTGCGGCACCGGGTGGTATTGCACTGCAGGGGGGACTGACGTCGCCCCCGCACGCCGATCAGACGACCGCTTCTTCCTTTTCCCGCTTCGGCTTGACGAACTGCTCGCGCGATACGCCGAGCCACATCACGAGCGGGCTTGCGACGAGCACCGACGAGTAGATGCCGAACAGGATGCCGATCGTCAGCGCCATGGCGAAGTAGTGCAGCGTCGCGCCGCCGAACAGCAGCATCGACAGCACCATCATCTGCGTGCTGCCGTGCGTGATGACCGTGCGCGAGATCGTCGAGGTGATCGCGTGGTCGAGCACCTCGGGCGTCGAGAGGTTGCGGCGCTTCTTGAAGGTTTCGCGCACGCGGTCGAACACGACGACCGACTCGTTCACCGAGTAGCCGAGCACCGCCAGCACGGCGGCGAGTACCGGCAGCGAGAACTCCCACTGGAAGAACGCGAAGAAGCCCAGGATGATGACGACGTCGTGGAGGTTGGCGATGATCGCGGACACCGCGAAGCGCCATTCGAAGCGGATCGCCAGGTACACGACGATGCCGAAGATCACCAGCAGCAGTGCCATCGCGCCGTCGGCCGCGAGTTCCTTGCCGACCTGCGGGCCGACGAACTCGACGCGCCGCAGCTCCGGAGCAGGGCCGGCGACCGACTGCAGCGTCGCCATCGCCTGCTCGGAAACCCGCGTGGTGTCGAGATCGTCGCGGTTCGGCAGACGGATCAGCACGTCGCGGGCGCTGCCGAAATTCTGTACCTGGGCGTCAGGGTAGCCGGCGTCGCCGAGCGCCTCGCGAACCGTTTCGAGCTCGGGCGCCTCGGGGTAGGTGACTTCGATCAGCGTGCCGCCGGTGAACTCGACCGACAGGTGCAGGCCGCTGGTCGCGAGGAAGAATACCGCGAGCAGGAAGGTGATGAGCGAGATGATATTGAACGTCAGCGCATGGCGCATGAACGGGATATCTTTCTTGATGCGGAAGAATTCCATTTCTCAAGCCTTTGGTTGCGTCAGGGGCGGCGCCGGGCGCCGCTTTCCTTGCGTGTTCGCCCGGTTGCCAGCTCAGTTGCCTGCCTTGCCGGGCTTCCAGATCTGGCCGATCGACAGGCTCTCGACCTTGCGGCGGCGGCCGTAGATCAGGTTCACGAGCATGCGCGAGATCAGGATCGCGCTGAACATCGAGGTCAGGATGCCGAGGCAGTGCACGACCGCGAAGCCGCGCACCGGGCCGGAGCCGAACACCAGCAGCGCGATACCGGCGATCAGCGTCGTGATGTTCGAGTCGAGGATGGTGTCGAACGCGCGGTCGTAGCCGGTGTGGATCGCCGCCTGGGGCGATACGCCGTTGCGCAGTTCCTCGCGGATGCGTTCGTTGATCAGCACGTTCGCGTCGATCGCCATGCCCAGCGTCAGCGCCATCGCCGCAATGCCGGGCAGGGTCAGCGTCGCCTGCAAGAGTGACAGCAGTGCGACCAGCAGCAGCAGGTTTGCCGCCAGCGCGATCACCGACACCACGCCGAACAGCAGGTAATACGCGCTCATGAACACCGCGATCGCGACGAAGCCCCACAGCGTGGAATTGAAGCCCTTGGCGATGTTGTCGGCGCCGAGGCTCGGGCCGACAGTGCGTTCCTCAATGATCTCCATCGGCGCGGCGAGGCTGCCAGCGCGCAGCAGCAGCGCGACGTCGTTCGCCTCGGTGGTGGTCATGCGGCCGGAGATCTGCACGCGCCCGCCGCCGATCTCGCTGCGGATCACCGGCGCGGTGACGACTTCGCCCTTGCCCTTCTCGATCAGCAGGATCGCCATGCGCTTGCCGACATTCTCGCGCGTGATGTCACGGAAGATGCGGCTGCCGGCGGCATCGAGTGTCAGGTGCACGGCCGGCTCGTTGGTCTGTCCGTCGAAGCCGGGCTGTGCGTCGGTGAGGCGGTCGCCGGTCAGCACGACCTGCGATCGCACCAGCAGCGGCGAGCCGCCGCGCTCGGTGTAGAGCTCGGTGCCGAACGGCACGTTGCCGGCGAGCGCGGCTTCGAGTGCGCCCGGGCTGTCGTCGACCATGCGCACTTCGAGCGTCGCGGTGCGTCCGAGGATGTCCTTCGCCTTTGCGACGTCCTGCACGCCCGGCAGCTGCACGACGATGCGGTCGGCGCCCTGCTGCTGGATCACCGGCTCGGCGACGCCGAGTTCGTTGATGCGGTTGTGCAGCGTCGTGATGTTCTGCTTGATCGCGAAGTCGCGGATCGTCTGCTGGGCGACCGGCGTCAGCGTCGCGATCAGCTTCAGGTCGGTCGAGCCGTCGTCGCGGTCGACGAACTGGAGGTCACGCGTACTGTTGAGGATCGCGTTGCGCGCCGCGTCGCGCTGTGCGGCATCGCGAAAACGCAGCTGGATGGCGTTGCCTTCGCGCACGATGCCGGCGTGGCGCACGTCCTTGTCGCGCAGCAGCGTGCGCAGGTCGCCGGCGGTTGCGTCGAGCCGCTTCGTGATCGCGCCCGGCATGTCCACTTCGAGCAGGAAATGCACCCCGCCGCGCAGGTCGAGGCCGAGGTACATCGGCAGCGCGTGGATCGCGGTGAGCCAGGTCGGTGAGGCCGACAGCAGGTTCAGCGCGACGATATGGGAAGGATCGCTGGGGTCGGGATTGAGCCGCTTCTCGATCGCGTCCTTGGCGCGCAGCTGGTCCTCGCTGCTGCCCAGCCGCACGCGGATGCTGTTGGCGTCGACGAACAGGCCGTCGTAGGGAACCTGCGCGTCGCGCAGCGTCTGTTCGATCGGGGCGACCAGCGCGGGGTCGAGCTTGAGCGTCGCTTTGCCGCTGGAGACCTGAACTGCGGGGACTTCACCGTAGAAGTTGGGAAGGGTGTAGATCAGGCCGAAGAACAGGACCAGACCAATGAGGATGTTCTTCCAGAGCGGGTAGCGGTTCATGACTTGAATGAAGTGGGGTGGGGAGGCGCCCTGCGCGCGCAGGGGCGGCGGAGCGGGAGGCTCACGCCGCCGCGGGCCTCACAGGGTCTTCAGCGTGCCCTTCGGCAGCACGTTGGTGACCGACTGGGCCTGGACGATGATATTGACGTTGTCAGCCACTTCGACGTGCAGGAAATTTTCGCCCACCTGGGTCACGCGGCCGGCGACTCCACCCTGGGTGACGATTTCGTCGCCTTTCGCGATCGCAGCGACCATTGCCTTGTGTTCCTTGGCGCGCTTCATCTGCGGGCGGATCATCAGGAACCACAGCACGATGAACATCAGGATCAGCGGCAGCATGCCCATCAGGCCGCCGGTCGGATCGCCCGCAGGTGCGGCCTGGGCGTAAGCGTTGGAAATGAACACGTGGGACTCCGGGTAGTTGCGTAAAGCGGCCGATTATAGCAGCAGGATAAGTCGCGACCCGTCGCGACGGCCCGCCCGGCGTCGCGACCGTTCGTTTGTCAACGGGTACCGGTCGAACGATCCGAGCGGAAGCGCGCGACGTGGCTACCGAAGTCGCCGGCAACGATCGCCGCGCGCAGCTCCGCGGTCAGCGTCTGGTAATAGCGCAGGTTGTGGATGGTGTTCAGCATGCTGCCGAGGATTTCGCCGGCGCGGTGCAGGTGATGCAGATAGGCGCGGCTGAAGTTGCGGCAGGTGTAGCAGTCGCACGACGGGTCGAGCGGGCGGGTGTCCTGCTTGTGCGTCGCGTTCTTGATCTTGATGTCGCCATAGCGGGTGAAGAGCCAGCCGTTTCGCGCGTTGCGGGTCGGCATCACGCAGTCGAACATGTCGATGCCGGCGGCCACGCCGGCGACAATGTCCTCCGGCGTGCCGACGCCCATCAGGTAGCGCGGCCGGCCGGCGGGCAGTCGCGGCGCGGTGTGGGCGAGGATGCGCGCCATGTCTTCCTTCGGTTCGCCGACCGACAGGCCGCCGATCGCATAGCCGGAGAAACCTATCGCGTCGAGTGCAGCCAGCGATTCATCGCGCAGATCCTCGAACATGCCGCCCTGGACGATGCCGAACAGCGCGTTGGGGTTCGCGAGCCGGTCGAACTCGTCGCGCGAGCGCCGCGCCCAGCGCAGGCTCAGCTGCATCGACTTCGCCGCCTCGTCGTGCGTCGCGGGGTGCGGTGTGCATTCGTCGAAGATCATCGCAATGTCGGAGTTCAGCACCGTCTGGATGCGCATCGACTCTTCCGGCGTCAGGAAGAGTTTCGCGCCGTCGATCGGCGACGCGAACTTCACCCCTTCCTCGCTGATCTTGCGCAGCGCGCCGAGGCTGAACACCTGGAAACCGCCGGAATCGGTAAGGATCGGCCGGTCCCAGTTCATGAAGCGGTGCAGCCCGCCGTGCGCCGCGACGACGTCGAGCCCGGGGCGCAGCCACAGGTGGAACGTGTTGCCGAGACAGATCTGCGCGCCCGTGTCGGCGAGCGCGGCGGGAGTCATTGCCTTGACGGTGCCGTAGGTGCCGACCGGCATGAACGCCGGGGTGTCGACGGTGCCGTGGGCGAGCGTGAGGCGGCCGCGGCGCGCGGCGCCGTGCTGGGCGAGGAGTTCAAATTGCATCGTTGCGGTGGGTGATGAACATGGCATCGCCGTAGCTGAAGAATCGGTAGGAATGGCCGACGGCGTGCGCATACGCGCGGCGCACCGTCTCGAGGCCCGCGAACGCCGACACCAGCATCAGCAGCGTTGATTTCGGCAGGTGGAAGTTCGTGATCAAGGCGTCTGCAACCTGGAAGCGGTAGCCCGGCAGGATGAAGAGTTCGGTCTCGCCGGTGCCTGCTTCGAGCGGTCCGTCCTGCGCGGCGCCTTCGAGCGCGCGCAGGCTGGTCGTGCCGACCGCGATCACGCGACGCCCGGCGGCGCGCGTCGCGGCGATCGCGTCCACGGTTTCCTGCGGGATCACGTAGCGTTCGCGGTGCATGCGGTGCTCGCCGAGATCATTGACGCGCACCGGCTGGAAGGTGCCGGCGCCAACGTGCAGCGTCAGCCAGGCACCGCGTACGCCTCTCTTCGCCAGTTCGGCGAGCATCGGCTGGTCGAAATGCAGTCCGGCGGTCGGTGCCGCGACCGAACCGCGCTCGCGCGCATACACGGTCTGGTAGCGCGATTCGTCGTGCTCGTCGGCGCTGCGGTCGATGTAAGGCGGCAGCGGCAGCTTGCCGTGCTGTTCGAGCAGGTCGAACAGGTCGTCGCTGTCGGGGAAGCGCAGATGGAAGAACTCGCCGACGCGGCCGAGCACCGTGACGGCGAACGCGTCGGCCAGGCGCAGCCGGCTGCCGGCGCGCGGCGACTTGCTCGCGCGGACCTGGGCGAGCGCTTCGTGCGGGCCGACCGCGCGTTCGATGAGGACTTCGATGTGGCCGCCGGTTTCCTTGGTGCCGTACAGGCGCGCGTGGATGACTCGCGTGTCATTGAATACCAGCAGATCACCGGGCTGCACGAGTTCGGGCAGGTCGCAGAAACCGCGATCGTCCAGGCGGTCGCCGTCGAGCACCAGCAGGCGGCTGGCGCAACGCTCGGCGAGCGGCGCCTGGGCGATCAGTTCGGGCGGGAGTACGTAATCGAAATCGTCAAGAGTCAGTGACATGCGCTTGCTGCTCGCGGGCAGTTTCATGGATAATGCGGCGCTTCCCTGCCGGGATGGCGGAATCGGTAGACGCAGCGGATTCAAAATCCGCCGGTGGTAACACTGTGAGGGTTCGAGTCCCTCTCCCGGCACCAGTCAAGACCGGAAAGCGCGACAAAGCCGCGCATTCTATCAGAGTCCGGCGCGGCACGCGGCCCCCTCTCCGGGTCACACCTGGCACGAGCCCGCGCAATCGCTGTCCTTCCTCTTCATCCCGGACCCCGGGCCCGCGCTTTCGTACGGCTCCCGATCGCCCTCAATCCCGCTTCGCGCCCTCCAGTCCCGAACGGCTGATCGCCAGCGTCGCCGGGTGGGAGATGCGGCGCTCGACCGAGATCGCGTAGTAGGCTTCGCTGACCGCGGGCGCTTCGCCGATGCAGCGCACGCCATGCTGGCGGCACACCTGTTCCGCGATCAGCGTCGCCGCAGGGAACACGCCGACGCCCGCTTCGCCGAACGCTTTCATCAGCGCGGCATCGTCGAACTCGCCGACGATGTGCGGCGCGATGTGCTGCTCTTCGAACCACTGCATCAGCGGCCGCCGCACCGCGGCATCGGCGCCCGGGATCAGCATCGGCTGGCGGGCGAGGTTCGCCGGAAAACTGCCCGTCAGGCTTTCGGCGAGCGAAGGTGCGGCGAAGAAGCTGATCGTCGATTCTCCCAGCTTGTGGTTGTAGCCGCGCACGTCCATGTGGGCCGGCATCGGGCTGTCGGCGAGCACGACGTCGAGCTTGTGGATCGCCAGTTCGCCGAGCAGCCGGACCATCTTGTCCTCGCGGCAGACGATGCGCACCGGTTCGGCGAGCTTCATCGACGGTGCGAGCAGCAGCCACGCGATCGCTTTCGGCACGACATCGGCGATTCCGACGCGGAACGGAATCGCGCGACCGGCGGCACGGTTGTGCAGCGCCTCCTCGAGTTCGCTGCCGACGCGGAAAATCTCCTCGGCGTAATCGAGCACCATCTGGCCGGTTTCGGTCAGGGCGAGCCCGCGTCCGCGACGGCGGAACAGCGAGACGCCGAGGCTCGCCTCGAGGATTGCGATCTGGCCGCTCAGCGTTTGCGGAGCGAGGCCCGAGCGCTCGCTTGCGCGCACGATGCCACCTGCGCGCGCAACGTTCCAGAAGTGGTGGAGCTGCTTGAAATTGAGCATCGCGCCCTCTCGACTCTTCGGTAAAACATGATAAAAATTCCGTTGAACTCGTATTTTATCGAACAGTCTCACGCTTAGTATCAACGAGCAGATGCCGGTATCAACCACAAGGGAGAAGAAACATGCGCATCGATCTGCAATGTAGCGGTCTGGAAGCACCGTCGGGTCTGCGGGACTACGTCGCGCGGCGAATGCGTTTTGCGATCGGCCGCTTCCGCGACCAGATTCAGTGGGCCCGCATCAAGGTCGCGGACGTAAACGGGCCGCGCGGCGGGGCCGACAAACGTTGTGTGGTACAACTGCGGTTGCGCAATTGCCCGGACGTGATTTTTTCGGTGACCGGGACGGACGCGCGCCCGGTCGTCGATCTGGCCGCGGAACGGGTCTCCCAGGTGCTGATACGCCGCCTCGCGCGGCTGCGGCAGTTCAGCCGCGATGCGGCAGCCGGCCCGGATCCCGTTATGGCCGGGACCTGATCCGGGCAGCGGGTTCAAACAAGTTCGATTCAAGGAGGTAGACATTCAATGGAAAACCGCATCGGTACGATGACAAGGTCGGAGGCCTCGGTCCTGTCGACGAACAGGGTCATCCGCAACACCTACATGCTGCTGTCGCTGACGCTGGCATTCTCGGCGCTCACCGCCGGCGCGTCGCTCGCGCTCGGCCTGCCGCACCCGGGGATCATCGTCACGCTGGTGGGGTACTTCGGCCTGCTGTTCCTGACGACGAAGTTCCGCGACAGCGGGCTGGGCATCCTGTTCGTGTTCGCGCTCACCGGTTTCATGGGCTACACGCTCGGCCCGATCCTGTCGCACTACCTCGCGATGCCGAACGGCGGGCAGGTGGTGATGCAGGCGATGGGCGGCACCGCGGCGATCTTCCTCGGCCTGTCGGCGTACGCGCTGACCAGCCGCAAGGACTTCTCGTTCATGGGCGGCTTCCTGGTGGTCGGCATCCTCGTCGCCTTCCTCGCCGGCCTGGGCGCGATCTTCTTCGAGATGCCCGGCCTGTCGCTCGCGGTGTCGGCGATGTTCGTGCTGCTGATGTCCGGCCTCATCCTCTATGAGACCAGCAACATCATCCACGGCGGTGAAACGAACTACGTCATGGCGACCGTGACCCTGTACGTGTCGATCTACAACCTCTTCACGAGCCTGCTGCACATCCTCGGCGTGATGAACAACGACTGAGCGTTGCCGCTGCGGCGGCCAAGCGGGGCGGTTCGCGCAGGCGGGCTGCCCCGTTTTTTTGGTGCGACCTCTCCCCGCTGCTGCCGGCGGCGCAATGGTCTATGGCTGCTTGCGAGCGGGAAACAGCCGCCGCTGCAGCAGCTTGCGCGCTTCGTCGAGCAGCAGGACGCTCGAGGCGACCGCCGCGGAGAGTAGCCAGTCCCCGCTCTCCAGCGCGGTCGTGCCGAAAATGGCCTGAGCCGGTGGCCAGTGGACCACCACCCCCTGCAGCGCGAGTACGCCGCCGAGCGCGATCCATAGCCGGACATTGGTGAGGAATTGCGAGTTGAATGCGCTGCCGTGTTCGTTGCGGGCGTTGAACACGTTGAAGAACTGGAACAGCACGAAAGTCGTGAACGCCAGCGTCAGCGCGCGCGCCTCGCCGTGCTCGGCCAGCGCGGAGCGGAACAGCCACAGCGTGCCCACCATCATTGTCGCGCCGTATAGCGACAGCCGCGCGAGGCGGTGCAGCGTGAGAATCTGTGCGTCCTGTGCGCGCGGCGCGGCGCGCATGATGCCCGGGCGGGCCGGCTCGATGCCGAGCGTCATCGCCGGTGGGCCGTCCATGATGATGTTGATCCACAGCAGCTGGATCGCGGTGAACGGCGCCGGCATCCCGAGCAGCGTCGCGGCCAGCACGGTCAGGATCGCGCCGATGTTCGTCGACAGCTGGAAGCGCACGAACTTGACGATGTTGTCGAAGATCACGCGCCCTTCCTCGACCGCGCGCACGATCGTCGCGAAGTTGTCGTCGGTCAACACCATCGTCGCCGCCTCGCGCGTCACCGCGGTCCCGGTGATGCCCATTGCGATGCCGATGTCGGCCGCTTTCAGCGCCGGCGCATCGTTGACGCCGTCGCCGGTCATCGCGACGACATGGCCGGCCGCTTTCAGCGCCTTGACGATCCTGACCTTGTGCGTCGGCGACACGCGCGCGAAGACGGTGATGCGGTTGACGCGCGCGGCCAGCTCGGCGTCCGTCATCACGTCGAGCTCGGCACCGCTGACCACGTCGCCGCGCAATCCGATCTCGCCGGCGATCGCCGTCGCCGTGACCTTGTGGTCGCCGGTGATCATCTTGACCTGGATGCCGGCCCGGTTGCAGCGCTCGATCGCCGCCGCCGCTTCGGGGCGGGGCGGATCCATCAGGCCGGCGAGGCCGACGAAAGTCCAGCCGTCGGCCCACGCCCACAGGTCGGCCTCCGGATCGAATTCGTGCTTCGGAATGCGGCGCCGCGCGACCGCGAGCACCCGCAACGCCTGTCCGGCGAGATGGTCGTTCTCGGTGATGATGCAGTGGCGCGCGGTCTCGTCGAGCGGCTCCTCGCGGTCCGCCACGAGCCACCTCGAGGAGCGCGCGAACAGCACGTCCGGTGCACCCTTGATGAACATGTCGACGTGCTCGCCAGCGTCGTGGAACGTCGCCATGAACTTGTGCGCCGAGTCGAACGGGATTTCGGCGATGCGGGCGCGCCGTTCCTGTTCGGCGGGCGGCTCGCAGCCGCCTTTTTGCGCGAGCACCCACAGCGCGCCTTCGGTCGGATCACCGACGAGTTCGCCGTCATGCACACGCGAGTCGGAGCACAGCGCCACCGGCAGCAGCAGCGGTCGCAAGCGCAGGGCCGCGTCGCCGTCTCTGCTGCCGGTGATGCAGCCCTCGGCGCGGTAGCCCTCGCCACTGACCGCGAACCGCTCGCACGCGATCCAGCACGCGCGCGCGGTCATCTGGTTCAGCGTCAGCGTGCCGGTCTTGTCGGAGCAGATCACGGTCGTGCAGCCGAGCGTCTCGACTGCGGAGAGTTTCTTCAGGATCGCGCGGTTCTGCGCCATCCGCCACATGCCGATCGCGAGCGTCACCGTGACGACCGCCGGCAGGCCTTCAGGGATCGCCGCGACGGCCAGTGCCACCGCGCTCATCGCCGCCTGCGTCCAGGGCAGGCCGCGCGCGAAGTCGAGGGCGAAGATCACGGTCACGACGACGCCGGCAATCGCCGCGAGTTTCTTTCCGAGGCTGTCGAGCTGGCGCTGCAGCGGAGTCTCGGTCTCGGCGGTGCTGGCGATCATGCCGGCGAGCTGACCCATCTCGGTCGCCATGCCGGTCGCGACGACGATCAGCTCGGCGCGTCCGCGTGTCACCACGGTGTTCATGTAGAGCAGATTCGCGCGCTCGCCGAGCGGTAGCTCCGCCGTCTCCAGCGCCGCGGTCGATTTGCCGACGGCGTGGGATTCGCCGGTGAGTGCCGCTTCCTCGACTTCGAGGTGGTGCGCGGCGAGGAGCCGGCCGTCAGCGGGGATGCGATCGCCCGCCTCGAGCAGCACGATGTCGCCGGGAACCAGCTCGCTGGCGTCGACTTCGACGAGCCTGCCGTTGCGCCGCACGCGAGCCCGCGCGGCGAGCATGTCCTTCAGTGCCGCGAGCGTGCGTTCGGCGCGATGCTCCTGGTAGAAGCCGAGTGAAGCGTTCAGCAGCACGACGACGAGGATCACCATCGCATCCTTGAATTCGCCGATCGCCCAGGCGAGGACGGCGGCGAATATCAGGACGATCACCAGGAAGTTCCTGAACTGATCGACGAACTTGAGCCACACCGGCCGCGGTGCCGCTTCGGCGAGCCTGTTCGGGCCGAAGCGCGCGAGCCGCTCGGCGACCTGTTCAGTGCTCAGGCCGCGGACGGCGTCCAGCCCGAGCGCCTCGGCGGCGGTCTCGGCGGTCAGGGTGTGCCAGCGGCGGGTTTCGGTAGCCATGAGCATGCGGTCGGTGGTGCCAGTCGGTGATGCGATAAATGGCCGCCACCACGGATTCGGCCGGCTTCAGTCTGCGGGCGGAGTCAGCGCCGGAGAATCCTGCGTCACGGCAGCCGAGGGTTCCGGGATGCGGGTCGCGAGCACCTTGTCGATGCGCTTGCCGTCGAGATCGACGACCTCCAGTCGCCACTCCCCCCACTGGGAAACATCTCCGGTATGCGGCAAGCGGCCGAGCAGCCACATCACCATGCCGCTCAGCGTGTGGTAGCGCCCCCTTTCTTCCTCCGGTACCGTCTTGAGTTCGAGACGGTCTTTCAGTTCTGGGATCGGGATCATGCCGTCGAGCAGCCAGGAGCCGTCCTCGCGTTGCACCGCCCAGGCTTCTTCCAGGCTGTGCGGGTGGAATTCGCCGGTGACCGCCTCGAGCACGTCCTGCAGCGTCACCATGCCCTGGATTTCGCCGTATTCGTCGATGACGAACACCATCTGTGTGCTCGATGCGCGGAACTGGTCGAGCAGTTCCATGCCGGTCAGCGACTCGGGCACGTAGATCGGCGGCTGCAGCTGTTGCGTGAGATCGGTCTTGCCGCCTTTGAGCGTCTGGTTGAAGAGCTGCTTCGACGAAATGATGCCGAGGATGTCGTCGAGCCCGCCGCGACACACCGGAAAGCGCGAATGGTCGGACTCGGCCATCCGCGCGAGGTTCTCGTCGAGCGGGCGCGTGACGTCCAGCCATACGATGTCGGCGCGCGGGACCATCAGCGAGCCGATCTGGCGGTCGTCGAGGCGGAACACGTTGCGCACCATCGTGTGCTCGTTCTTTTCGATGATGCCGGCTTCCGATCCCTCTTCGAGCAGCGCGTGGATCTCTTCCTCGGTGATGCTCGGTCCGCCTTCGTCGCGCTTGCCCAGCAGGCGCAGCAGCAGCGCGGTCGACCACATCAGCAGGCGCACGAACGGGCGCGACCCGATCGCGAGCGCCTTCATCGGGCGGGCCACGAGGATCGCGATGCCTTCCGGGTTGATCTGGCCGATCCGTTTCGGCACCAGTTCGCCGACAACGATCGAGACATAGGTGATCACGACGACGACCAGCACCGTCGCGCCGACTTCGCTCGGATCCTGCGCGAGGCCGAGCGTCTGCAGCCAGGTGGCGAGCGGCGCCGCGAGCGCGGCTTCGCCGACGATGCCGTTGAGGATGCCGATCGACGTGATGCCGATCTGGATCGTGGACAGGAAGCGGGTCGGCTCCTCGCCGAGTTCGATCGCGACGCGGGCCGACGCGTCGCCGTCTTCGGCGAGCCGCGCAAGCCGGCCACGGCGCGCGGTGACGAGGGCGATCTCGGACATCGCGAAGGCCCCGTTCAGCAGAATCAGGGCGACGAGAAGGAAAATTTCCATTTTCGGACTATCCGGGAAAAGCGTGGAACGAACCGGCCGCAGCCCGCTTGTCGCCAGCAACGACATGACGTGCTGCAGGCGGCAGGGCGGCGATCAGCGGAGGGACGAAGCGGAGAGGCTGCGACACGGAATGTGCCGGGACCCGGACGGCCGGGGCAGGGCCGGGTGAGGGCGGAGTCGATCGGGGGTGAACGAGCGTGTTCGCGCGATGGCGGGAGAAAGCGTTCTCCGGGCGACATCGCCGGGAGCCTTCGCTGCTGTTGCGCTTGCCGCGCATGGCGTCTTTCGGTGTGGCCGAAAAGGCCGTCGTCGGAGTGTTTCGACTACTCATGGCGCGGAGATTGTGTCGTCCCCGCTGCTCCTTTGCGTTGTATGTCTGCGTGCATCATGCCTCAGCGGTCCCGAGCTGTCACGTCCGGGCGGCCCGCGAAGGGTGCGACGGCGCATGCGGCAGGCCCGCGGCTTTGCGGTGACAAGCGTTACAATGTCGCACTTTTTTTCGCTTGGAACGGTCGGATGAAGACCACCTTTCTGGATTTCGAACAACCTGTTGCCGATCTGGAAGCAAAGATCGAGAAGCTGAGATTCGTCCAGGACGATTCGGCAGTGGATATTTCCGAGGAGATCGCACGCCTCGAAGCGAAGAGCCAGACGCTGTCCAGGAACCTGTACGCGAAGCTCACGCCGTGGCAGATCGCGCAGGTGTCGCGCCATCCCCAGCGGCCCTACACGCTGGATTACGCGCGCCACATCTTCACCGACTTCGTCGAGCTGCACGGCGATCGCAGCTACGCCGACGACAAGGCGATCGTCGGCGGCCTCGCCCGCTTCAACGGCCAGAGCTGCGTCGTCATCGGTCACCAGAAAGGCCGCGACACGAAGGAAAAAATCCTGCGCAACTTCGGCATGCCTCGGCCGGAAGGCTATCGCAAAGCGCTGCGGCTGATGCGGCTGGCGGAGAAGTTCGGTCTGCCGGTGTTTACTTTCGTCGATACCCCCGGCGCGTATCCGGGGATCGGCGCCGAGGAGCGGGGCCAGTCCGAGGCGATCGGCCGCAATCTTTACGTGATGGCCGAACTCAAGGTGCCGATCATCGCGACGATCATCGGCGAAGGCGGTTCCGGCGGCGCGCTGGCGATCGCGGTCGGCGACCAGGTGATGATGCTGCAGTACGCGACGTACTCGGTGATCTCGCCGGAGGGCTGCGCGTCGATCCTGTGGAAGAGTGCCGAGAAGGCGTCCGAGGCGGCCGAGACAATGGGCATCACCGCGGCCCGCCTGAAGTCGCTCGGTCTCATCGACCGGGTCGTCAACGAACCGGCGGGCGGCGCGCATCGGGATCATCGCGCGATGGCGCAGAGCCTCAAGCGTGCGCTGCAGGATGCGTTGCGCCAGGTGGCGGATCTTTCTCCGACCGAACTGGTCGAGAAGCGGTTCGAGCGCCTGATGAGCTATGGCCGGTTCAAGGAACAGAACGTCGCCTGACCCCATCCCCCTGCTTGCCGATGCTGTCGCCGGCGTGCTCGCGGCGGCAGCGGTGGCGCCGCGACAGCGCCTGTGCGTCGCGTTCAGCGGCGGGGCCGACTCGACGACGCTGCTGCATCTGCTCGCCCGCCTGCGGCCGCGCTTCGGCTTCGACCTCTGCGCAGCCCACGTCCATCACGCACTGAGTCCGAACGCCGACGCGTGGCTCGACTTCTGCGCGCGACAATGCGCCGCGCTCGGCGTGGCTTTCCACCCGTTTCGCGAGCAGG
Organism: Aromatoleum bremense; assembly: GCF_017894365.1. NCBI lineage: Bacteria > Pseudomonadati > Pseudomonadota > Betaproteobacteria > Rhodocyclales > Rhodocyclaceae > Aromatoleum > Aromatoleum bremense. The sequence goes on from NZ_CP059467.1 coordinate 2,848,457, forward strand.
TCGCGCGCGATCATCCGGCAGGGCTCGAGGCGGCTGCGCGCGAGGTCCGTCATGCCGCGCTCGCGCGCGTCGCGTGCGACTGGCTGGTGTTCGGCCATCACCAGGACGATCAGGCCGAAACGCTGCTGTTCCGGCTGCTGCGCGGCACCGGTCTGCGCGGCGCCGCGGCGATGGCAGCGATCGAGCCGGGATCTCCGGGACGGCTGCGGCCGCTGCTCGGCGTGCGCCGTGCCGACATCCGCGCCTTCGCGCAGGCGGCTTCGCTCGAGTGGATCGAGGACGAGAGCAACGCCGATCCGCGCCATGCCCGCAATTTCCTGCGTCACCACGTATTTCCGCTGCTCGGCGAAGCCTTCCCCGGTGCGGTCCCGGCGCTCGCGCGCGCGAGCGGCCATTTCCACGAGGCGGACGGGCTGCTCGGCGATCTCGCGGTGCTCGATTGCGCCGCGTGCGGCGGCTGGCCATTGCCGCGTGACCGGCTGCTGGCGCTGTCCGACGAGCGGGTGCGCAACGTCTTGCGTTGGCGGATCCGGGAGATGGGTTGCGAGGCGCCGGCGCGCGCGCGGCTCGTCGAGGCCGTCCGGCAACTGCGCGCCACGCAGGCGCCGCTGTACCTGCCGCTCGGCACGGCGGCGTGCTGCACCTACCGGGGCCGGCTGTGGCTGGAGCCGCCGCGCGACGGCGCACCGGAGCAGCCGCTCGCGTGGCGGCAGGAGCCGGTGCTGCGCTGGGGGGCCGGCGTCGTGCGCTTCGAGCCGGTGACCGGCGCGGGCCTCGGCCGGGCCGCGCTGCAGCGTGCGGTGGACGTCGCGCTGCTGCCGCGCTGGCCGGGGCTCACGTTGCGGCAGGACGGCGGGCGTCCGCGGCGCAGTTTCAAGAACCTGTGCCAGGAAGCGGGTATCCCGGCGTGGCTGCGTCCACGGCTGCCGGTGTTGTGCGTCGATGGTGAAGCCGCGTGGATCGGCGAGATTGGCGTCGCGGCCGAATTTCGCTGCGGTGCGGGCGAAGCCGGACTGCTGCCGGTGTGGCAGCGCTGAACGCAGGCGGCTAGCGCCCGCCGACCAGGTTGATCAGCTGAGCGAGCTCGACGGCTGAGCGCACCGCCATCTTGTCGAAGACTTTCGAGCGATGGGCCTCGACGGTGCGCATCGAGATGTTCAGGTGGTCCGCGATCACCTTGTTGTATTTGCCGGCGAGAATCTGCTCCATCACTTCGCGCTCGCGCGCCGTCAGCAGCGCGAGCCGTGCTTCGACCGTTTCACGCGTCGCGGCCGCAACCTGGCGTTGGGCGTCGGCATCGAGGGCGCGCACCACGACGTCGACGAGATCGCTGTCGTTGAACGGTTTCTCGATGAAATCGAACGCGCCTTTCTTCAGCGCCGCCACCGCCATCGGCACGTCGCCGTGGCCGGTGATGAACACCACCGGCAGCAGATTGCTGCGCGCACGCAGCGCGTCGAAGCACTCCAGCCCGCTCATGCCTGCCATGCGGATGTCGATCACCGCGCAGCCGCGCCAGTCCGGCTGCACGGCGGCAAGGAATTCTTCGGCGCTCGGCCACGTCGCGCACGCCACGTCGCGCGTCTTGAACAGCCACTGCAACGCGTCGCGGATCGCTTCGTCGTCGTCGATGATATGGGCGCAGGCGGGATTCATGAGAGTTCGACCGGGAACGACAGGATGAAGATGGTACCGCCGTCCGGATTGCTTTCGAAACCCAGGCGGCCATGATGAAGTTCGGCGATCGAGCGGCAGATGTTCAGGCCCATTCCCATTCCTTCGGGCTTCGTCGTGAAAAACGGTTCGAACAGGCGGCGCGCGGTGTCCGCGTCGATGCCGCGGCCGGAATCGGCGACCCGCACCACGAGCTGGCCGCCTTCCTCGCGCGTGGCGACGCGCACCGTGCGCCGGTCGGGCGGATTGTCGTGCATCGCGTCCATGCCGTTGCGCACCAGGTTGACAATGACCTGCTCGATCATCACCGGATCGGCGGGGATGTCTGGCAGGCGCGGCGCCAGGTCGGTTTCGATGCGCATGCGCCGCTTGTGCGCGTCGGCTTCGATCAGGCCGATCGCTTCGCGGATCACCGTGTTGAAGTCGAGCGCTTCGCGTTTGGGCTCGGCGCGGCGGACGAAATCATGCACGCGGCGGATGATCTCGCCGGCACGCCGCGCCTGGCGGCCGAGCTTCGCATGGATGTCGCGCAACTCGTCGCGATCGATCGTCGCCTGCTCGAGCCGGTTCAGGCAGCCGGTGTTGTAGCTCGCGATCGCGGCCAGCGGCTGGTTCAGCTCGTGCGCGAGCGTCGAGGCCATTTCGCCCATCGTCACCAGCCGCGAAGTCGCCTGCAGCCGCTCTTCCTGCTGGCGCCCGAGCTCGCGCGCGCGTTTCTGCTCGGTGATGTCGAGCAGCGACCCCATCCAGCCGGTATGGCAACCGGCGGCGTCGATCAACGGCGCTTCGAAGATCAGCGCGTCGAGCCGCTCGCCGTTCTTGCGGCGCAGGCGCAGTTCGACGCCTTCGGGCGGCGCGGCGCCGGAGAGGATCATGTCGTGGACCTCCTGGGTGCGTTCGAGGTGATCGGGGTCCCAGTAGGGCATCGGCGGCAGGCGGCCGATCAGCTCTTCCGGGCTGTAGCCGACCATCTTGCAGAACGCTGGGTTGACGTAGGTGATGCGCCCGTCGAGATCGCGGGCGCGCAGCCCGGTCAGCAGCGAATCTTCCATCGCCTTGCGGAACAGCGACTCGCGGCGCAATGCCTGTTCGGCGCTGTGGCGGCGCACCAGCTGGCGGCGCAGCTGCCACACGCTCCACACGATGATGCCGGCGAGCAGCACGATCGACGCGATCAGCAGCACCGGCACCCAGCGCGTCTCGCCCCGGTAGGCGGTGATATGCAGGCTCAGCCCGTGGCCGGGCGGATCGAAAGGGATCATGTATTTCATGTCCCCGGACAGCGGCGCGACTTTCGACTTGGCGACGATCTGCCGGCCATCGGCATCCAGCACGCTGACGCGGTAGCGCTCGGAGAACCACCATGGCAGCTCGCCCGCGATCAGTTCGTGCAGCGAGTAGATCCCGACCGCTGCGCCGATGAACGCGTCCTCGGAGTAGATCGGCACGTGCACCTCGAACTGATGGCTGCCGTCGGCGACCTCGTAGGCCGGCCCGTAGGCGCGCCGGCCGATCGCGCGCGCAAGGCGGAAAACCGAGTTCGCCGGGACTGCGCCGACGCTCTCGCCGATCAGGTGGCTGCCGGACATCGGCGGCATCTCGCCTTTCCGGCGGCCTTCGGCGTCGAGCCATATCACGCGCACGAGCCCGCTCTCGGGGCGCAGCAGCTGGCGCAGCTTCGCCTCGGTCGATGCCGGCTGGGTGTCGTGCGCGAAGAGTTCGGGGCCGATCTGGGCGAGCAGCGAGGCGTTGCGGTCGAGCTGGAACTGGAGGTTCTGTTCCATCCACAGCACGTCGTTGATCAGCGTCATCCGCTGCTCGTCCCGGTCGGCGCTGCGGGTCAGCCATACCAGCGCGGCGATGACCGCGAGAAACAGGGGCAGGGTCAGGTACGGCAGCACGGCGAGCCATTTCGCCGGCGCCGGGGTCGGCGCATCGGGCGCGCGCCGGCGAGGTGCAGGCTGCAAGACGGTGGCGCGAGGCGTCGGCGCGGGGTCGGGCCGTTGGCTCATCGTGTCGGTACGAAGGGGGCGGAGTTGCGGATGACCACAATATGGCCGGATCGAGGACGGTACTAGACTTTACCTGTATCCGGGGCCCCGGTTCTTGTTTTGCCAAGGCTCTGGTACTCGAGAATAGACAAATTCGCCGGAGGAGAGAGTAATGAAAATTCGCGCACTTTTGGTTGGCCTGTTTGCCGTCGGCCTGTCCGCCGCGGCGGTTGCCGCCGAACCCATCGTGATCAAGTTCAGCCACGTCGTGGCAAACGACACGCCGAAAGGCAAGGCGGCCGAAAAATTCAAGGAGCTCGCCGACAAATACACCAAAGGGGCGGTGAAGGTCGAAGTCTACGCGAACAGCACGCTTTACAAGGACAAGGAAGAAATGGAGGCGCTGCAGCTCGGTGCGGTGCAGATGCTCGCGCCGTCGCTCGCCAAGTTCGGTCCGCTCGGCGTGCGCGAGTTCGAGGTCTTCGACCTGCCTTACATCTTCGATGGCTACGATGCGCTGCACAAGGTCACGACCGGTGACGTCGGCAAGGAGCTGCTCGGCAAGCTCGAAAAACGCGGCATCAAGGGCCTCGCATTCTGGGACAACGGCTTCAAGTCCTTCTCCGCGAACACCCCGATCAAGAAGCCCGAGGACCTGAAGGGCAAGAAGATGCGCGTGCAGTCGTCGAAGGTGCTCGAGGAGCAGATGCGCGCGCTCGGAGCGATTCCACAGGTGATGGCGTTCTCCGAGGTCTACCAGGCGCTGCAGACGGGCGTCGTCGACGGCACCGAAAACCCGCATTCGAACCTGTACACGCAGAAGATGCATGAAGTGCAGAAGCACATGACGCTGACCGACCACGGCTACCTCGGCTACGCGGTGATCACGAACAAGAAATTCTGGGACGGCCTGCCGGCCGAGACGCGCACCCAGCTCGAACAGGCGGTGAAGGAGTCGACCGAGTTCGCGAACAAGATCGCGAAGGAGGAAAACGACAAGGCGCTCGAAGCGGTGCGCGCGTCGGGCAAGACGGAGGTCTACCAGCCGACCGACGCCGAGAAGATGGTGTTCAAGAAGGCTCTGGTGCCGGTGCACAAGAAGATGGAATCGCGCATCGGTGCCGAGACCATCCAGTCCATCTACAAGGACACCGGGTTCGACCCGTCCAAGCTGTAATCCATCATCCGCTCAACGCCCGCCGGCCCCTGCGCAACGCCGCGTACCGGCGGGCGTTTTCGTGACGGGAGTATCCCATGCTAAAAATCCTTGACCACATCGAGGAGTGGCTCATCACCTTCCTCATGGGTGTGGCCACGATCATCATCTTCGCATCGGTCGTGCACCGCTACGGTTCCGGGCTGGCGATTCCCGGCCTGCAGGACTGGCTGCTGTCGCTGCATTTCGGCTGGGCGCAGGAGCTGTGCATCATCATGTTCGTCTGGATGGCCAAGTTCGGCGCCGCCTATGGCGTGCGCACCGGCATCCACGTCGGCGTCGACGTGCTGATCAACCGGCTGTCCGCCCCCAACCGCGCCAGGTTCGTCGTCATCGGGCTCGGTGCCGGCGCGCTCTTCACCGGCATCGTCGGCACGCTCGGCCTGACGTTCGTGCTCGAGAACGGCGCCCATTATCAGTTTCTGACGTGGTTCGGCATGGACACCGGCGACCTGTATGAAGGACCGACGACGCCGGACCTCGAATGGCCGACGTGGATCGTGTATTCGGCGATCCCGCTGGGGTCGTACCTGATGTGCTTCCGCTTCCTGCAGGTGATGGCGGCGTTCCTGCGCACCGGCGAGCTGCCAACGCACGACCACGGCCACGTCGAGGGCATCGACGAGGAGCACCTGCCGGTCGACGCGAACTACTACGACATGGACGACAACCTGCACCCGCACGACCTGAAGCATAAACAGCTGGGCAAGAACGGCAACGGTGCCCGGGGAGACAAGCAATGAGCGCCGCAATCATCTTCGTATTGCTCCTGGTGCTGATGCTCACCGGGATGCCGATCTCGATCTCGCTCGGCCTCACGGTCCTGACCTTCCTATTCACGATGACCGAAGTGCCGATCGAGTCGGTCGCGCTGAAGCTCTTCACCGGCATCGAGAAGTTCGAGATCATGGCGATCCCGTTCTTCATCCTCGCGGGCAACTTCCTGACGCACGGGGGTGTGGCGCGGCGGATGATCAACTTCGCGACCGCGATGGTCGGCCACTGGTACGGCGGTCTGGGTCTTGGCGGCGTCGTCGCGTGCGCGTTGTTCGCCGCGGTATCGGGCTCGAGCCCGGCGACGGTCGTCGCGATCGGCGCGATCCTGCTGCCGGCGATGGTCAGGCAGGGCTTCCCGAACAAGTTCGGCGCCGGCGTGATCACGACTTCGGGCGCGCTCGGCATCCTGATCCCGCCGTCGATCGTCATGGTCATGTACTCGGTGTCGACGAACACTTCGGTCGGCTCGCTGTTCATGGCGGGTGTCGTGCCGGGCCTGCTGCTCGCGATGTTTCTCGGCTTCACGACCTGGTACCGCGCGCGCAAGTACGACTACCCGCGCCAGCCGAAGGCGAGCTGGGGGCAGCGGCTGCGCGCGTTCAAGGAATCCGCGTGGGGTCTGTTCCTGATCGTCGTCGTCATGGGCGGGATCTACTCCGGCATCTTCACGCCGACCGAGGCGGCTGCGATGAGTGCGGTGTATGCGTTCTTCGTCGCGGTGTTCGTCTACAAGGACCTCGGCATGAAGGACGTGCCGAAGGTGCTGCTGAACTCCGCGAACATGAGCGCGATGCTGCTGTACATCATCACCAACGCGGTGCTGTTCTCGTTCCTGCTGACGCATGAAAACATTCCGCAGGAGATGGCGGACTTCATGATCGGCACCGGCGTCGGCATGATCGGCTTCCTGATCATGGCCAACATCCTGATGCTGATCGCCGGCAACTTCATGGAGCCGTCGTCGATCGTGCTGATCCTCGCGCCGATCCTGTTCCCGATCGCGATCAAGCTCGGCATCGACCCGGTGCATTTCGGCATCATCATGGTCGTCAACATGGAAGTCGGCATGTGCCATCCGCCGGTCGGCCTGAATCTTTACGTCGCCAGCGGCATCACGAAGATGGGCATCACCGAGCTGACGGTGGCAGTGTGGCCGTGGCTGCTGTCGATGCTGGTATTCCTGATCCTCGTCACCTACGTCCCGGCCATCTCGCTGGCCCTGCCGCGCGCGCTCGGCATGATGTAGCGAGGCCGTGTCGTCGCACAGCAAAGGCCCGCCTTTCGAGGCGGGCCTTTTTACTTCCAGACGGTGCGATCGGGCGAGCTAGAATACGTGTCCCCTCGTGCATCGGCGGGAGCATTTGCGTGGATTGCTGGGCAGGAGATACATGGCGATATATCTGAATGAAGCCGAAGTCGGCGGCCTCCTCGACATGCCGATGGTGCTCGGCGCGGTCGAGCAGGTCATGGCCGCTCACGGGCGCGGCGAAACGATCGACTTCCCGCGGCAGCGCGTACGTCTGCCGGCGACGATGACACACCTGCTGCAGGGCGGTGTGCCCGCCGTCAACCTCTCCGGGCTGAAGGTCTATACGAGCGCCGGCGGCCGCAACCGGTTCTGGGTGCACCTTTTCGACGCCACCAGCGGCGATCCGGTCGCCGTGCTCGAGGCCGACCGTCTCGGCATGATGCGCACCGGCGCCGCGGGCGGGATCGCCGCGAAATGGCTGGCGCGAGCCGATGCCCGCGTTGCGGGCGTGTTCGGTGCTGGCTGGCAGGCGCAGGGGCAGATCCTCGCGCTGTGCGCGGTACGGCCGGTCGAACGCATAAAAGTGTTCGCGCGCAACCCGGACCGGCTGCAGGCTTTCTGCACGCAGATGAGCCTTGACACCGGCCGCGAGGTGGTGCCGGCGGCGAGCGCCGAGGACACCGTACGCGGCGCCGATGTCGTCGTCACGATCACGACGTCGCCAAAGCCGCTGTTCGACGCCGCGTGGCTCGCCCCGGGCATGCACATCACGGCCGCCGGTTCGAACAGCCTCGCCCGCCAGGAGCTTTCGGAGGCGGCGGTGAGGCGCGCCGACGTGATCTGCGTCGATTCGCGCGAGATCGCGCTGCGCGAGGCGGGCGACCTGATGCCGCTGCTCGAAAAAGGACGCACGCAGCCGGGGCGGTGGGTGGAACTGGGTGAAGTGGTCGCCGGGATCCGCCCGGGACGCACGAGCGACGCCCAGATCACGCTGTTCGAATCGCAGGGCATGGCGATCCAGGATATCGCCGTGGCGGCGCAAGTCGTCGCGCGCGCCCGCGAACGCGGCCTCGGCACCGCGCTGCCCTACTGAAAGCCGCGCGGCCGCCGCGGGCAGCGCGCTTCCGCACTCGAGAAATGGAACAAATGCAATGCCGAAGTTGATCCTCAGCATGGACGGGCTGGTCCTCAAGGAAATCGTCCTCGACAAGCCGCGCACGACCATCGGGCGCAAGCCCAGCAATGACGTCCAGATCGACAACCTGGCGATCAGCGGCCAGCACGCCGTGATCACGACGATCCTCGATGACGCCTTCCTCGAGGACCAGAACAGCACCAACGGCACCTACGTGAATGGCCAGCCGATCAAGAAGCATGTGCTGCGCAACAACGACATCGTCGAACTCGGCAAGTACCGCCTCAAGTACATCGTCGAGCCGGCCGCGCCGGCGGTGCACGCGTTCGGCTATGCCGGGACGGTTGCGGACGGGCCGGTATTCGTGCCCCCCGAGGTCGCGCCCGCCGCCGGCCGGGCGCCGGGCGCAGCGGCGCCGGAGATGCCGCCACCTCCGGCTTCGTCGCCCGCCGCGGGCGGTGGCGCGGTGGGTGTCATGCAGCTGCTCAACGGCCCGAATGCGGGGCGGGAACTGGAACTGACCAAGTCGCTGACGACGCTCGGCAAGCCCGGCAAGCAGGTGGCGGCGATCACGCGGCGGGTGAACGGATATTTCCTCACCCACGTCGAGGGCGAAGAGTTCCCGCGCGTCAATGGGCGCCCGCTGGACGCCCAGGCGCGCCGCCTCGACGAACACGACATCGTCGAGATGGCCGGGGTCAAGATGGAGTTTTTCCTGCGCCCCTGACTCGCCCGGGCCATCGCGGGCCACCCGCCCCGCGTCGTGAGGTAATGTCGTGAAGTAATGCACGCAGCACGATCCGCAGGTAGTGGTAGCGTGCTGCGTCACCTCACCGGAGCGACGCTCGCAGCCCGCCGCGGCGGACTCCCGGCGCTGCGACCCAAACCCATGAAGCTCAGGATACTTGGCTGCAGCGGCGGAATCGGCGGACGGGCTTCGGGCACGACGGCGTTCCTCGCTGACGACGACATCCTCGTCGATGCGGGCACCGGCGTCGGCGAGCTGGAACTCGACGACTTGCTGCGCATCGATCACGTTTTCGTCACGCACGCGCATCTCGACCATATCGTATCGATTCCGCTGCTCGTCGATTCGGTCGGCGAACTCCGCGACACGCCGCTGACGGTGTACGCCACGGCGGAAACCATCCGCATCCTGCGCCTGCACGTCTTCAACTGGCAGATCTGGCCGGATTTCACCACCATCCCGGACTGCCACCGGCCGTACCTCCGCTTTCATCCCGTCGAGGCCGGCCGCCCCATCCGGCTCGGAGCACGAACAGTCACGCCGCTGCCGGCCCGCCACAGCGTGCCGACGGTCGCCTACTGTCTCGACAGTGGCGAGGGCAAGCTCGTCTATACCGGCGACACCGAGTATTCGACCGAACTGATCACCGCCATCAACGCGCTCGACAACGTGCGCCACCTGATCGTCGAGACCGCTTTCCTCGAAAGCCAGCACGGTCTCGCGCTCACGGCGCGCCATCTGTGTCCCAGCCTGCTGCATGCGATGCTCGAAGAGCTCACCGGGGCGCCCGAGGTCCACATCACCCACCTCAAGCCCGGCCAGTGCGAACGCATCATGCGCGAGATCGCGGCCGGAGCCGGGCGTCTGCATCCGGTGAGGCTCGAGCAGGGCACGATCCTCGAGTTCTGAATTTCCTGGCGGCGCCGGCTAGAATGGCCGGCCCCGAGCACGCCTTCGTTGAATGCCCTGACCAACAGGAACAGGAATGCCCATGACAGCAGCGCCCGGACGAGCTGGGAAAGGTAGCGACGTCGCCGGTCGTCTCGCGTTTTTCAAAGGCCTGCAGGCGATCACGACACGAATCGACGCGGCCGACGACGTCGATCGCGTCGTCCTCGACCTTTCCGCCGACCTGTGCGCGCTGTTCGACGCTGACAGCCTGTGCTTGTTCGCCCTCGACGAGGCCGGTACGACGCTCGTTTCGCGCGTCAGGACGGGCGCGGCCCCCGCCGACGCACGACTCCCGGTCGAGGCGCGCAACATCGCCGGCTACGTCGCATTGAGCCGGCAACCCGTCAATATCCGCGACGTGCACGACCAGGCCGAACTCCGCGCGCTTTCCCCGGAGCTGCGCTTTCCCCGCAGCGGCGACGAGCGCAGCGGCTACCGCACGCGGCAGATGCTTGCGGCGCCGGTCATCGATCCCGCGAGCGGCGCGCTGCAGGGCGTGATCCTGCTGATCAACGCGACGCAGGGCGAGAAATTTTCAAGCGTCGCGAAGGACGGTCTGCTTGGGCTTGCGCAGGCGCTGGGCGTCGCGTACGCCCAGCGCGGCAGGGCGCCGGCGGCGCTGCGCTCGCGCTACGACGCGCTGGTCGTCGACGGGCGCCTCGGCGCGGCCGAACTCGAAGAGGCGGTACGCCGCGCCCGCGAAGGGGGGGCGACGGTCGATGAGGTGCTCGTCGCGACCCGCGGTATCGCGCTGTCCGAACTGGGCGACGCCGCCTCGCGCTTCTTCCATGTGCCGTACGAGCCTTATCGTCAGGATCGCGTCAAGCAGCTTGACTTGCTGCGCAACATCAAGCGCGAGTACGTGCAGCAGACCGGATGGCTGCCGCTCGAGGAGACGCCCGAAGGCGTCGTCGTGCTCGCATGGGACCCCGAACAGGTCCGCGCGTCGCGCATCGCACACAACGTGTTCCCCAAACGCCGGCTCGCCTTCTGTGTGACGACGCGCGACGAGTTCGACCGCACCGTCGATCAGTATTTCGAGCCCTCGATGGAGCTCGGCTCGGTATCCGACCTGCTGCACGACCTGCCCGAAGACGAGCAGGACCTGTCGGTCGCCGACGACGTCATGGCCGCGGCGGACAACGAACTCGTCAAGCTCGTGAACAAGGTCATCATCGACGCGTACCGGCAGGGCGCGTCGGACATCCATATCGAGCCGCGCCCGGGCAAGGACAAGACGCACATCCGTTTCCGCAAGGACGGCACGCTCGTGCCGTACATCCAGGTGCCTGCGAGCTACCGCAACCCGCTCGTGACGCGCATCAAGATCATGTGCGACCTCGACATCTCGGAGCGGCGCAAGCCGCAGGATGGCAAGATCCGCTTCCGCAAGTTCGCGCCGCTCGACATCGAGCTGCGCGTCGCGACGGTGCCGACCGCCGGCGGCATGGAAGACGTCGTGATGCGCCTGCTCGGCCACAGCGAGCCGATCAGGATCGAACAGCTCGGTCTGACCGAGCACAACCTCGAGCGCCTCAGGCGCACGATCGCCAAGCCCTACGGCCTGTTCTTCGTCTGCGGGCCGACCGGCTCGGGCAAGACGACGACGCTGCACTCGATCCTCGGCCACCTCAACACGCCGGAAACGAAGATCTGGACCGCCGAAGACCCAGTCGAGATCACGCAGAAGGGGCTGCGCCAGGTACAGGTCAACCGCAAGGCCGGCCTCGACTTCGCGACGATGATGCGCGCGTTCCTCCGCGCCGACCCGGATGTCATCATGGTCGGCGAAATGCGCGACCTCGAGACGGTGTCGGTGGGCATCGAAGCGTCGCTGACCGGCCACCTCGTGCTGTCGACGCTGCATACCAACAGCGCGCCGGAATCGATCGTGCGCCTGCTCGACATGGGCATGGACCCGTTCAACTTCGGCGACGCGCTGCTCGGCGTGCTCGCGCAGCGGCTGGCGAAGCGGCTGTGCACCCATTGCCGGCAAGCCTATCGCGCCGACGAGGCCGAAGTCGTGCAACTGCTCGACGAGTACTGCGAAGACATGCACGCGACGCCGGAATTCCGCGCCGATCCGCTCGCCGCCCGCGCCGCGGTGTTCGAGCGGCTGCGCGCGACGCACGCGGATGCCGAAGGCCGCTTCACCCTTTACCGGCCGATTGGCTGCGCCGAGTGCAACTCGGGCTATAAGGGGCGGGTCGGACTGCATGAGCTGATGCTCGCCTCGGCCGAGATCAAGCGGATGATCCAGGAGCGCGCGCGTGTCGCGCAGCTGCTGGGTGTCGCGCTCGCCGAGGGATTGCGCACGCTGCGCCAGGACGGCATCGAGAAAGTGCTCGGCGGCATCACCGACATGGCGCAGGTGCGGCGCGTGTGCGTGCGCTGAACGGTTAGAATCCGCCGCTCGAACGAACAGGAGAACTTCATGCACCGCATTGCCCCCAGCCTGCTCTCGGCGGATTTCGCCCGCCTGGGCGAAGAGGTCCGGGATGTGGTCGCGGCCGGCGCCGACTGGATCCACTTCGACGTCATGGACAACCATTACGTGCCGAACCTCACGATCGGTCCGCTCGTCTGCGAAGCAATCCGGCCGCACACGAGCACGCCGATCGACGTCCACCTGATGATCAAGCCGGTCGACCGCATCGTCCCGGACTTCGCGAAGGCCGGCGCGAACATGATCACTTTCCATCCCGAGGCGTCCGAGCACATCGACCGCACGCTGCAGCTGATCCGCGACTGCGGCTGCCAGGCGGGCCTGGTGTTCAACCCCGCAACGCCGCTGCATTATCTCGACCATGCGCTCGACAGCATCGACATGGTGCTGCTGATGAGCGTCAATCCCGGCTTCGGCGGGCAGAGGTTCATTCCCGGCACGCTGCCGAAACTGCGCGCGGCGCGCGAGAAGCTCGATGCGTACGAGGCCACAAGCGGGCGGCGGATCCTGCTGCAGGTCGACGGCGGCGTGAAGGTCGACAACATCGCGCAGATCGCCGCTGCCGGCGCGGATACCTTCGTTGCCGGCTCGGCCGTGTTCGGCGCCGGCCGCGACGCCGACCCGCACCGCTATGACAGCGTGATCGCCGCGCTACGCGCCGAACTCGCGAAGGTGGGGGCGTGAGCGCCTCGCCTGGCCGCCCCAAGAAGCGCGCAGTCCCGCTTGGCGGTACCGCGCGTAGCGCGAGGGCGCACCAGTGAACGCGCGGCGCTTCCCGGTGCGGGCGGTGTTGTTCGATCTCGACGGCACGCTGCTCGACACGATCGCGGATCTCGCCGAAGGCGCGAACCGCATGCTCGCCGAACTCGGCCGGCCGACGCGGCCGCTCGCCGAGATCCATTCCTTCGTCGGCAAGGGCATCCCGCACCTCGTGCGGTGCTGCATGACCGAGAACGCCCGGGCGAGCGAGGCCGAGATCGAAAGCGCGGTGGCGGTCTTCCGTCGTCACTACACCGAAGTGAACGGCCGGTACACGACGATCTACCCCGGCGTCGCCGAGACTCTTGATGCGATGCGGGCGATGGATCTGCGGCTCGCGTGCGTGACGAACAAGGCCGAAGCCTTCACGCTGCCGCTGCTCGAACGCATGCGGCTCGACCGCTACTTCGACGCCGTCGTCAGCGGCGACACGCTGCCGGTGAAGAAGCCCGACCCGGCAGTGCTGCACCACGCGTGCGGCCTGCTCGGCGTCGCCAGCGCGCAGGCGCTGATGATCGGCGACTCGGCCAACGACGCGCTCGCGGCGCGCGCCGCCGGCATGCCGGTGCTGCTCGTGACCTATGGATATAGCGAAGGCATGCCCGTGGACACCATCGAATGCGATGGGCTACTATCGATCGCCACCGGGGCGCTCGAGCGCATCGAAGTCGTCTGACGGCTCTGCTGCCCCGCTTGCACCCATCATGAACGAATCGACATGACCCACAACGACCGGGCTTCGGACAAGAAACGCAACGAGTCTGCCGCAGTGCTGCGCTGTTGGCGGCGCTGGTGCTCGTGGCCTGCGGGCCACTAAAACACGACCGTTTTCGCGGGCCGGCCACGCGCCCGCACTCCTTGTTCCGATTGAACCGTTTTTTGTGGAATCTCCATGCTTGAGCACGAATTCAACGCGCTGGCCGCGCAGGGCTACAACCGCATCCCGGTCACGCTCGAAACCTTCGCCGACCTCGACACGCCGCTGTCGATCTACCTGAAGCTCGCGAACGAACCCTACAGCTACCTGCTCGAATCGGTGCAGGGCGGCGAACGCTTCGGCCGCTACTCGATGATCGGTCTCGCGGCCTCGACGCGCATCGAGGTGTATGGCCGCTCGGCGCTTCTCCTGACCGGCAACCGCCTCGTCGAGCGGCGCGACTACGGCGACCCGCTGAACTACGTCGCCGAGTTCATGGCGCGCATCAAAGTGCCCCCGCGCGACGGCCTGCCGCGCTTCGCCGGCGGCCTGGTGGGCTGCTTCGGCTACGACACGGTGCGCTACATCGAGCCGCGCCTCGCGAAGACCGAGAAGACCGACACGATCGGCACGCCCGACATCCTGCTGCTGCTGTCCGAGGAAATCGCGATCGTCGACAACCTCTCCGGCAAGCTCACGCTGGTGGTCTATGCGGAACCCGAAGTGCCAGGCGCGTTCAAGCGCGCGAAAAAACGCCTGCGCGACCTGCTCGCGCGGCTGCGCGCGCCGGCGGTGATCCCCGAAGACGTGCATGCCGAATCGCAGCCGGCGACGTCCTGCTTCGGCGAGGATGCGTTCAAGGCGGCGGTGAACCGCGCGAAGCAGTACATCATCGACGGCGACATCATGCAGGTCGTGCTGTCGCAGCGCATGAGCAAGCCCTACGCGGCGAGCCCGATGGCGCTGTACCGCGCGATCCGCACGCTGAACCCGTCGCCTTACATGTTCTATTTCAACTTCGAGGATTTCCACGTCGTCGGCGCATCGCCCGAAATCCTCGTCCGGCTCGATCAGGACGGCGACGCGAAGCGCGTCACGGTGCGCCCGATTGCCGGCACCCGCCCGCGCGGCGCGACCGTGGCGGACGACCTCGCGCTCGAGGCGGACCTGCTGTCCGACGAGAAGGAACGCGCCGAGCATCTGCAACTGCTCGACCTCGGGCGCAACGACGCCGGCCGCGTCGCCGAGATCGGCAGCGTGAAGGTCACCGAGCAATTCACGGTCGAGCGCTACTCGCACGTGATGCACATCGTCTCGAACGTCGAAGGGCGCCTGAAGGACGGGCTCAACGCGCTCGCCGTGTTGCGCGCGACCTTCCCGGCGGGCACCGTGTCCGGCGCGCCGAAGCTGCGCGCGATGGAGATCATCGACGAGCTCGAGCCCGTCAAGCGCGGCATCTACGCGGGCGCCGCCGGCTACATCGGTTTCCACGGCGACATGGATCTGGCGATCGCGATCCGCACCGCGGTCATCAAGGACGGGCAGATCCACGTCCAGGCTGGCGCCGGCATCGTCGCCGATTCGAACCCCGACGCCGAATGGACCGAGACGCAGAACAAGGCGCGCGCGATGCTGCGCGCGGCGGAGATGGCCGAATCGGGGCTCGATACGCGGGTCGACTGAACGCGCGGCCGGCTGCGCGATCCGGTCCCGCATCCGTCGGCGGGCGCGGCGCCGGCGGGATTTTTCTGGCGGAACGTGAGACTTGCCCGCGAGAAAATTTCCATATGCATTATCGTAGCGGCTGACCCGATGAACCCGCCCAAGGACTGCCGATCATGAATGTCGTCATCGTCGACGACACGCCAACGAACCTGCAGCTGATGAGCGGCCTCGTCCAGCGACTGGACGGATGCCGCCCGCTCCTGTTCGCCGACTCCGGCTCGGGCCTGTGGTGGTGCCTCGAACATGATCCGGACCTCATCATCGTCGATTACATGATGCCGAGCCCGAACGGGCTGGAGTTCATCCGGCAGGTCCGCCGCGAGCCGCGGCATGCTGATCTGCCGATCCTGATGGTGTCCGCGGACCACGAGAAGCAGGTGCGCTACGCGGCGCTCGACGAGGGCGCCACCGACTTCCTCAACAAGCCGGTGGACGGTGTGGAGTTCCTCGCGCGAGCGAGGAACATGCTGGCCTTGCGGCGCAGCCAGCTCGCGCTCGCCGGCCGGGCGCTGACGCTGGCCGAAGAGGTCCGGCGGGCCGTCGCCGACATCCACGACCGCGAGCGCGAGACCATCATCCGCCTGGCACGTGCCGCCGAATACCGCGACCCGGAGACCGGCTCCCACATCCTGCGTATGACGCAGTACACCGAACTGATCGCCGCCCGTCTCGGCCTGCCGAAGGACTTCCAGGAAATGCTTCTGCACGCCGCGCCGATGCATGACATCGGCAAGCTCGGGACGCCCGACCACATCCTGCTCAAGCCGGGCCGGCACACCCCGGAGGAATTCGAGATCATGCGGCGGCACACGTTGATCGGCTATGAGATCCTCAAGGAAAGCAGCTCCCGGGCGATCCAGCTCGCGGCCTCGATCGCGCTGCACCATCATGAAAAGTTCGACGGTTCCGGTTATCCACGCGCGCTGGCCGGCGAGGCCATTCCAATCGAGGGGCGGATCGCCGCGGTGGCCGATGTGTTCGACGCGCTGACCTCGGAGCGCCCGTACAAGTCGGTGTGGAGCCTCGAGGATGCCGCCGCCTACCTGCGTGACCATCGTGGCCGGCATTTCGATCCGGCCTGCGTCGACGCGTTCTTCGACTGCTGGGGCGGCGTGCTCGAAATCGGCCACCGCTTCGACGGCGCCTGATGACGGGCCTTGCGCGCGGCGTCGATGTCGAACCTGAGGAGGCCTGACGATGCAGGATGAACCGTTGTTCGATCGCCGCGCGACGCTCGACAATCTCGGCCAGGACCTCGCGCTCATGCGGCTGATGGCTCAAACGTTCATCGACGACATACCGCGGATGTTCGCGGAACTGCGTGCCGCGCTGTCTTGCGGGGACGGGCCTGCGGCGGTCCGCGCGAGCCACAGTCTCAAGGGATCCGCGGCGAATTTCGGCGCGGCGCCGCTCGTCGGTTGGGTCGGCGGGATGGAACGGGACTGCCGGGCGGGGGACCTCGCCGGCGCCAGCGCACGGACCGACGAGGCGGCACGTCTGACCGCAGTCCTCGTCGCCGAGCTTTGGGCGGAATTGTCCGGTCCGGCGTGACGGGCTCCAGGGAAAAGGCCCGGAGCGCCGGATTCACTCAGTTCCTCCAGCCCCGCATGATGTCGGACCAGTTGGGCTTCGGTGCACTTCGGTGCGCGATCGCCCGCTGCAGCAATTGGTCGAGCGCCTCGCGCCGGATCGGCTTGGACAGATAGTCGTCCATGCCTGCGGCGAGGCAGCGTTCGCGATCGCCTTCCATCGCGTGCGCGGTCATCGCGGCAATGTAGCTCAGACGCTGGCTCTCGCCGACGAACCAGCTGCGGCGCATCTCGCTCGCGCGGATCTTCTCGGTGGCTTCCATGCCGTCCATCACCGGCATCTGCAGATCCATCAGGATCAGGTCGAAGCGCTGCGTCTCGAAGCACTCGATCGCTTCGAGGCCATTGTTCGCGACGGTCACGCGATGGCCCGCCTTGTTCAGCAGATGCACCGCGAGGGTCTGGTTGACCGGCGTGTCCTCGACCAGCAGCACGGCGAGAGGTTCCGACTGTCCGTCCGCATCGGCGGGATCGCGGTCAATGACGAGTTCGTCGAGTTCGACGCTGGCGAGTTCGTTGACACCGAGAGCGGTTTTCAGCGCATCGAACAGGTCCGCTTCGAACACCGGCTTGACGACATATGACCGGATCGCGTCGCGCCCGTGGCGCCCGAGTTCCTGACGCTGGCCATGGTTGGCGAGCAGCATCACCAGCGCCTCGCCGCCACCACCTTGCGCGAGCGCGGACGCCAGCGCGAATCCGCCCGGTGGCGGCATGCCCGCATCGATGAGCAGCAACTCGACCGGCTCGCCCGCCTGCCGCCGCGCCACGAGCCGTGCAGAAATGCATGCCGGATCACCGGCGATCTCGGTTTCGATGCCGAGGCGCTGCAACATGCGTGCAAGCAGTTCGGCGGCGCTCGGGCAATCGTCGACGATGAGGGCCCGCCGGCCGCACATGCTGGCTGGGGGTGCCGGCGGTAGCGACTCGTTGCGGTCGGTCGCGAGCCGCACGCTGAAATAGAAGGTGCTGCCTTGGCCCGGCTCGCTCTCGAGCCAGAGCTGGCCGTCCATCAGCTTGACAAGCAGGTCGCTGATCGACAGGCCGAGCCCGGTCCCGCCGAAACGGCGGGTGGTCGAGGCATCGGCCTGCGAGAACGCGTCGAAGATCTGTTCGTGGTGGTCGGTCGCGATGCCGATGCCGGTGTCGTGCACGGCGAACTGCAGATACAGCGACATCCCGCTGCGCCGGAGTACGCTCACCTGGACCGAAATTTCGCCGCGCTCGGTGAACTTGATCGCGTTGCCGACCAGGTTCGCGAGGATCTGGCGCAGCCGGGTCGGGTCGCCATAGAGCCGCTCGGGTACGTCGGGGGCGATATCGAGCATGACCTCGAGGCCCTTGCGCTGCGCGGACACGGCAAGCCCGCGGATCGACTCGCTCAGCGTCGTGCGCAACGGAAAGACGACCGTCTCGAGATCGATGCGGCCGGCTTCGATCTTTGACAGATCGAGGACGTCATTGATGATCGTCAGCAAGGCTTCGGCCGAAGACTTCACGGTCGTAAGGTAGCTGTGCTGCTCGTCGTCCAGCGTGGTATCCAGTGCCAGTTCGGTCATCCCGAGGATTGCATTCATCGGCGTGCGGATCTCGTGGCTCATGTTGGCGAGGAAGGTGCCGCGCGCCCGGCTTGCCGTCTCGGCTTCCTCCTTCGCCCGCAGCAGCGCGGCTTCGACCCGTTTCTGGTTGCTGATGTCGCGGTGCAGTACGAGCAGGCGCGTCGGCTTGCCCTGGTCATCCCGCGCCGCCACCCTGCCGCGCAGCAGCCACCAGCGCCATTCGTCGCCCGGCGCCTGCAGGCGGTGCTCAAACTCGATCAGGGGCGCGCGGCCCTGCAGCACGACGTTGAGTCGTTCGTTGACGAGTACCCGATCTTCGGGGTGCACCCAGGCGCTCCATTCGCTGATCGGCTTGTCGGCGTCGTGGGGCGCGGCACCGAAACGCTGCTTCCACACCGTCGAGCCCCGAATCGTCCGCGTCACGAGATTCCACTCGCAGACGATGTCGCCGCTCAGGTCGAGCCGGTCCAGCAGGTGTTTCGCCTTCGCGGCGGCGCGCTGGACCGGTGCGAACTTGAGGTAGGTGTCGTCCACCCTGGCGAGCAGGCGCTCGAAGTTCGCGGCAAGTCCGGACAGGCCGGCGGCGTGCAGCGGCGCCAGCGCATGCTCGAGCGGTTCGTCTCCGGATGTGCCGAACGCGGACGCGATCTGCTGGTTGAGGCGCGGTGATCTCATCGGCGGGTCGTGGTCGAAAAACGGCGTCGGGAATGGGGGCCGCGGCACGGACGGAGGGTTGCGGGGGTGGACCGTGTCGCCGCGGGCGATTCCGCATTCTATGGCGCCCGCGGCGCAGCGCTTGTGCGGTAATGCCGCCGTTCCTGATTATGTCATTGCAGTGGGGCGCCGGGCAGGTCGCGCCGGAGCGCACCGGGCCCCAGGGGACGGCTGGTGCGCTCCCTAGACCGCCGCGAGCGCGCGCTCGAGGTCCGCGATCAGGTCGGCCACGTCCTCGATGCCGACCGACAGGCGCACGAGCGCGTCCCCGATGCCGAGCGCGGCGCGCACCTCCGCCGGCACCGACGCGTGCGTCATGAGCGCCGGGTGTTCGATGAGGCTCTCGACACCGCCGAGGCTCTCGGCGAGCGTAAACAGCTCGCAATGCTCGAGAAAGCGCCGCGCCTCGTCTTCTCCGCCCTTGACCACCGCCGTCACCATGCCGCCGAAGCCGCGCATCTGACGGCACGCGAGTTCATGCTGCGGGTGGCTCGGGAGGCCGGGATAGATCACGCGCTCGACCTGCGGATGGCGTTCGAGCCACTGCGCGACCGCGAGGCCGTTGGCGCAGTGGCGTTCCATGCGCAGCGCGAGCGTCTTCAGGCCGCGGTTGACGAGGAAGCAGTCGAACGCGCCGGGAATCGCGCCGACCGCGTTTTGCAGGAAGCCGAGCCGCTCGGCGAGCGCCGCGTCGCGCACGACGGAGACGCCGCCGATGACGTCCGAGTGGCCGTTGAGGTATTTCGTCGCCGAATGCACGACGACGTCAAAGCCGAGCGCGAGCGGGCGCTGCACCCATGGCGACGCGAACGTGTTGTCGGCGACCGCGAGCACGCCGTGGCGCTTCGCGACCCGCGCGACCATTTCGAGGTCGACGAGCTTCAGCAGCGGATTGCTCGGCGACTCGACCCAGATCATCCGCGTCTCGGGCGTGATCGCCGCTTCGAGCTCGGCTTCGGAGGCGAGCGTCGAATAGCTGAAGCGTAAGTCCGCCGAGCGCCGCCGCACGCGCTCGAACAGCCGGCGCGTGCCGCCGTAGAGATCGTCGAGGGCGACGACGTGGGCGCCGGCGTCGAGGAGTTCGAGCACCGTCGCGATCGCCGCCATGCCCGAGCCGAACGCGAATCCTGCGGCGCCGTCCTCGAGCGCCGCGACGCAGCGCTCGTACGCCCAGCGCGTCGGGTTGTGGCTGCGCGCGTAGTCGAGTCCCTGATGCACGCCGGGGCTTGTCTGCGCATACGTCGAGGTCGCGTAGATCGGCGTGATCACCGCGCCGGTCGCCGGGTCCGGTGCCTGGCCGGCGTGCACCGCGAGGGTCGAGAATCCGGCTTTGTCGGTCATGGTCTCTTGACCCGGCGGCGCAGGTGGTTCAGCAGGTCGATGCGCGTGATCAGGCCGACGAAGCTGTCGCCGTCCATGACGATCGCGACCATGCCCTGGTCGAGGATCTGCACCACGCGCGCGAGCGGCGCGTCGGGCTGCAGGGTTTCGAGCCGCGTGCTCATCACCGACGACACCGTGTCGCCGAAGTGCGTCGCTTCGCTGACGACCGCGTGCAGCACGTCGGACTCGTCGATGATGCCGACGACGTCGTTGCCATCGAGCACCGGCAACTGCGACACTTGGTACAGCTTGAAGCGTCCGAACGCGGTCAGCAGCGTGTCGTCCGGGCGCACCGTGACGACCGAGCCTTCGGCGTAGCGGCGCTGCACGAGATCGGTCAGGCCGCCCGCGGCCGGGTGCGTCAGGAAGCCCTGGTCGTACATCCAGAAGTCGTTGAACATCTTCGACAGGTACTTGTTGCCGCTGTCGCAGGCGAAGGTCACGACGCGCTCGGGCTGCTCGCGGCTGCGGCAGTAGCGCAGGGCCGCGGCGAGCAGCGTGCCCGACGACGAGCCGGCGAGGATGCCTTCGGTCGCGAGCAGCTCGCGCGCGGTCGCGAAGCTCTCGGCGTCGTCGATCGTGTAGGCCTCGGCGACGCCGGAGAGGTCGGCTATCGGCGGCACGAAGTCCTCACCGATGCCTTCGACGAGCCACGCGCCGGCGTCGGTCATCTCGCCGGTCCTGACGAAATGCGCGAGCACCGAACCGGCCGGGTCGGCGAGCACCATTTTTACGTGCGGCGCATTGCTGCGGAAATAGCGCGTGAGTCCCGTCAGCGTGCCGCCGCTGCCGACGCCGCAGACAACTGCGTCGAGCCGCTCGCCGGTCTGCGCCCAGATCTCCGGGCCGGTCGTCTTTTCGTGTGCGTCCGGGTTCGCGGGGTTGCCGAACTGGTTGATATAGACCGAGTTCGGTGTGCGCACGGCGATCGCCTCGGCCATGTCCTGGTAATACTCGGGATGGCCCTTGCCGACATCCGAGCGCGTCATGATGATCTCGGCGCCGAGCGCGCGCAGGTGGAAGATCTTCTCCTGGCTCATCTTGTCCGGGATCACGAGCTTCGTGCGGTAGCCTTTCGCGAGGCCGACCAGCGCGAGCGCGAGACCGGTGTTGCCGGCGGTCGCCTCGATCAGCGTGCCGCCGGGGCGGATGCGGCCGTCGCGCTCGGCGGCGTCGATCATCGACACCGCGATGCGATCCTTGATCGAGCCGCCGGGATTCTGGCTTTCGAGCTTGATGAAGAGCTCGCACGGCCCGGTATCGATGCGGGTGATCGGCAGCAGCGGCGTGTTGCCGATGAGCTCGAGCAGGCTTGCGGGCGCCATCGATGCCTCCTCCCGAACCGGGGCCGGACGTGGCTTGGACCGAAACGTGGCGGCGAGTCACAAACCCGCCGCAAACATGCGACAGCGCAGCGGTGCGCGGAGTTCGCGGGGGCCGCTGCAATTCGGGCCGTTCCGGCGCCGCCCTTTTCTCGACTCGGGGCGGGCAGTCCCGCCGGGGCCGGGCTGCTTTCGGGCGGACCGCGCGAGTTCCCGCGCGGTCCGCTTTTCTACCGCCGTGTGCCGGCTGGGGCAGGCAGTGCGGAGCGCAGCGGGCGGAATCCGGAAGGCGTATTGAACCGGATCGTCCGGAGAGCCTCTGAATGAGCGATGCCGCGATCGCTTTCACCGGATGTTCTTTCCCCGTCACTCTGCACAACCTGGGAGGCCCCGATGACCACCGAAACCCTGACCATTGCCTGTCCGCACTGCCACGTCCTGAACCGCTTGCCGGGCGGCCGTCTCAGCGACGACCCGAACTGCGGCAAATGCCATCAGCCGCTCTTCACCGGCCATCCGGTCGAACTCGACGCCACGAGCTTCGACGTGCACGCCGGTCACGGCGATCTGCCGCTGCTCGTCGATTTCTGGGCGTCGTGGTGCGGCCCGTGCCGGACGATGGCGCCTGCGTTCGAGGAGGCCGCGGCGAAGCTCAAGCCGCATGTTCGGCTCGCGAAAGTCAATACCGAGGAGGCGCAGGATCTCGCGGCGCGCTACGCGATCCGCAGCATCCCGACGATGGTGCTGTTCCGCGCCGGGCGCGAAGTCGCGCGCCAGTCCGGGGCGATAAACACCGGGCAGATCCTGCAGTGGGCGAAGGCGCAGGGACTGTGAGGGCGTCCGCCCGCCTGCAACGACGCTGCCGCGCGACGCAAGGGTTGCCGAGGCCGGGCGGGGCGCGGATACTGCCGGCCTTCGAACCCGATAGCCTGAGGAACCATGTCCACGATCCCCGCTTGCCCCCGATGCGCGATGGAGAACACCTACCCGGACGGCGGCAATTACATCTGCGCCGATTGCGCCCACGAGTGGCCGATCGCGGCAGCCGCCGACGCGGATGATGAGGCCGATGCGCTCGTGAAGGATGCCAACGGCAACGTGCTGGCGGATGGCGACTCGGTCGTGCTGATCAAGGACCTGAAGGTCAAGGGGTCCTCGATCACGCTGAAGGTCGGCACGAAGGTCAAGAGCATCCGCCTTGTCGGCGGAGACCACGAGGTCGACTGCAGGATGGACGCCGGCAGCTTCATGCTGAAGGCCTGCTACCTGAAGAAGGTCTGAGCGGCTTTCTTCCTGCCGGCCGCGGCTGGGGTCAAGCGGAGCGTACGTGGCGCAGCACCGGATGAGTCCGGTCGATCTCTTCGAGCGGGCGCTTCTTGCCCGCGGGCGACAGCGCCGTGTAGGCGCCCAGCATGTCGGCGGGGAGCCGCCCGACGATGCCGAACAGGTCCGCGAAACGCACGCCCTGGCGCACCAGATAGGCGATGTAGCTGTGACGCAGCGCCGCGGACGTGATCTCGTCCGCGCCGGGGATGCCGGCATCGTGCGCGGCGTAAAGAAGCGTCGCATCGAGCGCGTCGGACGTCTCGCCACTCGCGGCGGGGACGACAGGGCCGTCGTCCGTTTGCGGAGGGTGTTCCCGGTACCGGCCGAGTTGCGCCTCGAACGCTGCAGACAGCGGCACGGCGCGGTCCGGCAGGAGAATGCGGCGGTTGGCCAGATCGACCGCCGGCCATTTCAGCCGTGCGAGTTCGTCGAACGACAGGCCGGAAAGCAGCGCGAGCGCGCCGATGCGGGCGTCGTCGGGCAGTTCGTCGAGCAGCTGCGCGATCTCGGTTTCGTCGAGTTCGCGCGGCAGTTGCGCGGCGCCCGCGAGCAGCGCCGACGACGCGAACTGCCCGAGCGCCTCCGGTGCGCGCGCTGCCGGCAGCTGCACGCTGCGCAGCCACGCGGGCGCAATGACGAGCGACGGAGCCGGGGCCGTGCGGTTGAATAGCTCGACGATCCAGGTCGTCAGCAGCGCCAGCAGCAGCGACGCCGTCACGCCGATCGCCGCGTCCCGGCCGTATTGGGGCCGCCACGGCTCGCCCGGCGGGAAAGCCGCTTCGAACGTCGTCACTTCCGGGACGCGGATCCGCTCCGCGGCCTGCAGTCCGGTCGCCCTGACGACCGCGGTCCGGTGCATCTCCTCGAGTCCGGTCAGCTCCTCCTGCATGGCCTTGAACTCGCCCAGGCGCGCAGTGAACGCCTGGACCGTCCGCCGCTCGCCGCCCGCCTGTTGAGCCAGCCGGTCGACGGCCGCACGCGCCGCCGCGACTTCCTCTTCGGCGTCGCTCAGCGCTGCCTGCTGCCCGCCTTCGCGGACCTGCTTCATCTGTTCGTCCAGGCTCGCGATCCGCATGCGCAAGGCCTTGGCGCGCGGATCGAACGCGAGGAAGTCCGGCGTGTAGGCCCGCTCCAGCTCGTGCTGCTCCTCGCGCAACTGCGACGCACGCTGCTCGAGATTGGACAGCGTCGGGTTGTCGCGCGCCCGGACGATCGACTTGCCGGCCGCGATCGACTCGCGCAACGAACGCAGTTTCGCTTCGGCTGCGACGAGCCGGTCGTTCGCCGCGTTCAGCGATTGTCCGACGCCCTTGACCTGGCTCAGGACGTGATTTTCGTCGCGCTCCAGCGAGACGATGTCGTGGCGGCGGCGATAGTCGTCGAGCGCGCGCCGCTTCTCGGCGACGCGCTCTTCGAGCTTCTCGGCCTCGTCCTGCGCCTTGGTCGCACGGCTGCCCGAATACTGGCGATAACGTTCGGCGAGCTGGCCGCGGTAAGTGTCGATCAACGCGTTGACGAGCGGAGCGAGCGCGTCGGCCGGCCTGCCGCTCGCGGCGAGCTCGACGACGTCGGTTCCTTCGACCGGTGTCGCGTCGAGCATCCGCCGATAGTCCTCGACGCTATCGCCGCTATCGCCGCTGCCATCGCCGGAGCCGGCCGGCAGCGGCGTGCCGATGCCGGCGAGCCGGGCGGCCGCTTTCTCGACGAGCGGGCGGCTCGTGAGCACTTCGACTTCGGTCAGGAACGCCGCCTGGACTGCGGCCCTGCGTTCGTCGGCGGTGTCGCCGTTGCCCGGCATGTCGATGCGCAGCCGCGCGGCAGTGCGGTATTCGGCGGGACGCGAGTAGTCGTAGATCAGGCTCGCGGTGGCGAACAGCAGGAAACTCAGGCCGAAGACGGCAATGCGCCGCCGCTTGTGCGGAGCTGGGTGGGCGGTCGGGGCGAGGCCGCTCCAGAACGGATCGACAGTAGTGGGGCCGGTGTCGTCGCGGATCATGCTCTCGATCCGCACAGAATATCTGAGCAGCATGACGCGGTGCGCAAAGCGAATTCTTCCATGTGCCTGTCTCCTTCCTCGCCGCATCGCCTCGACTTGACGGACGGATTAAGTGGATGAACTGCGTATGCCTATTGAAGCATTCCGGCGGCGAAAACTCATGCAGGTATTCATCCGCTTACAGTCTCGGCGGACAGGGGCGCAGCCGTGCCGCCCACGTGGCCTGTGGTCGGTCGGGGCCTGTTGCGGGGAGTGCTACGGGCGGGTTGTGTCGCCGCGGCGACAGGCGCTGGTGCTGCGCCCTCCAGCGCGCGACAGCGCAAGCTTCAGTTGAAGCCGGGCGTGAAATCGGGCGCCGTGCCGCCATCTCCGGCAAGGGATGGACGGCCCTGCAGGGCGGTGAGGATGCCGGCGAGGATGTCCGCCGGGGGCGGGGGGCAGCCGGGAACGGTGACGTCGACCGGAATGACGTTCGACACCCGCCCGCAACTCGCGTAGCTTTCGCCGAAAATGCCGCCGGTGCAGCCGCAGTCACCGATTGCGACGACGAGCTTCGGTGCCGGGGTCGCATCGTAGGTGCGCTTCAGCGCGAGCTCCATGTGCCGCGACACCGGGCCGGTGACGAGCAGCATGTCGGCATGACGCGGGCTCGCGACGAACTTGATGCCGAGTCCCTCGATATTGTAGTAGGGGTTGTTCAACGCGTGGATCTCGAGCTCGCAGCCGTTGCACGAGCCGGCGTCGACCTGCCGGATCGCCAGCGCGCGGCCGAGGATCGCGAGAATGTCGGCGTGGATCAGGTGTGCCCGGTGGCGCGACGCGGAAAGGGGCTGGGGGGCCGATGCGCCGGGACGGCCATGGCGGACGATGTACTTGAGGATGTGCCACATCACAGATCCTGCGCGGAATAGCCGAGGTTGAAGGATTTGTTGATCAGCGGGAAGTCGGCGACGATGTTGTCGATGATCGCGTGCTCGATCACCGGCCAGTTCTGCCACGACGGATCGTGGCAATGGCAGCGCGCGATGCGCCCGCGCGCATCGGTTTCGAGTGCGACGAATATTTCGCCGCGCCAGCCTTCGATCCAGCCGGCGCCGGACCCCGCGGCGCGAATTGCGACCGGTACATGGAGCGGACCCTCTGGCAGCGCGGCGAGCAGGGCGTCGATCAGCCGCAGCGACTCGAAGCATTCGTCGAAGCGCAGCGCGACGCGGGCGGCGACGTCGCCGTTGAGCTGCGTGGACGCGGTCACCGCCAGCTCGTCGTACGGCGGCCACGGAAAGTCCGCGCGCAGGTCCGCGGCCTGCCCGCTCGCGCGCCCGGCGAGCCCGGTCAGACCGAGCCGCGCGGCGAGTTCCGGCGTCACGCGGCCGGTGGTCACGAAGCGGTCCTGCAGGCCGGCGTGCTCGTCGTAGATGTCCTTCAGTTCCGCGACTTCGGCGGCGAGCGCGTTCGCCTCGCGGCGCAGCTGCGCGGCGGTGGCGGCGTCGAGATCCTGCACGACGCCGCCCGGGCGGATGCGGTCCATCAGAAGCCGGTGGCCGAACGCCTCGAAGTTCGCCCGCAACCAGTCTTCGCGCAGGCGCGAGAACTGCGCGAGCGCAAAGCCGAATGCGGCGTCGTTGCCGAGCGCACCAAGATCGCCGAGGTGGTTCGCGACGCGCTCGCGCTCGAGCAGCAGCGCGCGCAGCCATGCCGCGCGCTCCGGCACCACCACGCCGGCAGCCGACTCGGCCGCCATCGCGTATGCCCACGCATACGCCACCGTGCTGTCGCCCGACACGCGCCCCGCCAGCCGCGCGCCTTCGTCGATGTCCATACCCATGAAGCAGCGCTCGATGCCCTTGTGCGTGTAGCCGAGCCGCTCCTCGAGCCGCAGCACTTTCTCGCCTACGACCGAGAAGCGGAAATGCCCCGGCTCGATCGTGCCGGCGTGCACCGGCCCGACCGGGATTTCATGCACGCCGTCGCCTTCGACAAGGACGAAGGGGTAGTTGTCGGGTTGCGGTGCGAAGCGTTCCTGGCCGGTGTTCTCGATGCGCAGCGGGAAGTAGTCGGCCGGCCACGCGCCGTGGCGCAACCACGGGCGTGTGTCGGCGGCGTCCTCGGCGTCGATGCCGACCAGATCATGCGCGGTGCGCTGCATGCGGACTGCCGGGGCGAAGAAGCGCGAGATGTCCGGGTAGGCCGGGCGCACAACGTCGAGCCCGAGCTCCGCCCACAGCAAGCCTTCCGCGGTCGCGTACGCTGCCGCCACCGCGAAGCCGTCACCCGCCGCGCGCCGGTCGCTGCCCCACAGGCTCACGAGCCGGCCTTTCGCTTCGGCGACCGCGAGCGCGAGCGCGCTCCACTGCGCCGCATCGACGCGGGCGCGATGCATCGGCAGCGGCGCAGCGAGCCGTTCGAAGCGGCAATCGAGTCCGGGTAATTCCATCGTCAGCCTCCGATCATGCGCGCGGCCTCGCGGTACCAGCCGTCGAGCCAGGGCGGGATGTAGAGCCCGAGCATCAGCGCGAGCCCGAGATGGACGAACACCGGCAGCAGCGCCGGCGGATGCGCGAGCGGGCGCAGCGAGGTCTCGCCGAACACCATCGGCTGCACGCGGCCGAAGATCGCGGCGAAGGCGACGCCGAGCGCGACGAGCAGGAACGGCGTCGCCCATGGCAGCTCGCGCATCGCCGTCGTCAGGATCAGGAACTCGCTCGCGAAGACGCCGAACGGCGGCATGCCGAGGATCGCGAGCGTGCCGAGCATCAGCCCCCAGCCGACCGTCGGGCTCACTTTCAGCAGGCCGCGGATGTCCTCCATCGCCTGCGAGCCCGCTTTCTGCACCGCGTGGCCGACGGCGAAGAAGATCGCGGACTTGACGAGCGCATGCACCGTCATGTGCAGCAGCCCGGCGAAGTTCGCGATCGGACCGCCCAGACCGAACGCGAACGTCATCAGCCCCATGTGCTCGATCGACGAGTACGCGAACATGCGCTTGACGTCGCGCTGGCGCGACAGGAAGAACGCCGCGACGACGACGGTGACCAGCCCGAACCCGATCATCATGCGCCCTGGCAGGCCGTTGGCGAGTGCGCCGTCGGCAAGCACCTTGACACGCAGCACCGCGTACAGCGCGACATTCAGCAGCAGCCCGGAGAGCACCGCCGAAATCGGCGTCGGGCCTTCGGCATGCGCGTCGGGGAGCCAGTTATGTACCGGCACGAGGCCGACTTTCGTGCCGTAGCCCAGCAGCAGGAACACGAACGCGAGCGACAGGATCGCCGGGTCGAGCAGGTGCTTCGACTCGGCCAGGTGAGTCCACAGCAGCGCGCCGTCGCCGCCGCCGATTGCGCGTTCCGCGGCGAGGTACAGCAGGATCGTGCCGAACAGCGCCTGCGCGATGCCGACGCCGCACAGGATGAAGTACTTCCACGCCGCCTCGAGGCTCGCCGCGGTGCGATAGACCGACACCAGCAGCACGGTCGTCAGCGTCGCCGCCTCCATCGCGACCCACAGGATGCCGAGGTTGTTGGTCGTCAGCGCGAGCAGCATCATGCCGTTGAAGAGCTGGTACATGCTGTGGAAGAGCCGCATGCGCCGCGGCGTCATCTTGCCGTGGTCACGCTCGATGCGCATGTAGGGGCGGGAGAACAGCGCGGTCGTGAAGCCGACGAACGCGGTCAGCGTGACGAGGAAGACGTTGAGCGCATCGACGAAGAACCACTCGCCCCACGCGAGCAGCGGGCCGTCGCGGATCACCTGCACGGTCAGCCACGCGGCGGCCGCGAGCGTCGCGAGACTGACTCCGGCGTTCAACTCCGGCGCCGACTCGCGCTCGCCCCACAGCGCGAGCAGCGCGCCGCCGGCGAGCGGGATCGCGAGGACGAGCAGCAGCGCTTCCATCAGTCTTCCTTGAGCTTTTCGAGATGGCGGATGTCGAGGCTGTCGAACTGCTCGCGGATCTGGAACATGAACACGCCGAGGATCAGGATGCCGACGAGCACGTCGAACGCGATGCCGAGTTCGACGATCATCGGCATGCCGGAAGTCGCTGCGGTCGCCGCGAAGAACAGGCCGTTCTCCATCGACAGGAAGCCGATCACCTGCGGCACCGCCTTCGCGCGCACGATCATCATCAGGAAGGACAGCAGCACGCACGCGAGCGCGATGCCGAGCGTGCCGCGCGCGATCGACGTCGACAGCCCGGCGATCGGCGCGGCGAGATTGAACGCGAAGATCACCAGCACGATGCCGATCAGCATCGTCGTCGGGATGTTGAAGAGGGTCTCGACGTCCCAGCGCACGTTGAGCCGTTCGATGACCCGATGCAGCAGGATCGGGATCAGGATCACCTTCAGCACGAAGGTGATCGCCGCCGAGTAGTACAGGTGGTGCTGGCCGGTCAGGTGCGCGACGACCAGGGTCGCCGCGACCAGCGCCGCGCCCTGCAGCGTGAACAGGTGGATCAGCGTCAGGATGCGGCGCTGCGCGATCATCGCGAACGCCAACACCAGCAGTACGACTGCGAACAGGTTGATCGACTGGGCGAGCAGCGAGGTCATCGGTCCTTACGCTCCGAGCAGGACATGCACCAACAGCGCGATCACCGCGAGCAGGAACGCGGTCGCGAGGAATTCCGGCACGCGGAAGAGGCGCATCTTCGCGTTGATCGTCTCGATCAGCGCGAGCAGCACGCCGCCGATCGCGAGCTTCGCGACCAGCACCGGAATCGCGAACAGGATCGCCAGCGGCGTGCCGGCCTCGGCGATACCCCACGGCACGAACAGCGCGAGGCCGATGCACGAATACGCGAAGAGCTTCAGCGACGCCGCCCACTCGACGAGCGCGAGATGGCGGCCGGAGTATTCGAGGATCAGCGCCTCGTGGATCATCGTCAGCTCGAGGTGGGTCGCCGGGTTGTCCACCGGCACGCGCGCGTTCTCTGCGAGCGACACCAGCGTGAAGGCGACGCCGGCCACTGCCAGACTCGGGTAGATCGCGAACGGCTGGTGCGCGAGCGTCTCGACAATCTTCGCAAGCGACGTCGATTGCGTGATCAGCGATGCGGAAAACAGCACCATCAGCAGCGCCGGCTCGGCGAGAAAGCCGACCAGCATCTCGCGGCGCGCGCCGAGCGTGCCGAACGAGGTGCCGATGTCCATCGCCGCGAGCGAAATGAACACGCGCGCGAGCGCGAACAGCCCGACCAGCGCGATCGCGTCGGCGGCCGGGGCGAGCGGCAGGTCGGTCGACAGCGTCGGGGCGATGCCGCACGCGAGCGCCATGCAGCCGAACATCACGTAGGGCGCGACACGGAACAGCGGCGACGCGGTCTCGGCGACGACCGATTCCTTGTTGAACAGCTTGTGCAGCACGCGGTAGGGCTGCAGCAGGCTCGGCGCGCGCCGGTTCTGCAGCCACGCGCGCCACTGGTTGATCCAGCCGGTCAACAGCGGCGCGAGCGCCAGCGCGAGGACGATTGCGAGCAACTGCGCGAAGAGGCCCGTGAGCGTCATGATTTCGCCACCAACAGCAGCACGATCAGCGTGACGAAGCTGTACAGCAGGTAGATCGCGATGCGCCCCCGCTGCAGCCGCCCGACCACGCGCGCGATGCGCTCGGTAAGGCGCGCGAGAGGCAGGTACAGCCAGTGCCAGAAGTGGTCCTCGATCGTCACGCGATATACCGGCCTCAAGTCGGACGGCGACGGCAGCTCGCGTTGCATGCGGAACACCGGCTCGAAGATCTGGCGGATCGGCTGGCCGAAGCCCTCGGCCGTGTCCTGCATGCGCGCGGTCTGCGCCGGATAGCCGCAATCCCATGGCGGCGCGCGCCGCACGCGGCCGTGATAGAGGCGGTGCACCAGCACGACCGCAAGCATCACCGCGAGACTCACGACGACGAGGAACACGAGCGGGCCGTAGCTCGCGCGCTCGAGCGAGCTCGGCGCGAGCAGCAGCCAGCCGTTCGCACGCACCATGGCGCCGATGCCGCCGCCGACGAGGATCTGCGTGACGCGGTCGATGACGCCGATGACCGGCACCGGGAACAGCCCCAGCAGCACGCAGCCGGCGCCGAGCCACACCAGGCCGGCGCGTTCGAGCGGCGACGCCGGGTGTGCTTCGGCGAGCTTCGGTTCGCGCGGCCGGCCGAGGAAGATCACGCCGAAGAATTTCACCATCGTGTAGCCGGCGAGCGCGGCGACCAGCGCGATCGCTGCGGCGAGCACCGGCACCATCATGTTGAGGAAGGAGTCCGGCAGGCCGGTCGTGAACAGGAAGCTCTGCAGCAGCAGCCATTCGGAGACGAAACCGGAAAACGGCGGCAGCCCCGAGCTCGCGAGCGCGCCGACGAGCGCGAGCCACGCGACCCACGGCATGCGCCGCATCAGCCCGCCAAGCTTGCCGAGGCTGCGCTCGCCGGTCGAGTGCAGCAC
Source organism: Aromatoleum bremense (assembly GCF_017894365.1). Taxonomy (NCBI): domain Bacteria; kingdom Pseudomonadati; phylum Pseudomonadota; class Betaproteobacteria; order Rhodocyclales; family Rhodocyclaceae; genus Aromatoleum; species Aromatoleum bremense. The sequence continues at coordinate 2,880,138 of NZ_CP059467.1, forward strand.
CGAGCCGGTGGCGAGAAACAGCAGGCTCTTGAAGAACGCATGCGCGAGGACGTGGTACAGCGCCGCGGTCAGCGCCAGCGCGGACAGCGCGGTCATCCCGTACGCGTTGAACAGCACGCCCAGCCCGATGCCGACGAAGAGGAGGCCGATGTTCTCGATCGACGAATAGGCGAGCAGGCGCTTCATGTCGGTCTGCACCGCGCTGAACACGACGCCATACAGCGCCGTCGCCAGTCCCACTGCGAGCAGCAGTACGCCCCACCACCACTGCTGCGCGCCGAGAAGATCGAAGCTCACGCGCAGCAGCCCATAGATCGCGGTCTTCAGCATCACGCCGCTCATCAGCGCCGACACCGGCGACGGCGCGGCCGGATGCGCTTCCGGCAGCCACACGTGCAGCGGCAGGATGCCCGCCTTCGCGCCGAAGCCGAGCGTCGCGAGCAGGAACGCGACCGACGCCCACAGCGGCGGCAGCGACTGCGCGCGCATGTTGGCGAAGGTGTAGTCGCCGGTGTTCGCCTGCAGCACGCCGAAGCACAGCAGGATCGCGATTGCGCCGACGTGCGCGACGAGCAGGTACAGGAAGCCCGCTGCGCGGATCGCCGGCACGCGGTGGTTCGCCGTGACGAGGAAGAACGACGACAGCGCCATCGTTTCCCACATCACCATGAACGCATACGCGTCGTCGGCGAGCACGACCATTGCCATGCTCGCGAGGAAGAGATGGTATTCGAGGCACATCAGGCCCGGCGGCGTGCCTTCGCCGACGCGGAAATAGCCCGCGGCGAAGACCGAGATGCCGACGCCGGTCGCGCCGATCACGAACAGGAAGAACGCCGACAGGCCGTCGAGCCGCAGGTGGAACGGCAGGTCGGGCAGGCCGAGCGCGAGGACCGCGGTCTGCGGCGTGTCGAACATCGCCGCGAGCGCGAATCCGGCCAGCGCGAGCCCGAGCGCGGCGCCCGCCGGGAACAGCGTGCGGGCGACGAACGCGGTGTTGCGCAGCGCCGCGATCCCGGCGAGCCCGAGTGCGAGCCAGCCGGCGATGACGATCAGGATCCAGTCGAGAAGCAGCACGTGCGCGTGGCTTTCAGCGCCGGCGCTTGCCGGATGGCCACGGGTCGTCGCGATCCTCGCGGCGGTGGTCGAGCCGGTGCTGGATCCGCTGCGCCAGCGGAACCAGGCCGAACGGATGGTCGAGGGCGAGCGCCCGGGCGCGGTCGAGCAGTTGCGCCCGCCCCGGCGGAAAATGCGGGTCCTTGCTCGCGAACACGATGCGGTTCGAATCTTCGTCGGCGCGCACGGCGACCATCCTGCCGTCGAAGCTGTCGCGGATGCGTGACGCATAAAGCCCGTAGCGCCGGTCGCCCGACCACAGGTTCACCACCATCATGCCGCCCTCCGCAAGCATCGCGTAGCAGTGATCGTAGAAGCCGGCCGAGCACAGCTGCTCCGGCATCCCCCCGGCATCGAAGCCATCGACGATCAGCACGTCCGGCGCCTCGTCCGGATCGCGCACGTATTCGGCTCCGTCGCGACACAATACCTGCAAACGCGGTCCGTCCGGCGGGATTCCGAACGCATCGCGAAGGGCGATCACCTCCGGGTTGATTTCGACGGTGGTAACGTGCGTCCCGGGCATCGTCTTGAGACAGTACTTGAGCAGCGAACCGCCGCCCAGGCCGATCATCGCCACGTGACGCGGCGCGGGGTGGAACAGCAGGAAACCCATCATCGTGCGGGTGTAGTCGAGCGCGAGCGCGTCCGGATCGTCCAGCGCCATCTGGCTCTGGATCGTGAGGCCGTCGAACTGCAGCGTGCGCTGGCCGTCGGCGTCGACGACGAACGGATGACCATCGCCGCGCAGCGACAGCAAACCGCACCAGCCCAGAAGGGTCTCCCTGTCGCTCACCCGCGGCCTCCTTGCGTTTGCCCATTGCGTTCGCAACAGGTGCACATTACATTGCAAGCCGTAGCACTTTCAATGTTAATTTCATGTTAATCGATATGAAAGAAAACCGTACCGCCCGCCTGACGCTGCTGATCGATCCGCAGAAGAAGAAGCTCTTCGAGGAAATCTGCGCGAGCAAGGACCTGACGTCGTCGCAGGTCGTGCGCCGCCTGATCCGCCAGTACGTCCAGGAGAACGCGGGCAGCCGCGAGCTGCCGGAATGGCTGAAGGACAACGACTGAGCGCGGCTTCCGGCGCCACGCCGCTGTTGTGCCTTGCGTGCTCGGGGGGTGAAAATGACTCCCTTTTACGCCGTTTCCCGCCCGTTTCCGGCCCCGCCGGGGGCAGGCGGGCGCAGGCGCAGCGTGCTCGGGGTCTTTCCCGGTACGCATCAATAGGATGAGATTCATGCTGCTGATGATCGACAACTACGACAGCTTCACCTACAACCTCGTCCAGTACTTCGGCGAGCTCGGGGCGGACGTCAAGGTGTATCGCAACGACGAGATCACGCTCGAACAGCTCGCGCTGATGAAACCCTCGCAGCTGGTGATTTCGCCCGGCCCGTGCACGCCGGCCGAAGCGGGCATCTCGGTGGCGGCGATTCGCGAGTTCGCCGGCAAGCTCCCGATCCTCGGCGTCTGCCTCGGGCACCAGAGCATCGGCGCGGCGTTTGGCGGCCGGGTCGTCCATGCGAAGCGCCTGATGCACGGCAAGACGTCGCCGGTGTTTCACGAAGGGCAGGGCGTGTTCCGCGGGCTGCCGAACCCGGTCACCTGCACCCGCTATCATTCGCTCGCGATCGAACGCGAGAGCCTGCCCGACTGTCTCGAGATTACGGCGTGGACCGAAGACGGCGAGATCATGGGCGTGCGGCACCGGACGCTCGCGGTCGAGGGGGTGCAGTTCCACCCCGAGTCGATCCTTTCCGACCACGGCCACCAGCTGTTGCGGAACTTCCTCGAACAGAACTGAAACCGGCGGCGGGACGCCGTGAAACGCTCCCGCGCACTTTTACGAATTGCTCCTACAGGCCCACCATGACCATCACCGCCCAGGAAGCGCTGCAGCGCACGATCGACCACCGCGAGATCTTCTATGACGAAATGCTGTCGCTGATGCGCCAGATCATGGCCGGCGAGATCTCGCCGGTGATGACCGCGGCGATCCTCACCGGCCTGCGCGTCAAGAAGGAGACGATCGGCGAGATCACCGCGGCGGCGACGGTGATGCGCGAGATGTCGACGCCGGTGCGCGTCCCGGGGGCGGACCAGAACTTCCTCGATGTCGTCGGCACCGGCGGCGACGGCGCCAACACGTTCAATATCTCGACGACGACGATCTTCGTCGCCGCGGCCGGCGGCGCGCGCGTCGCGAAGCACGGCGGGCGCAGCGTGTCGTCGAAGAGCGGCGCCGCCGACGTGCTCGAGGCGCTCGGCGTGAAGCTCGGGCTAACGCCGGAGCAGGTCGCGGAATCGATCGAGGCGACCGGCATCGGCTTCATGTACGCACCGGCCCACCACAGCGCGATGAAGAACGTCGCGCCGGTGCGCCGCGAAATGGGCGTGCGCACGATCTTCAACATCCTCGGGCCGCTCACCAACCCGGCCGGCGCGCCGAACACGCTGATGGGGGTGTTCCATCCCGACCTCGTCGGCATCCAGGCGCGCGTGATGCAGCGTCTCGGCGCGGATCACGTGCTGGTCGTCCATGGGCTCGACGGCATGGACGAAGTGAGCCTCGGCGCGGCGACGATGGTCGGCGAGCTGAAGGACGGCGAGATCCGCGAATACCAGATCCACCCGGAGGACTTCGATCTGCAGATGGTCGGCAGCCGCAACCTGCGGGTCGAAACTGCCGAGGAATCGAAGGCGGTGCTGCTCGGCGTGCTCGACAACCAGCCCGGTCCGGCGCGCGAGATCGTCATCCTCAACGCCGGCGTGGCGCTCTACACCGCGAACCTCGCCGATTCGATCGACATCGGCATCCGGCGTGCGCGCGAGCTGATCGCGAGCGGCGCGGCGCGCGCGAAGCTCGACGAGTTCATCGCCTTCAACCGCAAGTTCGCGTGAGCGCGACGATGAGCGACATCCTGAACAAGATCCTCTCGGTCAAGCGCGACGAAGTTGCCGCCGGCAGCGCGGCGCGCCCTCTGGCGCGAGTCCGCGCCGAAGCCGAAGCGCTCGCTGCGCCGCGCGATTTCGTCGGCGCGATCCGCGCGAAGATCGCCGCGGGAGACGCTGCGGTGATCGCCGAGATCAAGAAGGCGAGTCCGTCGAAAGGGGTGATCCGCGAGGATTTCCGCCCCGCCGAGATCGCGTTGCAGTACGAGCGCGGCGGCGCGGCCTGCCTGTCGGTGCTGACCGACCAGCAGTTCTTCCAGGGGGCGCCGGCGTATCTGCAGGCGGCGCGGGCGGCCTGCAGCCTGCCGGTGCTGCGCAAGGATTTCCTCGTCGACCCGTGGCAGGTGTATGAGGCGCGTGCGATGGGCGCGGATGCGGTGCTGCTGATCGTCGCAGCGCTCGACCTCGCGGCGATGCGCGACATGGAGGCGGTCGCCGGGAGCCTCGGCATGGCGGTGCTGGTGGAGGCGCACGACGCGGCCGAACTCGACATCGCGCTGCAGCTCTCCACGCCGCTCGTCGGCATCAACAACCGCAACCTGCGCACGTTCGACGTCAGCCTGCAGACGACGCTCGATCTGCTCGCGCGCGTGCCGGCGGAGCGCATCGTCGTCACCGAGTCGGGCATCCTCGCGCCCGCGGACGTCGCGCTGATGCGGGCGAACGCGGTCAATGCCTTCCTCGTCGGCGAAGCGTTCATGCGCGTGCCGGACCCGGGTGAGGGATTGCGCTCGCTGTTCGGCTGAGCCGGACCGACGATGGCGCCCGCAGTCGAGACTTCGGTGCGGCGCCGGTTTTTCCGCATCGCGGGCGGACTGCTGCTGGTCGTGCTGCTGCTCGTCGTGGCGGCGGCGCTGTTTGCGACGTGGCTGGTGCGCGCCGAATCCGGCCTGCGCTTTGCCGCCGACGCCGTCGGACGCCTGAGCGGCGGGCAGGTCGTCGTCGTGAACGCGTCCGGCCGTCTCGCCGGACCGCTGCAGCTCGATGCGCTGCGCGTCGTCACCCCGGACCTGCGGCTGCGGATCGGCAACCTGGCGCTGCAGTGGAACGCGGCGGCGCTGTTCGACCGCCATCTCGACATCGCGTCCCTCGCGATCGACGAAATCACGCTTGCGCGCCGGCCCGCTGACGCGCCCGCCCCCGCGCAAGGTCCTCCTGCCACGCTCGAACTGCCGTTCTCGCTGTCACTGCGGGCGCTGCAGGTCGGGCGCGTCGCCGTGCTCGACCGGCCGGCGGAAGGCGGCGAGGCGGTGCCGGTCGACGCAGTGAAGTTCGAACTCTCGTCGCTCGCGGCCACGCTCGCGAGCGACGGCCGGCACCACCGCGTCGAAGCCCTCTCCGCCACGCTGCCGTTCGGTCAGGCCAGCCTGTCGGGCGAAATGGACGGCGGCGCCGCGCCGTTCGCGCTGTCGGCCAGCGGCGTGCTGCAGGGCGAGCGGGCCGGCCGTGCCTACACGCTGAACCTTCGCGCCGACGGCGACCTGGTCACTCCGCACCTGCTCGTCGAGGCCGAGGGCGCGGGGCTTGCCGGCAGCGCCGATGTCGTCGCCGCGCCGTTCGAGCCGGTGCCGCTGCGCCGCCTCCAGGCCGCGCTCGGCGATATCGATCCGTCCGCGTTCCAGCCGGCCGCGCCACAGGCCGCGCTGCGCCTCGAAGCCGACCTCACGTCGGCCCCCGGCGAAGCGTGGGTGCTCTCCGGGCCGGTCACGATTGAAAACCGGGCGCCCGGCACGATCGACCGCAACGCGCTGCCGGTCGAGCGCATCGCGGCGCAACTGCGCTGGACGCCGGCTGAAACGAGTGCCGATTCGCTGCTCGTCGAACTTCCCGGCGCCGGCACCGCCGCGGGAAACGTCCACTGGTCGCCGGATGCCGACACGGCGTTCGGGCGCGTGACCGCGATGCTGCAGCTCGCCGGCATCGATCCTGCCCGGCTCGACGCACGCCTGCCGAAAGGCAACGTCGCCGGAACCGTCGAAGCGGCAGGTGACGCCTCCCAACAGACGGCGCGGTTCGACCTGCGCCTTGGCGCTGCGCGGATCCGTGCCGATGGCGAACTGACGGCGCCGACGGATGACGGTGCGCGAACCCTCGTCGCAACCGGCCAGCTCGCGGCGTTCGATCCGCACGCGCTGCTCGCCCGCGCGCCTGCCGCGAGCCTGAACATGAGCTTCGAACTGCGGGGTGCGCTGGGCGAGCGGCGGCGTTTCGACGCCCGCTGGCAACTGCAGCCGAGCCGGCTCGAAGGCCGGCCGCTGAGCGGAAGCGGCCACGTCGTCATCGACGGCGAGCGGCTCGCCGACAGCGACCTCGACCTGACGCTCGCCGGCAACCGGGTGCAGGTGAAAGGCGCGTGGGGCGGGCGCGGCGACGAGCTGGAGATCGACGTCGATGCTCCGGCGCTCGCCGCGCTCGGCGACGAATTCGGCGGCCGCGCACGGATCGAGGGGACTGTGAGCGGCACGCTCGAACGCCCCGGCGCGACGTTCGACCTGTCGGCGGCGGCGCTGCGCCTGCCGGGCGGGCTGCGGGTTGCAGGACTCGGCGCGCAGGGGCGGTTCGCCGACGGCATCGACGGGCCCCTCGAACTCGCGCTCGACGTCACCGGATTGGGCCGCGGCGAGGACGAGAACCTCATCGACCGCGCGAAGCTCGGCGTCAGCGGGAAGGGTACGGACCACATCCTCGACTTCACGGCGAGCGGCCTCGAGGACGACACGCTGCGCATGCGCCTCGCAGGCGGCCTGGTGAGGAAGCCCGGTGCCGCCGGTTCGGCCGGTTCGGCCGGTTCGGCCGGCGCCGCAGGCGAAGGGGGCGGCGCGGCCGGGCCGGACTCCGCGCCGCCCGGCGAGCAGCGCTCCCGCTTCGCGTGGCAGGGGCGCGCCGTGACGCTCGAGACCGGCGGGCGTTTCAAAGCGCGGCTGACCTCGCCGGCGCAGCTCCACATCGAGTCCGAACGCGTCGCGCTGGGGACGGCCGCGTTCGACGCCGGCGAGCGCGGTCGCATCCGGCTCGACGAAACGCAATGGACGCCGCAGCTCATCGCCGCACGCGGTTCGCTGACCGGTCTCGCGCTGCGCCTCGCGAGCCGGCCGGACGGACGCCGCGAGGGACGCATCGGGCGCGAGCGGGGGGCGCTGGTGCTCGGCGCCGAATGGGACCTGCAGCTCGGCCAGAGCGCGAACGGGACGGCGCGGGTATTCCGCGAGTCGGGCGACCTGAGCGTCAGCGGCGAGCTCCCGGCGCGGCTCGGCCTCGAACATCTCGAAGCCCGGTTGACCGTGCGCGACAACCGCCTGGCGCTGTCGCTGGACGCGCGAGGGTCCGAACTCGGCGAACTGGTCGGTTCCGCAACCGCGCTGGCGGAGCGCGACCCGGGCGCGGGCTGGCGGCTCGCGCCGGACGCGGCGCTGCTCGGCTCGGCGCGGCTGGCGATGCCGTCGATCGCGTGGCTCGGGCGCCTGATGCAGGAAAACATCGTCACCGGCGGCAGCCTCGCGGCCGATTTTGCGCTCGCCGGCACGCCGTCCGACCCGCGCGCGAGCGGCAGCATCGACGGACGCGCGCTGTCGGTCGCCCTCGTCGACGAAGGGCTGCAGCTGACGGGCGGCGAACTCCGCGCGGAGTTCGATCGCGACCGGCTGCGCCTCGTCCGGCTCGAATTCGTGTCGCCGAATCGCGTCCGGCCCGCCGACGGGCGCGTGCCGGTGGCGCGCTTCACGCGCGAGCCGGGCCGCCTCACCGCGTCGGGTGAAATCGCGCTCGACAGCGGAACGGGCAGTTTTCGCTACCAGGCCGACCGCCTGCCGATCCTGCAGCGCCCCGACCGCTGGCTGATCCTGTCCGGCGGCGGCACCGCGCGCAGCACGTGGACCAGCCTCGACCTGGAGGCAGAGTTTCGTGCCGACGCGGGATACATCGAACTGGCCGATTCGCCGCCGCCGAGCCTCTCCGAGGATGTCGTGATCCTCGGGCGCGAAACGCCGTCCGGCAAAGGCGGCTTCAAGCTCGCTGCCGACGTGCAGGTCACGCTCGGCGACAACCTGTACCTGTCGGCGCTTGGCGTCGACACGCGGCTCGCGGGCGAGCTGCGGCTGCGCGTGCGCGATGGCGAGCCGCTGAGCGCGGTCGGCACGATCGCGACGGTCGGCGGCACCTATCAAGGCTATGGCCAGAGCCTCGTGATCGAGCGCGGCCGGATCAATTTCCAGGGGCCGCTGAACAACCCGGGCCTGAATATCGTTGCGTTGCGCAAGGGGCTCGCAGTCGAAGCCGGGGTCGCGATCGTCGGCAGCGCGAGGCGGCCGCAGGTGCGGCTGGTGTCCGAGCCGAACGTGCCCGATCCGGAGAAGCTGTCGTGGCTCGTCCTCGGCCGCCCGCCGACGGCCGGCGGCGGAGCGGACCTCGGCCTGCTGCTGCCGGCCGCTCAGGCCCTGCTCGGCGGGCCCGGCGGCGGCATGACCGAACAGCTGTCGCGCAGCCTCGGCTTCGACCAGTTCTCGATCGGGCAGGGAGAACTCACCAGCGTCACGCGCGGCGCGACGAGCCGCGTCGTCGGCGAAGGTTCGGTCGTGACCGGCGAAGGCACCGTCAGCGGACAGGTGCTGTCGCTCGGCAAGCGCCTGTCGTCGGACCTTTTCCTGTCGTTCGAGCAGAGCCTCGGCGGCGCCGAAAGCCTCGTCAAGCTGACCTACCAGCTGACCCGGCAGGTCTCCGTCGTGGCGCGCGGCGGCAACGACAACTCGGCCGACGTCTATTACACAATCTCCTTCAAATAACCGGGAATGGACGTGCCGCGGCGCTGTCATACCAGCAGCGATTCCCAAGGAGGTAATCCGTATGACGGAACAGGAAATGCCCGCGGCACGTGAAACCGCCATTCTGGCCGGCGGCTGCTTCTGGTGCCTCGAGGCCGTGTTCAAGGATGTGGAAGGCGTGGAGGCGGTGACGTCCGGCTATACCGGCGGACGCGTCGATTCTCCGTCCTATCGCCAGGTCTGCGAGGGTGGAACGGGCCACGCGGAAGCCGTGCGCATCGTGTTCGATCCCGAAGTGATCGGCTACCGCGATCTGCTGGAGATATTCTTCGTCATCCATGACCCGACGAGCCTCAACCGGCAGGGCAACGACGTCGGCACGCAATACCGTTCCGCGATCTTCGCGACGACGGACGAGCAGTTGCACGAGGCGCTCGCGCTGATCGAGGAAATGGGCGAAATGCGCGTGTACCCGTCGGCGATCGTGACCAAGGTCGAGCGTGCCGGCACGTTCTGGCCGGCGGAGGATGTGCACCGCGATTATTACGCGCGTAACTCGGACCAGTCGTATTGCCAGTACGTCGTCGCGCCGAAGATCGCGAAATTCCGCGAGAACTTCGCCAGCCGGCGCAAGCAGGGCGGGTAGAATCCGGGTTTTCGCCTCAACCAGGAGAGTACCGATGTCCCAGACCACGACCGCCAGCGGCCTCATCATCGAAGACATGGAGGTCGGCAGCGGCGCGACGGCCGAGAAAGGCAAGAGCGTATCGGTGCATTACACCGGCTGGCTCACCGACGGCCGCAAGTTCGATTCGAGCAAGGATCGCAACGATCCGTTCGAGTTTCCGCTCGGCGCCGGCCACGTCATCCGCGGCTGGGACGAGGGCGTGCAGGGCATGCAGGAAGGCGGCCGGCGCAAGCTGACGATTCCGCCCGAACTCGGCTATGGCGCGCGTGGCGCCGGGGGTGTGATTCCGCCGAACGCGACGCTGGTGTTTGAAGTGGAGCTGCTGAAGGTCCGCTGAACGCGCTGCATGCCAGCGCTTCGCGCGCCGGCCGTAATGTCGGGAAATGTTTCAGGCGCCGGACTCTTCCGTCGTTCCGCCTGCTCCCGCGCGCATTGACGTGGTTTACCATGGCGACCGTTCCGTTCCCGTCGTCATCATGCGCACTCTCACTCCGCACCAGGCCCTGCTGCTTTCGATCCTCGCCGCGCTGACGACGATCGGCATGAAGGCGGGAGCGTGGTGGCTGACCGGTTCGGTCGGATTCCTCTCCGATGCGCTGGAGTCTCTCGTCAATCTCGCCGGCGCGTCGTTCGCGCTGCTGATGGTGTCGTTGGCGCGTGCTCCGGCCGACCCCGAGCATCCGTACGGTCACGGCAAGGCGGAATATTTCTCGGCCGCTTTCGAAGGCATGCTGATCTTCGTCGCCGCGCTGGTGATCCTCGCGATGGCCGTCGAACGCCTGATCCATCCGCAGCCGCTCGGCGCGCTCGGTCTGGGCACTGTGCTGTCGGTCGGCGCGAGCCTCGTCAACCTGGCCGTTGCGCGCATCCTGTTCGACGTCGGGCGGGCGCACCGTTCGCTCGCGCTCGAAGCCGATGCGCGTCATCTGATGACCGACGTGTGGACGACCGCGGGTGTCGTCACGGGCGTCGGGCTGGCGAGCCTCAGCGGCTGGAACTGGCTCGATCCGCTCGTGGCAGCCGGCGTCGCATTGAACATCCTGCGCGAAGGCTGGAGCCTGATGCACCGCTCGGTCGATGGCCTGATGGACCGTGCGCTCGATGACGCCGAAATCCGGCATATCGAGGCGGTGCTGCAGTCCTGTTGCAACGGGGGCGGATGCTTCGTCAACCTGAAGACGCGCGTCGCCGGAGCGATGCAGTTCGCGCATGTCGATCTGCGCGTGCCGGGAAACTGGACCGTCGCCCACGCCCATGCGCTCGCCGACGCGGCCGAGCGCGCGGTGCACAAGCAGACCGGGACGCGGCTGACGACCCACATCGAGCCGACCGAGTAGCGTTCGCGGCCCCGGCGTCGCTCACGGCGTTGCCGCGGCCCCTCCGGGTTGGGCCATCGAGTCGCCGATGATCTGTCGTGCGTAGGTCGTCTGCTCCTCGGTCGTGGCATGCGCGACGAGGACCACGTGGCCGCTCGCGAGCGCATCCTTGACCAGATCGGCGACGTCGCCCTTGCTGTTCTCCGCGCCGGCAGCCGCCCCGACGATGGCGCCGAGGCTTGCTCCCCAGCCGAGCATCGACAGCGCGCCGAGCACTGGGCTGGCGACGAACAGACTGATGTTCGCCGCCGCCAGCGCAACGGTCCCCGCAGCGCCGGCGAGCGTCCCGACCGCGGTGCCGATCGCGCCGTCCCGCAGCACTTCCTTCAGCACGTCGTCGCTGTCTGGCGTAGCGTCCTCGCTCTCGCGGTTGCCGCCCGGTTCAAGCAGCTTCGCCTTGTCCCGCGGCAGGCCGCGCTGAACGAGGCGCTCCAGCGCTGCTTCGGCCGCCGCGCGCGTCTCGTAGACGCCCAATACTCTGTGCAGGTAGTTTTCCATCGTGTGCTCCTGTCCGGCGGACGGTGCGCGGTCGCACGCGTTCTCCGCATCCGGGATAGAGTGCGGCGGAGAGGCTCGCGTTCCGAAGCCCTGCACGGACGCGCCTGCGAAGGGCTCTCTCTACGCATATGCCGATCCGGGTTCAATTCTTGCGGGAATCGTCGAGCCGTTTCCGGCTGCGGCGCACGGCAAGGTGCGCCGCGAGGCCGATCGCAACGACGAGGACGATGAAGATGAGAGGATGCAGCAGATCGCGCACGGAGCGTACTGTATCGCGGCACGTGCCCGCGCGAGCGAGCGGCGTGGCTCGATTCCGCAAACTTCGCCGATGATACGCACGCGCCGATGATCCGTTCCCCCCGTCCCGTTCGCACCGCGGTCCTGTTCGCCACGGTGTTTGTCGAGGGCTTTTCGTCGCTCGGCGCGGAGATCATCGCGCTGCGCCGCCTGGTGCCGCATCTGGGCAGCGCGATCACCGTGACGGCGCCGACGATCGGTTTCTTCCTGCTCGCGCTCGCGCTCGGATACCAGGCGGGCGGACGTGTCGAGCGCGATTTTCTCGGGCGCGTGCGGCGCAACTTCCTGCTCGCCGCCGCATTGATCGCAGTGGGACTCGCCGGACCGGTCGTCGACGCGTTGTTCGCGCACGTGACTCCCGCGCCGCTTGCGTACCTGATCTTCGTCGCCGGCGTGGTGTGCCCGATCGCGTGGCTGCTCGGCCAGACGGTGCCGGTGCTGACCAACCTGCTGCGCGACGATCGTGTCGGCGCGCGCAGCGGCGCGGCGCTGTACTGGTCGACGCTCGGGTCGTTCCTGGGTTCGCTGTCGCTGTCGTTGCTGGTCATGCAGTGGCTCGGCGTCGCCGCGGCGATCCTCGTCTGTGCGGCGCTGCTCCTGTGCCTGGTGCCGTGGCTGCAGGATTCCGGGGAACGGACGGTGGCGGCCGACCTGCCGATCATCGCGCTGGTCGCCGTCGCGGCGATAGGCGGCAACGTGCTGCTGCCGCAACAGATCGAAACTGCCTACGCCACTTACCGAGTCGGCCCGGTGGTGGTGCCCGGCATGACCGACCCGCAGGTGTTCTGGATCAACAACCAGGTCGCTTCGATCATCGACGACAGCGAGCCGCCGCGCTACACGCGTTACATTGAGCGGCTGCGCACGGTGATGCTTGAAGAAATGGGTTTTCGTAACCGCAGCATCCTCGTGCTCGGCGCCGGCGGCTTCACGCTCTCGCACCGCGAACCGCTCAACGACTACCTCTACGTCGATATCGACCCGGCAATACGCGAACTGGCGGAGCGGGAGTTCCTCGGTACCGGCAGCCGTGGACGCTTTGTCGCCGCCGACGCGCGGCGTTTCGTCGCCGACACCGACGAGCGCTTCGACGCGGTCGTCGTCGACGCCTATAGCGCGCTCACGAGCATTCCCGCGCACCTGGTCACGCGCGAATTCTGGCAGGGGACGCAGCGCGTGTTGGCCCCGCAAGGCGTGATGTTCGCGAACTTGATCCTCGATTCGCGCCTCGCGACGCCGTACGCGCGCAACCTGCTGGCCACGATCCAGTCGGTATATGGCCCCTGCGCGGTTGAAATCCTGTTCCGCGACCGCCCGCTCTCGAACGTCCTGGTGCAATGCTTCGCCGGCGCCCCGCCGCCGGCCGCCGAGCCCTACACCGACGAGCGCAACCGCGCGGATCTCGACCTGCTGCGCTCGCGCTAGCGGGCAGCAGGCGGGCGCGCACCGGCGTTTCAGACTTCGCGCGCGATCTCGGCGAGGATGTCCGCGCCGTACGCCTCGAGCTTGCGGTCGCCGATGCCCGAGATGCCCGCGAGTTCGGCGAGGCTCACCGGGCGGGCGAGCGCGATTTCGCGCAGCGTCGCGTCGTGGAAGATCACGTAGGCAGGCACGTTGCGTTCGCGCGCGGTCGCCGCTCGCCACGCGCGCAGGCGGTCGAACAAGGTCAGCGGCACGCCGTCGGGTATCTCCAGGCGGGTGCTGCGGCTGCGCTTCGAACGCCGCTTTTCCGGCGCCAGGCGCAGCGCGAATTCGGCTTCGCCGCGCAGCAGCGGGCGGGCGAGGTCGGTCAGCGTCAGCGCGCTGTGGCGGTCGTGGTCGACCGCGAGCAGCCCCCGCGCGACGAGCTGGCGGAACAGCGTGCGCCAGGTCTTGTCGTCGAGCTCGGCGCCGATGCCGAACGTGCTGACCTGGTCGTGCTTCCAGTCGCGCACCTTGTCGGTGAGTTCGCCGCGCAGCACGTCGATGACGTGGCCGGCGCCGAAGCGCTGGCCGGTGCGGAACACGCCCGACAGCGCGCGACGCGCCGCGTCGGTCGCGTCCCACGTGCGCGGCGGCTCGAGACAGTTGTCGCAGTTGCCGCAGGCCTCGCCCTCTTCGCCGAAATGCGCGAGCAGGAACTGGCGCCGGCAGCCGGTCGTCTCGACCAGGCCGACCAGCGCGTCGAGCCGCGCCCGCGCCCGCCACTTGAAGTCGTCCGCGCCTTCGGATTCGTCGATCATGCGCCGCTGCTGCACGATGTCCTGCGCGCCCCACGCCATCCACGCCTGCGCCGCGAGGCCGTCGCGACCGGCGCGGCCGGTCTCTTGGTAATAGCCTTCGATCGAGCGCGGCAGGTCGAGGTGCGCGACGAAGCGCACGTCGGGCTTGTCGATGCCCATGCCGAACGCGATCGTCGCGACCATGACGATGCCGTCCTCCCGCAGGAAGCGGCTCTGGTGCGCGGCGCGGATTTCCTGCGCCATGCCGGCGTGGTAAGCGAGCGCGCGGATGCCCTGTTCGCCGAGCCATGCCGCGGTCTCCTCGACCTTGCGCCGCGACAGGCAATACACGATGCCCGCTTCGCCGGCGTGATCGTCGCGGATGAACGCGAGCAGCTGCGCGCGCGGGTTGTCCTTGTCGACCATGCGGTAGCGGATGTTCGGCCGGTCGAAGCTCGACACGAAGCGGCGCGCGTCGCCGAGCGCGAGGCGCTGGGCGATTTCCTCGCGGGTTTCGGGGTCGGCGGTCGCGGTCAGCGCGATCCGCGGCACCGCCGGGAAGCGTTCGGACAGCACCGACAGCTGCAGGTATTCCGGGCGGAAGTCGTGGCCCCACTGCGACACGCAGTGCGCCTCGTCGATCGCGAACAGCGCGATGCGTCCGGCCTCGTGCAGCCGGTCGAGCGTCGCGAGCAGGCGCCCGGTCAGCAGGCGCTCCGGCGCGACGTACAGCAGGTCGAGCCGTCCGCCGACGAGGTCGCGCTCGACCGCGGCGGATTCGTCGGCGGCCTGGCTGGAGTTCAGATAGGCGGCCGCGACGCCGGCTTCGCGCAGCGCGCTGACCTGGTCCTGCATCAGCGCGATCAGCGGCGACACGACCACCGCGGTGCCCGCGCGCATCAGCGCCGGGATCTGGAAGCACAGCGACTTGCCGCCGCCGGTCGGCATCAGGACCAGGGCGTCGCCACCGGCGGCAACGTGTTCGACGATCGCCTCCTGCTCGCCGCGGAATGCGGTGTAGCCGAAGACGTGTTCGAGAATGTGGAGCGAGGAGGGGGAAGCTGCAGCGGGAGTCATCGGCAGCATTTTAACGGCGCTCGTGCGCTGGCGGGCGGCCGATCGGGGCGTCGCCGCCGCAGCGGCGACCGGATCCGTTGCGGTGCGCGATTTCAGCTGCCGCGGATGCGGCCGAGCAGCGTCGTCGTCGAGCGCTCGTGCTCGAACGGAATCGAATGCACGGCGCCCCCCCAGCCGCGCACTTCGGTCGCGCCGACGATCCGTTCGGGCGCCCAGTCGCCGCCCTTGACGAGGACGTCGGGCCGGGCTTCGAGGATGCACGCGAGCGGTGTGTCTTCGTCGAACCACGTCACGAGGTCCACGCATGCGAGCGCGGCCATGACCGCGGCGCGATCTTCGAGCGGATTGACCGGCCGGTCGTCGCCTTTGCCCAGACGCCGCACCGACGCATCGGTGTTCAGCGCGACGACCATTGCGGCGCCGAGCGCGCGCGCCTGGGCGAGGTAGGTGACGTGGCCGCGATGCAGGATGTCGAAACAGCCGTTCGTGAATACGAGCGGGCGGGGGAGCGCCGCGGCACGGATCGCGAGTTCCTCCGGCGGGCAGATTTTGGTCTCGAAAGCGGGGCGGGAATAGCGCATTTTTCGGGTCGCAGTGGACGGGCACGCGATTTTAGCCCGGAAGCCCCGCGGCCCGTTGCGCAGTGCAGTGCGCACCCCTGCGGGAAAACCCCGATAGGGTTCCCCATTCCTTGCGGGCAGTAAGCGACTAGCACGTATTGCACTGCAAAATATTGATGATGCTCAAAAACCCGTATTGCGAACGCTGATTTTGCTATGGCATGATCAGTTCGACTACACGGAAAAATCTTTCATCATCAGGATTGCGATTCCTTCCGGGTAGCGGTTTGTTCTCGCCGGTGGGCCACGATGCACGGCTTCCGGCGCCGGCCGTCACGGCTCGGAAAGCGGGCTCGCACGTGATGCGATTCCGCCTCCCCGGGCGACGCCGACACTGCATTCGATAGAGGTTGGGACATGCGTCTTGCCGGTCGCGTTGCAGCTCCAGTCATCTTGCTCCCCGTAGCTTCCGCTGCCGTCGCGCAGAGCATACCGAGCAAATTCAACCTCCCGCCGCCCGTCACGCCGATCGGCGCCCAGATCTACGACCTGCACAACCTGATGCTGATCATCTGCCTGGTGATCTTCGTCGCGGTGTTCGGCGTCATGTTCTGGGCGGTATTCCGGCATCGCAAGTCGCGCGGCGCGGTGGCGGCGAATTTCCACGAGAACACGTCGGTGGAGATCGCCTGGACGATCATCCCGGTGTTCATCCTGCTCGGGATGGCGTGGCCGGCGACGAAGACGGTGCTGGACATGAAGAACACCGCGGACCCCGACATCACGATCAAGGCCACCGGTTATCAGTGGAAATGGGGCTATGACTACCTGCAGGGCGAAGGCCAGGGGATCCGTTTCGTCTCGAACCTGTCGACGCCGCGCGACCAGATCGAGGGCGATGCGCCGAAAGGCGAGCATTACCTGCTCGAGGTCGACAACCCGCTCGTCGTGCCGGTCGGCAAGCGCATCCGGGTGCTGACGACGGCCAACGATGTGATCCATTCGTGGTGGGTGCCGGCGTTCGGCGTCAAGCAGGATGCGATCCCCGGTTTCATCCGCGACGCGTGGTTCCGCGCCGATACCGAAGGCGTATATCGCGGCAACTGCGCCGAACTGTGCGGCCGCGACCACGGCTTCATGCCGGTCGAAGTGCACGTCGTGTCGCAGCAGGCTTACACCGAATGGGTCGCCCGCCAGCTTGCAGCAGGGGCGGCGGCGCCTGCCACGGGAGGCGCAACGGCGCAGGGCGCCACCCCGATGCCGGCCGCACCGGCTGCCGAAGAGGGGGCTGCGCAACCCGCCCCGGCGAACGCGGCCCCGGCAGGCAACTGAACGGCAGCACGAGCGCAGCAACCGGTCCGGGCCAGCAAGCCGGAGCGGAACGTCAAGGAGGCAGCATGGCCGCGGTAACCCCCGATCAGTTGCACGACCACCATCACGGCCCGACCGGGCTGATGCGCTGGGTCACGACGACGAATCACAAGGACATCGGCACGATGTACCTGATTTTCAGCTTCGTGATGTTCCTGTCCGGCGGCGTGCTGGCGCTGACGATCCGCGCCGAACTGTTCCAGCCCGGCCTGCAGATCGTCCAGCCGGAATTCTTCAACCAGCTGACGACGATGCATGGTCTGGTGATGATCTTCGGCGCGATCATGCCGGCCTTCGTCGGCTTCGCGAACTGGCAGATCCCGCTGATGGTCGGCGCCTGCGACATGGCCTTCGCGCGCATGAACAACTGGAGCTTCTGGCTGCTGCCGCCGGCGGCGATCCTGCTGATCGGCTCGTTCTTCGTTCCCGGCGGCGCCACCGCGGCCGGCTGGACGATGTACGCGCCGCTGTCGGTGCAGATGGGCATCGGCCAGGACATGGCGATCTTCGCGGTGCACATCATGGGGATCAGCTCGATCATGGGCGCGATCAACATCGTCGTCACGGTGCTGAACATGCGCGCGCCCGGCATGACCCTGATGAAGATGCCGCTATTCTGCTGGACATGGCTCATCACCGCCTATCTGCTGATCGCGGTGATGCCGGTGCTCGCCGGCGCGGTGACGATGGTGCTCACCGACCGGCACTTCGGTACGAGCTTCTTCAACGCCGCGGGCGGCGGCGACCCGGTGATGTACCAGCACATCTTCTGGTTCTTCGGCCACCCGGAGGTGTACATCATGATTCTCCCGGCCTTCGGCATCATCAGCCACATCATCCCGACGTTCGCCAGAAAACCGCTGTTCGGCTACGCGTCGATGGTGTACGCGCTTGCAGCGATCGCGATCCTGAGCTTCTCGGTGTGGGCGCACCACATGTTCACGACCGGCATGCCGGCCGTCGGGCAGCTGTTCTTCATGTACGCGACGATGCTGATCGCGGTGCCGACGGGCGTGAAAGTGTTCAACTGGGTCGCGACGATGTGGCGCGGTTCGATGAGTTTCGAGCCACCGATGCTGTGGGCGGTCGGGTTCATCCTGGTGTTCACGATCGGCGGCTTCACCGGCCTGATCGTCGCGGTCGCGCCGATCGACATCCAGGTGCAGGACACCTATTACGTCGTCGCGCATTTCCACTACGTGCTGGTGGCCGGCAGCCTGTTTGCGCTGTTCGGTGGCGCGTACTACTGGCTGCCGAAATGGACCGGCCACATGCCTGACGAGCGGCTCGGCAAAATCCACTTCTGGTGCTCGATGGTGTTCTTCAACATTGCGTTCTTCCCGATGCATTTCCTCGGGCTCGCCGGCATGCCGCGGCGCATCCCGGACTACGCGCTGCAGTTTGCCGATTTCAACATGCTCGCGACGATCGGCGCGTTCGGCTTCGGTCTGTCGCAACTGATCTTCATCGTCGTCGCAGTGAAATGCGTGCGGGGCGGCGCAAAGGCGGCGGCGCGTGCGTGGGAGGGCGCCGACGGGCTGGAATGGACGGTGCCGTCGCCGGCGCCGTACCACACCTTCGAGGAAGCACCGGTCGTGAGGTGATGAGAAACATGGCAAGGGATCCGCGCCGCTCGGCCAACGTCCGCACCGCACTGGTGCTGGCGGCGCTCGCCCTCGCGTTCTTCATCGCCGTCATCCTCAAGTACGGAGTGTTCGCGCGATGAGCATGATTGCTGCCGAGAACCGCCGGCTGCTGTTCCGCCTCGCGCTGGCGGCAGTGGTGATGTTCGGCTTCGGCTTCCTGCTCGTGCCGTTCTACGAAAAGATCTGCGAGGTCGCCGGCGTCAACAACCTGCTGCGGCCGGACCGCGTCGCGAACTCGCAGGTGGACGCCTCGCGCACGATCACCGTGCAGTTCGATGCCAACACCCACGACCTGCCGTGGCGCTTTCGCCCGCTGCAGGCGGCCGTGAAGGTCCACCCCGGCGAACTGGTGACGATCGCGTACGAAGTGTCGAACACCCGCGACGAGCCGGTCACCGGACAGGCCGTGCCGAGCTACGGGCCGCAGCGCGCGGGGAAGTTCTTCCGCAAGCTGGACTGCTTCTGCTTCACGCAGCAGACGCTCCAGGCTGGCGAAAAGCGCACGATGCCGGTCGCCTTCGTCGTCGATGCCGAGCTGCCTGCCGAAATCACGACGATCACGCTGTCTTATACCTTCTTCGAGATCGCGGGTCGGCGGGTGGTCGGCGCGCCCGGAGGCGGAGCCGCGTCTTGAGCGATGAGCGGGACGACGGCGCATTGCCGGGGCCGGGGCCGGAACCGCGGGGCGAGCCGCGCCGGGCCGGTTTCTGGGCGACGTTCAGGGCCGTGCTGTGGTCGTTTCTCGGTGTGCGGCGGCACGACGCCTACCACCGCGACGCCACTTCGCTGGACCCGAAACTGGTCGTCGCGGTCGGGCTGCTGGCGGGATTGCTGTTCGTGCTCGGCCTCGTCACGGTCGTGCACTTCGTCGTCGGAGCATAGAAGGCCTGGGAGGCAGTCATGACGCACACGCTGGACAAATACTTCGTGCCGGAGCCGTCGAAGTACCCGATCTTCGGCTCGATTGCGCTGCTGCTGTCCGCGTCCGGCGCGGTGATGTGGCTGAACAGGATCGGCGCCGGGCGATGGGTGCTGTTCCTCGGCGCAGCGACCCTCGTCTACATGCTGTTCGGCTGGTTCGGACAGGTGATCCGCGAATCCCAGAGCGGCAAGTACGGCAAGCAGGTCGACCGCTCGTTTCGCTGGTCGATGGGCTGGTTTATTTTTTCGGAGGTGATGTTCTTTGCCGCGTTCTTCGGCGCGCTGTTCTACGCCCGCGTGCTGAGCGTGCCGTGGCTTGCGAGCGGCGCGAACGAGGCATTGATCTGGCAGGGTTTCACCGGCGCCTGGCCGTCCGACGGCCCCTATCTGGTGGACCCTTTCACGCCGATGGGCGCCTGGGGCATCCCGGCGCTGAACACGCTGATCCTTCTGTCATCAGGCGCGACGCTGACGTGGGCGCATTACGGCCTGCTGAAAGACAATCGCAGCCAGCTCAAGATCGGCCTGCTGGTGACGATCCTGCTCGGCGTGACGTTCCTCGGCTTCCAGATCTACGAATACGTCCACGCCTACCAGGAACTCAATCTGCAGCTCGACACCGGCATCTACGGCTCGACCTTCTTCATGCTGACCGGCTTCCACGGCCTGCATGTGACGATCGGCGCGATCATGCTGACGGTGACGCTCGGCCGCGTGCTCGCCGGCCACTTCAGTCCGGAGCACCATTTCGCCTTCGAGGCGACCGCGTGGTACTGGCACTTTGTCGACGTCGTGTGGCTGATGCTGTTCGTCGTCGTGTATTGGCTATGAACCGAGGCGCTGCGTGATCAGCCCCGACGCGAACCCCGCCATCAGCAGCACGAACAGCGCGATCGACAGCGCGACGCGCAGCGCAAGCGCATGCACGGTGCGCCGGCCCTTGCCCTGGTCGCGCAGCAGGAACACCAGCGCCGACGCGAGGCTGCCGACGATGAGCACCAGAAAGACGATCACGACGACGTGCATGACGGGACTCCGGCGAGCTGGCGAAGAGTTCCATTCTGGTCGAAACGGACGGCGGCGGCGATGATTTTCGACCGCTTTCATCCGCTGCCGCTGATCGCCGGCGTCGCGCTAGCGCTGCTGACCGCGCAGCTCGGCAACTGGCAGCTGGGCCGGGCGGCCGAGAAGACCGCGCTGCAGGCGCGCATCGAATCCGCGGCTGCCACCGCCCCGGTTTCGCCTTCGGCATCGATGCAGATGGCCGAATGGCAGCCGGTCCGCCTGCACGGCGAATGGAGCCCGGCAGCGACGATTTATCTCGACAACCGCGTCCATCGCGGCCGTGCAGGCTACGAAGTCCTGACACCGCTGCGCCTGGAAGGCGATGCGGGCTGGGTGCTGGTGAATCGCGGCTGGATCGCGGCGGGCGCGGACCGCGCCGTATTGCCCGATGCGGCGCCCGCGGCGGGGAGCGTGAACCTTGCCGGTATCGTCCGCATGCCGCAGGTCGACCCCTTCACCCTTGCACCGGAGGCTGCGCAGGGGCGAGTCTGGCAGTACCTCGACATGGAGCGCTATCGCGCGCTGTCGGGGCTCGCGGTGCGCGACTGGATCGTCCAGCAGACCTCGGCTGCCGCCGATGGACTGCAGCGCGACTGGCCGCGACCGGACGCCGGCATCGACCGCCACCGCGGCTATGCGCTGCAGTGGTACTCGCTCGCCGGATTGTCGCTGGTGATGACCGGCGTGTATGTCTTCAGGAGGCTCAGGCCGTGACGCAACGCAGTGCAAAACTCACGCTCGCCGCGCTTGTGCTGGTATGCACCCTTCCTGTTGCGGCGTCGTATTTCGCCTATTACGTGTGGCAGCCGCAGGGCCAGGTGAATTACGGCGAGTTGATTCCGCCCGCGCCACTGCCCGACGCGGTTTTCCCCGGCGTGGCCGGCCAGCCGCCGTTCGGACGAGAGGCGGTGGACGGCCGCTGGACGCTCGTCTATGCCGGCTCCGGCGCCTGCGGGGCCGATTGTGAACGGGCTTTGTACGCGGTGCGCCAGTCGCGTCTCGCGCAGGGCAAGGAGATGACGCGCGTCGCGCGCCTGTGGCTCGTCACCGACAACGTCGATCCGCCGGCGGCGCTGCTCGGCCGGCACGACGGGCTGCGTGTCGCGCGCGGCAACTCGCCGTGGCTCGTCCGCTTTCCCGGCGCGGCGCGGGGCGTTCATGTGTTCCTGGTCGATCCGCTGGGCAACGTGATGATGCGTTTCCCTGTCCCGACGGACATCAAGGGAGTGATCAAGGACCTGGAGCGCCTGCTCAAGTATTCCGGGCTCGGGCGGGGGTGACGAGGTGCGCGCCGCGAACGCTGCCGAGGAGGCACCGATGACGCTCTACCGCCGCCTGGTGCTGGCCGCGCTGGCGCTGACGACGCTGGTGGTCGTGTTCGGCGCCTATGTGCGGCTCTCCGACGCCGGCCTCGGCTGTCCGGACTGGCCCGGATGCTACGGCCGCCTCACGCCGCACCACGCCGCGGCGGACATCCTGCAGACGCACGCGGCCGATCCGCACGGGCCGGTGAGCCTGCCCAAGGCGTGGAAGGAGATGATCCACCGCTACCTTGCCGCGAGCCTCGGGCTGTTGATCGTTGCGATCGCCGTGCTCGCGTGGCGCAGGCGCGATGACCCGGCGAGTTCGCCACGGGTCGCCGCTGGGCTCGTCGGCCTCGTGATCTTCCAGGGATTGCTCGGTAAATGGACCGTCACGCTGCTGCTCAAGCCGGCGATCGTCACCGCGCATCTGCTCGGCGGGCTGGCGACGCTGGGATTGCTCGCATGGCTTGCGCTGAAGGCGTCGCGAAGGCCGCACGTTGCCGTGTCGCGCGGCCTGCTGGGCGCGGCGCGCTTCGCGTTCGTGCTGCTCGCGGTCCAGATCATGCTCGGCGGCTGGACCAGCACGAATTACGCGGCGCTCGCATGCAGCGATTTTCCTGCGTGCCAGGGGAGCTTCTGGCCGCCCGCGGACTACACCGGGGCATTCCAGGTCGTGCGCGAACTCGGCATGACTGCCGATGGCGAGATCCTGTTGTTTGCCGCGCTGACGGCGATCCACTGGTCACACCGGATCGGGGCTGCGCTCACCGCGCTGGCGCTGTCCCTGCTCGCGTGGGCGTTGTTCCGGCGTCGGGCGACGCGGGTGGCGGGGTTGGCGCTGTTTGCCGTGCTCGCGCTGCAGACGGCGCTCGGCGTGGCGAATGTCCTGCTCAGCCTGCCGCTGCCGCTTGCCGTCGCGCACAACGCGGGCGCGGCGCTGCTGGTCAGCGTGATGGTGACGATCAACTACCGGATGCGCGCCATGCCCCGGCTGGCCGCAGTGGGGAGAAGCGAACATGAGCGTCCTGAACACAAGAACTCTTACGCTTGATCGCCATGCCGCCGGCCGGCGGCTGCATGCGTTCTACGTGCTGACGAAACCGCGCGTCAATACGCTGATCGTGTTTTGCGCGGTGATCGGGATGTTCCTCGCCGTGCCCGACGGGCTGCCGGATCCGAAGAGCGTCATTTTCGCGACGCTGGGTATCGCCTTCGTCGCCGGCGCCGCAGCGGCGATGAACTGCCTCATCGAAGCCCACATCGACGCCCGCATGGCGCGCACCCGCCACCGCCCGCTGCCCCGCGGCGAACTGGCGCCGGCCGAAACACTGCTTTTTGCCGGCGTGCTCGGCGGCACCGGGCTGACGGTGCTGTACCAATGGGTGAATCCGCTGACGATGTGGCTGACGCTCGCGACTTTCGTCGGTTACGCCGTCGTCTATACAGTCCTGCTCAAGCCGCGCACGCCGCAGAACATCGTGATCGGGGGCGCATCCGGCGCAATGCCGCCGGTGCTCGGCTGGGCCGCCGTCACCGGCGAGGTCAGCGCCGACGCCCTGTTGCTGTTCCTGATCATCTTCGCCTGGACGCCGCCGCATTTCTGGGCGCTGGCGCTCTATCGCAGCGCCGACTATGCGCGCGCCGGCCTGCCGATGCTGCCGGTGACCCACGGGCCGGAATTCACCCGCCTGTCGGTGCTGCTCTACACCTGCATCCTGTTCGGCGTCACGCTGCTGCCGTTCGCCACGCGAATGAGCGGTCCGCTGTATCTCGTCTGCGCCATCGC
The DNA here is from genome assembly GCF_017894365.1 of Aromatoleum bremense. NCBI lineage: Bacteria > Pseudomonadati > Pseudomonadota > Betaproteobacteria > Rhodocyclales > Rhodocyclaceae > Aromatoleum > Aromatoleum bremense. The sequence goes on from NZ_CP059467.1 coordinate 2,903,759, forward strand.
GCTGGGCGTCGGCTTCCTGCGCCATGCGTGGCGCCTGTACGCACACTACAGCGACGCGTTCGCGCGGCGCACGTTCCGCTTCTCGATCCTGTATCTGTTCTTGCTCTTCGCGGCGCTCCTGGCGGATCATTACCTCCCGTTCTGATCCCGCTGCTGTTGCAGCCCGCCGACGTCCCGATGCTACGCACCCTGATCCTCGCGACCGCGCTTGCGCTCGCGGGCTGTACCGATTCCTCCGCACCCAAGCCTTCTTTCCACGCCACGGACATCACCGGTGCCGAATACGGCAGCACCTTTTCGCTGACCGACCACCACGGCACCCCGCGCACGCTGGCGGACTTCCGCGGCAAGGTTGTGACGATGTTCTTCGGCTATACGCAATGCCCGGACGTCTGCCCGACGACGCTGTCGACGATGAGCGAAGTGATGCGCCAGCTCGGGCCGGACGCCGAGCGCGTGCAGGTGCTGTTCGTCACCGTCGACCCCGAGCGCGACACACAAGCGCTGCTCGCGAACTACGTTCCGCAGTTCGACGCGCGCTTCCTCGGCTTGTATGGCGATGCCGCCCAGACGCAGGCGGTGGCGAAGGATTTCCGCGTTTTCTACCAGAAAAGCGGCGATATCGAAGGCGCGAACTACACCGTCGATCATGTTGCCGGGACCTATGTCTTCGATCCGGCAGGGCGGTTGCGCCTGTATGTGAAGCACGGAGAATCCGCCGAAAACATCGCGGCGGACATCAGGGCGTTGCTGCCGCCGAAGTGACGGGTCCCCCGGCGTGAGGCCGCATGCTCGCGCCTCCGGCTCTCACGCAGCCGCCAGCAAGCCCCGCATCTTCTGCATCGCCTTGGCCTCGATCTGGCGGATGCGTTCCGCCGACACGCCGTATTCGGCGGCGAGTTCGTGCAGCGTCGCACTGTCGCCTTCGGTCAGCCAGCGCCGTTTGACGATCGTGCGGCTGCGGTCGTCAAGGCTCGCGAGCGCGTCGCTCAGCCCCTCGTCCTGCAGGCGGGCCAGTTGTGCCTGTTCGAGCACTTCCGAAGGCTCGGCGTGCGGGTCGGGCAGGTAGGCGATCGGCGCGAAGTGATGTTCGTCGTCGTCGGCCCCGCCCTCGAGCTGGACGTCCCGCCCGGTGAGCCGGGTCTCCATCTCGACGACTTCCTCGGGTTTTACGCCGAGCTGCTTCGCGACCGCGACCACTTCGTCCCGATTCAGCGTGCCGGTGTCCTGCTTGAGACTGCGCAGGTTGAAGAACAGCTTGCGCTGCGCCTTGGTCGTCGCGATCTTGACGAGGCGCCAGTTCTTCAGGATGTACTCGTGGATCTCGGCCTTGATCCAGTGGATCGCGAACGAAACGAGCCGCACGCCGCGATCGGGGTCGAAGCGCTTCACCGCTTTCATCAGGCCGATGTTGCCTTCCTGGATCAGGTCGGCGTGCGGCAAGCCATAGCCGAGGTAACCGCGCGAGATCGCGACCACCAGCCGCAGATGAGACATCACCAGCCCGCGGGCAGCTTCCAGATCGCCTTCGTGGCGCAGGCGCGTGGCCAGATTCACCTCTTCCTGCTCGGTGAGCAGCGGGATGCGATTCACCGACTGGATGTACTGGTCGATACTGCCGACGGCAAAAGGTACCGGGAAAGACAGGGCTTGGCTCATATGTACGGGTCCTCCTCGAAACCAATGTTAGCACTCATGGCCTGAGAGTGCTAAGCGCATGCCCGAGTTCCGGTGGCGGGCATCCGGCATTGGGGTGTGCCGCACCGGCGGCGCCATGTCCGTGGCGCCGAAAATCTTTGCCGTCTGCCGGTTTCGCCGGACTCCGCAGGCATGCGCATCACGTTGCGTCCGCAGTGCAGCAATGCCGAAGGTATATGCCCGGCGCGCCCTCGGAAAAGGGCTGCAATGCCCGAGTGTGCCGCATCGGGTATCCATGTTGCGTCGGTGCAACATCTTTTGCCGGCAGGGTGCATTCCGGCCCTGCTTGACTTGCGCCTGCATGCTCCCGTTTTGTACAATCGCTTCAACTTCTCGCTTGAGAGGTAAGTCGGGCCGTGGTGGATTCCCCGGTCTCAGCTTCAAATTAGAGGAGAAACATACATGCAGAAGAAACTGATTGCCCTGGCCGTCGCCGGCCTGGTCTCCGCCCCGGTTTTCGCGCAGTCGAACGTCACCGTGTACGGTATCGCCGACGCTTTCTTCGGCTACGGCAAGATGGACGACAACAAGTTCACCGGCGTCGAGAGCGGCGGCTGGGCGGGTTTCCGCCTGGGCTTCAAGGGTAGCGAGGACCTCGGCAACGGCCTGAAGGCCGTGTTCACGCTCGAGTACGGTATCGAACTCGACGACAACGAAGGCGTCGGCTCCGGTGCCTCGCGTAGCCGTCAGCAGTTCGTCGGCCTGCAGGGCGGTTTCGGCTTCCTCGGCCTCGGTCGCCAGTACTCGCCGGGCTACTACGTGCTCAAGTACGATGCGATCAACGTCGTTCCGTTCAGCCCGCAGTTCATTCTTGCCAACGCCCTCGGTTCGAACATCGTCGCAGCCAGCCCGGCGCGCCTCAGCAACTCGATCAACTACAAGTCGCCCGATTTCGGCGGCCTGACGCTGAACGCGATCTATGGTTTCAACGAAGAGAACCAGGACAATAACCGCCAGGCGGGTGACACGGCAGCCATCGGCGCCGAGTACGCGAACGGCCCGCTCGCCGTCGGCCTCGTCTACAGCCAGGTGAAGCAGGACGCCGGCGCCATCGCGAGCGAGAAGTTCAACGGGGTTGCCGACGACACCAAGAAGGAAGCGTATCTGGGCGCCGCCTACGACTTCGGCATGTTCAAGCTGATGGGTTCGTACCAGGTCATCAAGGATGCCACCGACAGGGAAGACAGCGACAAGGTCTGGCAGGTCGGCGGTATCGTCCCGGTCAGCTCGGCCGGCAAGGTCCATCTGTCGTATGGCCGCACGGATGCGGATAGGGATGACAGCGACGCCGCTGCCTGGTCGCTGCTGTACTCGCACAGCCTGTCGAAGCGCACGACCGCTTACATGGGCTACACGCAGGTCGATAACGACGACGCGACCAACATCTCGGTCCTCGCTAAAAGGACCGACGAGACCACTGGCGCCGCCCTCTTCGACGAAGAAAGCCGCAACTTCCTGATCGGCCTGAACCACTCGTTCTGATCGTCTCCTGACGATTTGAAATCCGCGGGCGCTTCGGCGCCCGTTTTCATGTGCGCCCAGTGACGCGCGCGACTGCGCCCACTATGACGCGATGGGAGATCGGGCTTGGCTTTGCCGGAATCTGACCACGGATTCGTCCGCTGGTCAGGAACAATGAATGTGGCGTTGCCGATTCTGACGCGCGCCCGGCGGGCGGCGCCGTCGGCTCAGACCGCGAAGCGCGGACTTTGCAGGTCCAGCAACATCTTGTCCTGTTCGGCAGGCGAGAAAAACAGACGGTAGAGGCTGCGGTCCCGCGACGACGCATTCCCGCCGATGCGCCGGATTTCGTGTTCCGCGTGTTCGAGTGAAAGCCGCATCAGCACTGCGGGGGCGCCGACGCGCGGGCAGATGCGTTCCGGCCCCGCGACCTCGTAGCCCATCATGCGACTGTAGAAGGCCGTATGCCGGGGATGCACCTCGATGAACAGATCCGTCATGTGATGCACGAGGCGCGTGATCATGAAAGCGAGGTGAAAAACCGACGCCAGCACTTCCGGCGAACTGTGCGACGGGTCCATTGCCAGCCGGGTCACTTCGCATACCCGTGCGCCATTGCTGCGCGCCTCGTCGATCTCGCCCTGGTAAAGTGTGTCGGCGAGTAAGCCGCGGGGCGAATCGATGCCCACCGTCAAGGTGCCGAAAAGAAGGTCTCCCTTGCAAGCCGCCAGCGTTGTCTGGCCGGCATGTTTCGACAGCTTCGCCGGCTGATCCGTCGCAAGCCCGCGCCATGAATACATCCGCTGGATGAGCTTGCTGATTTTGCCGTATACGCCGTCCATGTCGTCATGGACAAGCCGAACGTGATATCCATCCCGCCTGATCGCAAAGTCCGGATCCATCGCGCCGAATCTGTAGTCGACGATTGAAAGCGACGGTTTCAAGCGTGATTGCTTCGCTTTTGTAATGCGTTCGGCGTGGTAAGCTGCTTCTGTCATTTGTGTTTGCGCCTCGTCATTGGAGGAGGAAACCGCCCGGACGAATTCGGGGGCAAGAAGAGCGCGATCCGTTTCAGGCCGCGCGCCGAACTCTACCGGCAGGGGATTATGGACGCTGTAAGCGGTTGTGTATTTTTTCCTGCTGTATAAGGGGTTACGATTCGTAGCATGAAGGGAACTTGCCCAGCGCATGATGGGCATCGATCCAGAAGGGGGAGCATGGGTGATGAAAGACAATGCATCGATGTTGGCTGACGGTGTCCGCAAGTTCCTGGGATTGACGATTGCGGCGGGGCTGTTGTCGGGGTGTGCGACGTCCTCGTTTCCGCCGGCACCGAGCCTCGCGTCCGATGCCGATTACAACTATGTGATCGGGCCCGGCGACAACGTGAATATCGTCGTGTGGCGAAACCCCGAATTGTCGATGTCGGTGCCGGTGCGGCCGGACGGAAAGATCACGACGCCACTGGTCGAGGATCTGCCCGCGCTAGGGAAGGATTCGTCGACGCTTGCGCGCGATATCGAGAAGGCACTCGCCAAGTTCATTCGCGAGCCGATCGTGACGGTCATCGTGACCGCTTTCGTCGGGCCCTATAGCGAGCAGGTTCGCGTGGTCGGCGAGGCGACAACGCCGCAGACTCTGCCCTACGTGCAGAAGATGACGCTGCTCGACGTGATGATTGCGGTGGGGGGCATCACCGAGTTTGCCGACGGCAACGGCGCGTCGATTCTCCGTACCGGTGAAGGAAACAAGCAGTACAGCGTTCGCATCGAGGATCTGATCAAGGATGGCGACGTGTCGGCGAACGTCGAAGTGCGGCCGGGCGACGTCCTGATCATCCCCCAGAGCTGGTTCTGATTTCCTGACTTGAGCTGCGTGCCTGCGCAGTGCGGCAGGTACGTCGATTCACACGGTGACAAGGGACGGGGACGCTGATGGAAGAACTTCTTTCTCGGATGGTCGGGTACCTGCACGGCATGTGGCGCTTCCGCTGGTGGGGGCTCACATTTGCGTGGATCGTCGGCATCGCGGGAGGCTTCGTGATCTATTCGATGCCCGATCGTTACGAATCCACGGCACGCATCTTCGTTGACACGCAGTCGGTGTTGCGCCCGCTGATGTCGGGGCTCGCGGTTCAACCCAACATCAACCAGCAGATCGCGATCCTGAGCCGCACCCTGATCACGCGCCCGAACGTCGAAAAGCTCATCACGATGGCCGACCTCGATCTGGAGGTGCGCACCCCCGCCGAGCGCGAGGCGCTCATCGCCGAGCTCACGGGAGGGCTGGAGATCGTGGGTACCGGCCGGGACAACCTGTTCACGCTGGCCTACCAGGACGCTCATCCGGAGCGCGCCCAGCGCATCGTCCAGGCCCTGGTGTCACTGTTCGTCGAATCGGGGCTGGTCGGGAAACGCCAGGATTCCGCTTCGGCGCGGCGCTTCATCGACGAGCAGATCGCCGGTTACGAGCAAAAGCTTGCCGAAGCCGAAAACCGCCTGAAGGACTTTCGCCTGCGCAACATGGCACTGCTCGGCGACGGCGGGCGCGACTACGTTTCACAGATGAATGAATTGTCTGCCCAACTGGGGCAGGCGGAACTCGAACTCAAGGAAACGGAGAATTCCCGCGATTCGCTCAAGCGCCAGTTGGCCGGCGAGGACGCCGTGCTTCTGTCGCAGCCGGAGAACCCGGCCGCGGTCGCGTTGCCCGAGATCGACGGGCGGATCGACGCGCTGGAAAAAAATCTCGACGGCCTGCTGCTGCGCTATACGGACGACCACCCCGACGTTGTCGGCGCACGGCGCGTGATTGCGCAGCTCGAGGAGCAGAAACAGAAAGAAATCGAAGCGATGCGCAAGGTCGACGCCTCCGCGCCGTGGGTGCCGAATGCCAACCCGGTCGTGCAGCAGATGAAGATCTCGCTCGCCGACGCCGAGGCCATGGTCGCGTCGCGGCAGGCACGGGTGGCCGAGTTCGGTTCGCGGCTTGCACGGTTGCGCGCGTCGGCCGAACTGCTGCCGAAGATCGAAGCCGAGCAAACGCAGTTGAACCGCGATTATGAAGTACATAAGCGCAACTATGAATTGCTGGTGGCGCGTCGCGAGTCGGCAAACATATCGGTGGAAATGACCACTCAGGGCGGCATCACGGAATTTCGCGTGATCGACCCGCCGAGCCTGCCGAACAAGCCTGCGGCACCCAACCGCGTCCTGCTGATGCCATTTGCCGGGTTGATTGGGCTGGCAGCCGGCATCGCATTGACTTTCCTGCTCTCGCAGCTTCGCCCGGCCTTCGACAATGTGCGTTCGCTGCGGGAAATCACCGGCCTGCCGGTGCTCGGCGCGGTTTCGCTGGTTGCCGACCCCGTGCGCGAAAGGCGAAGGCGCCGCGGCCTGCTGGCATTTGGCGGAGGCGTTGCCGGGTTCGTCATGACGGTTGTTGGAATGACCGCGATGGTTCAGTTGCTGCAAGGCTAGGAGAGATCAATCCATGAGTCTCATCGAAAAGGCCGTCGAGCGGCTCGGCCAGTTGCAGCGTGCGGACGCGCAAACACCGGAGCGGGATGCCGGTAACGCCGGCAATGCCGGCGGAGCCGAAAAGCCGGCGGATTCCAGCACCGCGGCATCGGGCGAATTGCCCGGACGCGCCGCACGAAGCGAACGTGCGGCGCAGGCGCCGCGGGTCGCTGCAGAGGCTGTCAGCGTCGAACTCGATCTGGACCGCCTGACCCAGCTCGGGTTCGTCACGCCGAAACAGCCGCGCTCGGTGATCGCCGAGGAATACCGGGTGATCAAGCGTCCGCTGATTCACAATGCGCAGGGCAAGGGTGCGGCGGCGGTGGCCAATGGCAACCTGATCATGATCACCAGTGCGTTACCCGGCGAAGGCAAGTCGTTTACCGCGATCAATCTCGCGATGAGCATTGCGATGGAGCTCGACCACACGGTCCTGCTGGTCGATGCCGATTTTTCTCGACCGGCGATCCTCTCGCGTCTCGGCCTGCCACCCAGGAAAGGTCTCATGGACGTGCTGGCCGGCGACGTCGGGGATCTCTCCGAAGTCCTGCTGCGAACCAATATCGAGAAGCTTTCGATCCTTCCTGCGGGGATGGTCCATCAGCGGGCGACCGAGCTGATCGCGTCCGATGCGATGAATCACATGCTCGAGGAGATGGCCAGTCGTTACGCAGAACGGATCATCGTGTTCGATTCGCCGCCGCTGCTGGCAACCACCGAAGCGCGCGTGCTTGCGACCCACATGGGACAGGTCGTGCTGGTCGTCGAGTCCGAGCGGACGACCCATGGTGCCATCCAGCAGGCGCTTTCGACGATCGATGCGTGCCCGATCAGGCTCCTGGTGCTCAACAAGGCGGCGGAGGGCGGTCGCGGCAGCCTTTACGGATATGGATACGGCTACGGATATGGTTATGGCGGAGGTTCTCGAACGGAAGAGTACGGTGCGGATTCGCGGACGGACGCTGCGGCCTGAACCTCGCGTGCTCCGCGAGGGTCGCGCCGGCATGAAACTTCTTGCGCTTGCCGGTGCGGTGATCGTTGTCGGGAACGCGAACGCGCAGGTCTTCACCGTGAGGCCGTCGATCTATTCGAGGCTGACCTATTCCGACAACGCCAGCGCGACCGAGGGCGGCGGCGACTGGGTTGCCGAAATCGCGCCCGGGATTGCCGTCGCGCGCGACCGGGGACGTGTCACCGGAAGCCTCGACGCGCGCCTGCGCAGCATCGTGCATGGCAACGACAGCGAGCGGGATTCCACCTTCGTCGCGATGCAGGGGCAAGGTCAGGTCGAAGCGGTCGAAGACGTCTTGTTCCTCGACATGTCGGCTTCGATCAGCCGCAACAACACGTCGGATCTGAGGGGGCGGGCAACGCAGGATTTTCTCTCTACCGACAGCGCCAACGAGACCCGGGTTTTTTCGCTCGGACCGCGCCTGCATTTCAGGCTCGGTGCCGGTCCGCAGGGTGTCGCCAGCTATCGGATGAACTGGTTTGACGGCGGGGGGGGCATCCTGTCGCGCACCGTTGCGAACACTCGCGGCCAGCTCTCCGACCCGCAGGCGTTCGGCAGGGGCGGCTGGTCGCTGGATTACTCGCGCGTCGATACCCGTTATGACGAGGTGGCGAACAGTGAGGTGACGGAGGAAGTCGTTCGCGCGACGATGTTCCTGCGCGTGTCGCCAGAGTTCCGCCTGCGTGCGATCGCGGGTCACGAATCGAACGAGTACTCCGTGCGTTCGGGTGAAAGCGGCACGATCACTGGCGCCGGTTTCGACTGGAACCCGACGCCGAGAACGGCGCTGTCGGCTACTGCCGAAGACCGCATCTTCGGGCGCGGCTATTACCTGAATTTCAACCATCGCCGGCCGCTGTCGTGGTGGGACATCTCCTATTCGCGCGACATCTCATCGTCGCTGCAGACGAATGGCAGCGTATTCGACGATCCGGCCTTCAGGAGTCTCTTCGATGCGCTTGCGGACGAAATCCCGGATCTGTTCGAGCGGGAGGTTCTCGTGCGCCAGCAGCTCGGCTATCCGGCGCTCGGGGTGCGGGACACGTTCGTGACCAACAACTACTTCCTCGCGCGGACGCTGCGCGGCAGCGTGTCGCTGCTCGGTGCGCGCAATGTCCTGACATTCTCGCTGCAACGCACGGAACGCTCCCGCCTCGGCGATCCGTTCATCAGCGACCCGCGTGACGACCTTGCAGTCTTCGATGCCGTCACGACGCGCTCGGCGACGGTTTCGCTCAGCCACAGCCTGTCGCCCGCGGCGTCGCTGAACACGAGCCTCGTCCGCTCCTACGCGGAGGGGCGGGGAGCAGACGATGCCGAAACGAGGCGGACGACGTTTTCGCTCGGGCTCAGTACCCGCCTCGGGAGGCGAACTGCGGGGAGCCTGACCTACCGCCACCAGCGTGCGACGGGGGCCAGCGATTTCAGGGAAAACATCCTGACTGCCAGTCTCGGCATGCAGTTCTGACCGGGGGTCGAATGTACGAATCGTATTTCAAGCTCCGCGCAAAACCCTTTCAGCTCAATCCCGATCCGGCATTTTTTTATGGCAGCCGGGGTCATCGACGGGCGATGGCGTATCTCGAATACGGGCTGCACCAGAACGAGGGGTTCATCGTCGTGACGGGCGAAATCGGCGCCGGCAAGACGACGCTGGTGCGCAGCCTGCTCGAGCACCTCGAGCCGAGCAAGGTCGTCGCCGCGAACCTGGTCAGCACGCAGGTCGATCAGAACGACATCCTGCGCATGGTCGCGGTGGCGTTTGGCGTGCCCAGCCGGGGTCTCGACAAGGCCGGCCTGCTGCTCGCCCTCGAAACCTATTTCGTGTCGCTCGCCGCCGCCGGCAAGCGGGCGCTGCTGATCGTCGACGAGGCGCAGAACCTCTACGAGGAAGCGGTCGAGGAACTTCGCATGCTGTCGAACTTCCAGCTCGAAGATCACGCGCTGCTGCAGAGCTTCCTCGTCGGCCAGCCCGAGTTCAGGGAGGTCATGCAGAGTCCGCAGATGCAGCAGCTGCGGCAGCGGGTGATCGCTTCGTATCATCTCGGTCCGATGGACGCCGAAGAGACGCGCGCCTATATCGAGCATCGCCTGCACCACGTCGGCTGGGAGAGCGACCCGGTTTTTGCCCCCGCGGCGTTCGATGCGATCTATGGCTACACCGGCGGCATCCCGCGGCGCATCAACGCGCTGTGCGACAGGCTGATGCTGTCCGCGTTCCTCGCCGAGCGTCACGAAGTGTCCGGCGAAGACGTGCGCGAAATCGTTGCCGAACTGAAGGAAGAGTTCGACCCGGCGCCGCGGCGGGGCACGAACGGAAAACCGGTTCCGTTCCAGGGCGGCGCCTTTGCCCCGGGATCGATCGATCCGGCTCGCCTGGTGGTTCCCCACGGGCTGACCGGGCAGGTAGCAGGCATGGCGGCCAGCTTCGACGTGCAGCGCATCGAGGCGCGCATTGCCGGGCTCGAACATTCGCTGTCGGCCACTCTCGACGTCCTCAACCAGCTCCTGGCTGCGGTGCGGCGCGACGGCACGACGGAGGATTCGCCTCATGATTGAGCCAGGGGCGGCGGCGCCGGTGATCTGCGTCGTCGGGGCGCGCCCGAACTACATGAAAATGGCGCCGATCATCCGCGCCCTCGCGGCACATCGGCCGCCGCTGCGGACGCTGCTCGTGCACACCGGGCAGCACTACGACAGCGCGATGAACGAGCGCCTGTTCGCCGACCTCGATCTGCCGCACCCGGAGGTGAACCTCGAAGTGGGTTCGGCCAGCCATGCAGTGCAGACCGCCGAGGTGATGAGGCGTTTTGAACCGGTCATCGACGCGCACGGCGCCCGCGCGGTGCTGGTGGTCGGCGACGTGAACTCGACGCTGGCGTGCGCGCTGGTCGCGGTCAAGCGCCACGTGCCGGTCGCGCACGTGGAATCCGGCCTGCGCAGCCATGACCGCAGGATGCCGGAAGAGATCAATCGCGTCCTGACGGACCAGATCGCAGATCTTCTGTATACGACCGAACGCAGCGCCCACGACAATCTCGCGCGCGAAGGAATTGCGCCCGAGCGCATGGTGTTCGTCGGCAACGTGATGATCGACAGCCTGCTCGCCAACCTGCCGAAGGCCGCGCTGCCGGCCGAGCTGCTCGCGGCCGTGGGGTATCCGTCGGAACGGATCGCCGGCGGCTACGGCGTCGTGACGCTGCACCGCCCGTCGAACGTCGATCATCCGCAAACGCTCGGGCCGATCATCGACGCGCTGAGCGAGATCAGCACCCGCCTGCCGCTGGTGATCGCGCTGCATCCGCGCACGCGCAACAACCTCGAACGGTTCGGCATGCTCGACCGGCTCGGCGCGCCGGGTTTCGTCATCCTGCCGCCGCAGGGCTATCTCGAGATGCTCGGCCTGATGGCGGGGGCGACGGTCGTGCTGACCGATTCGGGCGGCATCCAGGAGGAGACGACGGCGCTCGGGGTGCCGTGCCTGACGATCCGCGAGAACACCGAACGCCCGATAACCGTCGAGCAGGGCACGAATACGCTGGTCGGCGTCGATCCGGCGGCGCTGCGGGCGGCGGTCGATACGGTTCTCGCTGGCGGGGGCAAACGCGGGCGCGTGCCGGAATACTGGGACGGCCGGGCGGCGCAGCGCATCGCCGCACACCTCGCGGCGTGGCTCGACGCGCATGAGAAACAGGCGCAGCCGGCATGAGCACGGCGATCGTGAACGCGCTGACGATCGATGTCGAAGACTACTTCCAGGTGTCCGCGCTCGCCCCGCATTTCCCGCGCAGCGAGTGGGAGCGGATACCGTGCCGGGTCGAGCGCAACGTCGAACTGATCCTCGAACTCCTCGATCGACACGGGACGAGCGCGACGTTCTTCACGCTCGGCTGGGTCGCGGAGCGCCATCCGTTGCTCGTGCAGCGGATCGCGGCGGCCGGGCATGAGGTGGCGAGCCACGGCTACGCGCACGAGCGCGCCAGCGCCCAGTCGCCCGAAGCCTTCCTCGCCGACATCGTGCGGGCGAGGAGCGTGCTCGAGCACATCACCGGCCAGCCGGTCACCGGCTATCGCGCACCGAGCTTCTCGATCGGCAAGACCAACCTGTGGGCGCACGACTGCATCGCGCAGGCCGGATACGCATACAGTTCGAGCGTGTATCCGGTGCGGCACGATCACTACGGCATGCCGGACGCGCCGCGCTTCCCGTACCGGCTGGACAACGGCCTGCTCGAAGTCCCGGTCACGACGATGCACTGGCTGGGGCGCAACTGGCCCGCGGGCGGCGGCGGGTACTTCCGCCTGCTGCCCTATGCGGTGTCGCGCTGGCAGATCGACAAGGTCAATCGCGACGACCACCGCGCGGCGATTTTCTACTTCCACCCGTGGGAGATCGATCCCGGGCAGCCGCGGGTCGCGGCGGCGTCGGTGCGGACGCGTTTTCGCCACTACCTGAACCTCGACCGCACCGAGGAGCGCCTGCGTCATCTGCTGGGCGATTTTTCCTGGGGGCGGGCCGACCACGTGTTCTGCTCCGGTGCCGGAAGCCCGTCGTCCCGGGAGCACTGACGATGGATCGGGTTCCGGTGGTCGTCAGGCAACTCACCGGCGCGGATCACGACCGCTGGGACGCATTCGTCCGCGGCTGCCCGGACGCGACGTTCTTCCACCTGTCGGCGTGGCAAGGGATCATCCGCGAAATTTTTCGCCACCGGACCTTCTTCCTGTATGCGGAACGCGCCGGCGACATCATCGCCGTGCTGCCGCTCGCCGAGGTCAATAGCCGGCTGTTCGGCCACGCCCTGACGTCCCTGCCTTTCTGTGTCTATGGCGGCCCGGCCGGCGATCCCGAAGGCGTTGCGCTCGTCGAGGCGGAGGCCGAAACGCTCGCGCGCCGGTTGCGCGTCCAGCACCTGGAGTTGCGCAACCTCGCGCCCCGCCACGAGGAGTGGCCGCGGCAGGACCTGTACGTGACGTTCCGCAAGGAGATTCAGGCGGATGACGACGCGAACCTGCTCGCGATCCCGCGCAAGCAGCGAGCGATGGTGCGCAAGGGCATCAGGCACGGGCTGGCGAGCCGGGCCGATCCGGATGTCGAGCGCTTTTTCTCGCTGTATGCCGACAACGTGTTGCGGCACGGCACGCCCGCGTTGCCGAAAGCATTTTTCGCGCGCCTGATGAAGGACTTCGGGCCGGACTGCGAAGTGCTCACGGTGAGCGACCCGGAGGGAAATGCGCTGTCGAGCGTGCTGAGTTTCTATTTTCGCGACGAAGTGTTGCCGTATTACGCCGGCGACGCGGTGATGGCACGTGACGTCGCGGCCAACGATTTCAAATACTGGGAACTGATGCGCCGCGCATCCGCGCGGGGCTGCCGGCTGTTCGATTTCGGCCGCAGCAAGATCGGCACCGGTCCGTTCAGCTTCAAGAAGAACTGGGGCTTCGAGCCGCAGCCGCTGTCGTACGAATATCGCCTCTACAAGCGCGACTCGGTGCCGCAGAACAACCCGATGAATCCGAAATACCGCGCCTTCATCGCGCTGTGGCGCCGGTTGCCGATACGCGTGGCGAATGCGATCGGGCCGCACATCGTGCGCAACCTGGGATGATCATGGATTCCCGGCCGCCGCTGCTCTACCTGGCGCATCGCATCCCCTATCCGCCAAACAAGGGCGACAAGGTCCGTTCGTTCAACATCCTGCGCCATCTCGCGCGCAGCCACCGCGTCTACCTCGGCACCTTCGTCGATCACCCGGACGACCGGGAGTGCATCGGGCCCCTCGGTCAGTGGTGTGCCGGCATACATGCCGTCGAACTCAAGCCACGACGCGCACGGCTCGCCAGCCTGCGTGGCTTATTCACCGGAGAAGCCCTGAGTCTGCCGTATTACCGTGACGGCGGCATGCGGGCATGGGTGCACGAAACCGTCCGGAACCATGGCATCCGGCGGGCGGTCGCGTTTTCCGGTCCGATGGCGCAATACCTCGATGTGCCCGGTCTGGCGCGGTGCATCGTCGATTTCTGCGACCTCGATTCGGCCAAGTGGATCCAGTACGCGGCCCGGCGGCCTTGGCCGATGTCCTGGCTGTACCGGCGTGAGGGCGAGCGCCTGCTGGTGTTCGAGCGCACGGCGGCACGCGCCGCGGATGCGAGCCTGTTCGTGACCGACGCCGAGGCTGCGCTTTTTTGCCGTACGGCGCCTGACCTGGCCGATCGCATCGTGTCGATGCGAAACGGCGTCGATGCGGAGTTCTTTTCGCCCGGGCGGGAATATCCCAACCCTTATCCCGACCGCGGGCCTGTGGTGGTGTTTACCGGTGCAATGGATTACTGGCCGAATGTCGATGCGGTGACATGGTTTGTGCGCGACATCCTGCCGGTGCTTCACCGCGTGCGGCCCGCAGTGCGTTTTTACGTCGTTGGCATGAATCCCGCGCCAGCGGTTGTCGCGCTGGCCGGACCGGCGGTTGTCGTCACCGGCAGCGTGCCCGATGTACGCCCGTGGCTCGCGCACGCCGATCTCGTCGCGGCGCCGCTTCGCATTGCACGCGGCCTCCAGAACAAGGTTCTCGAAGCGATGGCGATGGGCAAACCGGTTGTCACGTCGGCAGCTTCCGCCGCGGGCCTCGAAGGCCGTCCGGGGCTGGATTTCGATATTGCCGACGGTGCCGCCGAGTTTGCCGAGCGCATCGATACGCTGCTCGGCGACGCGGCGTTGCGCAGGAAAATGGGCCAGCACGCGCGCGCGCGCGTGCTGGCCGACTACAGTTGGGACGCCCACCTGGGCCGGCTCGATCGGCTGCTGGGCGAGCGTCCCGACGCCGGGCAGTCGCAGGAGCGGGCACGCCGGGCGTGGTCCGACGCCGATGCTCGCCCGTTGATCGTCCATGTCGTGTATGCGTTCCACGTCGGCGGGCTGGAAAACGGGGTCGCGAACCTGATCAATCATCTGCCCGCGGCGCGTTTCCGCCACGCGGTTGTCGCACTGACCGACTGTTCGCCGGATTTCTGCGCTCGCGTGGTGCATGACGACGTGCAGTTCATCTCGCTGCAAAAAGGGCCCGGACATGGCATCAGGCTATATCCGGCACTGTACCGCCTGTTTCGGGCGTTGCGTCCGGCGATCGTGCATACGCGCAACCTCGCCGCGCTCGAAGCGGTCGTGCCGGCGTGGGCGGCCGGCGTGCCGGTGCGGATTCATGGTGAGCACGGCTGGGATGTCTCCGATCCGCACGGCATCCGCCTGCGGTTTCGCCTGATTCGCCGGGCATACCGGCGGTTCGTCACGCACTATGTCGCCCTGTCGAACCATCTGCGGGCGTACTTGACGGAGAGTGTCGGGGTGGCGCCGGAGCATGTCACACGGATCTGCAACGGCGTCGATACCGCGCGCTTTCGCCCCGCGACCGCCGGCCGGCACCGGCTCGACGGCTTACCATTCAAGGAATCCGGTTTGCGGGTCGTCGGCACGGTCGGCAGGTTTCAGGCGATCAAGGATCCGCTCAATCTTGTGCATGCGTTTGCGCTGCTCGTGGCGCGTGACCCCGCGCTGGCGCAGCGGCTGCGCCTCGTGATCGTCGGCGATGGTCCGTTGCGGGGCGAGATCGAGGCGGAAATCGCCGCTGCGGGCATCGGCGACCGGGTGTGGCTGGCCGGTGAACGCGAGGATGTGCCGGAGATTATGCGGGCGATGGATATCTTCGTGCTGCCGTCGCGGGCGGAAGGAATCTCGAACACGATCCTCGAGGCGATGGCCAGCGGGCTGCCGGTGATCGCCACGCAGGTGGGGGGGAATTACGAACTCGTCCTTGCCGACGAAACCGGCTCGCTGGTCCCGCCCGGCGACGCCGCCGCCCTTGCCGATACGCTGGCCTATTATGCGGCTGACGAGGCGATGGCCGCGGCGCGCGGGCGGTCGGGCCGCCGGCGCGTCGAGGGTGAGTTCAGTATCGATGGTATGGTCGGGCGTTACGCCGATCTTTACGAGTCGCTTCTGGATGCGGCCGGGCTGCCGGTGCTCGCAACCTGACGGGGGAGGGCGCGTCGATGTGCGGAATTGCCGGATTGTTCCACACCCGTGACAAGCGCGAGTTTCCGCGCGATCTGCTGCAGCGGATGAACGACATCCAGCTTCACAGGGGGCCGGACGAGGGGGGTGTGCATTTCGAGCCAGGCGTCGCGCTCGGCCATCGGCGCCTGTCGATCATCGATCTGTCGACGGGCCAGCAACCGCTGTTCAACGAGGACGGTTCGGTCGCGGTCGTGTTCAACGGCGAGATCTACAACTACCGCGAACTGGTGCCTGAGCTCGAACGCTGCGGCCACCGCTTCCATACTCGCAGCGACACCGAGGTCATCGTCCATGCCTGGGAGCAATGGGGTGAAGACTGCGTGCAGCGTTTCCGCGGCATGTTCGCGTTCGCGCTATGGGATCGCAACCGCAACACGTTGTTCCTCGCGCGCGACCGCCTCGGCGTGAAACCGCTGCATTATGCCGTGCTGGCTGACGGCACCGTCGTTTTCGGCTCCGAACTCAAAGTGCTGATGCAGCATCCTGCACTCGACCGGCGTATTGATCCTTGTGCGGTCGAGGAATACTTCGCGCTCGGCTACATCGCCGAACCGCGCACGATCTTCGAGGGGGCGAAAAAGCTCGGTCCGGCGCAGACCCTGACGATCCGTCGCGGCGAGTCGGTGCCGGCACCGAAAAACTATTGGGATGTTCGCTTCACGCTTGACAACCCGATCGGCCTGACCGATGCGCTCGCCGAGCTCACCGAGCGGCTGCGTGAATCGGTGCGTCTGCGGATGATTTCAGACGTGCCGCTCGGCGCGTTCCTTTCCGGCGGCGTCGATTCCAGCGCGGTTGTCGCGACGATGGCGGGCCTGTCGACCGAGCCCGTCAACACCTGCTCGATCGCGTTCGACGATGCGCTCTTCGACGAATCGGAGTTCGCGCGGAAGGTCGCGGAGCGCTACCAGACGAGCCACTACGTCGAGACGGTCCAGTCCGACGACATCGACCTCATCGACACGCTCGCCGCGCTCTATGACGAACCGTATGCCGACAGCTCCGCGATCCCGACCTACCGCGTCTGTCAGCTCGCGCGCAAGAAGGTCACCGTGGCGCTGTCGGGTGACGGCGGCGACGAGAGCTTTGGCGGTTACCGCCGCTACCGCCTGCACATGATGGAGGAGAAGCTGCGCGCGAGCCTGCCGCTCGGCGTACGCCGGCCGATGTTCGGCATGCTCGGACGCCTCTATCCGAAGGCGGACTGGGCGCCGCGGGTGTTCCGCGCGAAAACGACGTTCCAGGCGCTCGCGCGCGATTCCGTGCAGGCGTATTTCCATTCGGTGTCGATCCTGCGCGACGACATGCGCAGGCGGCTTTATTCGAGCGGCTTCAAGGCGCAGTTGGCCGGCTATAGCGCGCTCGACGTGTTCCGCCGTCACGGTGAGGCCGCGGGGACCGACGATCCGCTCGCTCTTGTGCAGTATCTCGACCTCAAGACCTATCTCGTCGGCGACATCAACACCAAGGTCGATCGCGCGAGCATGGCCCATTCGCTCGAAGTGCGCGAGCCGCTGATGGATCATCCGCTCGTCGAATGGCTCGCGACGCTGCCATCCGGTTTCAAGGTGAAGGGGCAGGAGGGTAAATACCTGTTCAAGAAGGCAATGGAGCCCCTGCTGCCCCACGACGTGCTGTACCGGTCGAAGATGGGATTTTCGGTGCCGCTCGCACGCTGGTTCCGTGGGCCATTGAAGCAACGTGTCAGGGACGCGATGCTCGGCGAGACCCTGGCCGGCACCGGCCTCTTCAATCCCGACTATCTGCGCCATCTGGTAGATGCCCACCAGAGCGGGGTGCGCGACTACAGCGCGTCGTTGTGGACGCTGCTGATGTTCGAGGCTTTCCTGCGCCACAGTGACGCGTTTGCGACGCCGGTCGAACCGGCGCGACTGGCGGGATGACTCATGCGCATCCTGCACGTTTTCGACCACTCGATCCCGCTGCACAGCGGATATACCTTCCGCTCCGCGGCGATTCTGCGTGAGCAGCGGGCGCTTGGGTGGGAGACCTTCCATCTGACGTCGCCGAAGCAGGGCGAAGCAGCTGCTGCCGAGGAGGAGATCGATGGTTTGTGCTTCTTCCGGACCCCGGCGCAGGCACCAGCGCCCCCGGTGATCGGCGAGGTCGCGCTGATGCGGGCGCTCGAGGCGCGCATCGGGGAAATCGCCGCGCGGCTGTGTCCGGACCTGATCCACGTCCATTCGCCGGTCCTCAACGCGCTGCCGGCGCTGCGGGTGGGGCGGCGCCTCGGGATCCCGGTGGTCTATGAGATCCGGGCCTTCTGGGAAGACGCCGCAGTCGACCATGGCACGACGAGCGAGGGCAGTCTGCGCTACCGGCTCACGCGTGCGCTGGAGACGTACGCGCTGCGCCGCGTCGATCATATATTCACGATCTGCGCCGGGCTGCGGGCCGACATCCTGGCGCGCGGAATCCCGGCAGACCGCGTTACCGTGATCCCGAACGCCGTCGACATCGAGTCCTTCCAGTTGTCGGGTGTCCCGGACGCCGCGTTGAGGGCGCGTCTCGGACTCGACGCCGCGACGGTGATCGGCTTTGTCGGCTCGTTCTATGCCTACGAGGGCCTGGATCTGCTGCTCGACGCCGTTCCCGGGATCCTCGTACGTCAACCCGACCTGCGCGTGCTGCTGGTCGGCGGCGGCCCGCAGGAGGCGAACCTGAAGGCACAGGCGGCCCGGCTCGGCATCGGCGACCGTGTCATCTTCGCCGGGCGGGTGCCGCACGATGAGGTCAGTCGTTACTACGATCTCATCGATCTGCTCGCCTACCCGCGTCATTCGATGCGCCTGACCGAACTCGTGACACCGCTCAAACCGCTCGAAGCGATGGCGCAGGGGCGGGTGTTCGTCGCCTCCGACGTCGGTGGCCACAAGGAGCTTGTCCGCGACGGCGAAACCGGACGGCTGTTCCGTGCCGGCAGCACCTCGGCGCTGACCGCCGCGGTCGGCGAAATGTTTGAGCAGCGTGGACACTGGAGCGACTACCGCGCCGCCGGCCGCCGCTTTGTCGAGTCGGAGCGCAACTGGCGCAACAGTGTCGAGGCATATCGCGTCCCCTACAGCAGACTGGTACCGGAGACTGCCCTATGAGCGCCCCTGAACACAAAATAGCACTTTCGCATGACTCCGCCGCACTCGCGGGCGAAGGTGACCGGAGTGTGCCCGACCGCTCGCTTCATCTGGCTGTGCTGGTCGCCGCGCTTGCGCTACTGCTGTTCTGGTATCGGGATACGGTCGGTTCGCTTCTGGCCATCTGGAGCCGCTCGGATACCTACGCGCACGGCTTCATCGTTGCGCCGATCTCGTGCTGGCTCATATGGCGAAATCGCGCCCGGCTGCGCGGCCTGCCGCTGGCGCCCTCGCTGGCGGGCGCGCTCGCCGGTGCCGCCGCCGGTTTCGCCTGGTTGCTCGGCGAACTCGCAAGCGTCACGAGCGTGTCACAGTTCGCGCTCGTCGGCATGGTCATTGCGCTGGTGTGGGCGATCGCCGGCACCGCGATCGTCCGGGCGCTGGCCTTCCCGCTGGGGTTCCTGTTCTTTTCCGTGCCGTTCGGTGAATTCCTGTTCCCGTGGATGATGGATCGCACGGCGGATTTCGTCGTCTGGGGGCTGCGCCTGTCCGGCGTGCCGGTGTATGCGGAAGGGCGGAGCCTGGTGATTCCGTCCGGCAACTGGGCGATCGTCGAGGGTTGCAGCGGCGTGCGTTACCTGATCGCATCCGTCGTCGTCGGCAGCCTGTACGCCTATCTGACCTACCGGTCGCTGCGCCGCCGGCTGATCTTTGCCGGACTATCGGTGCTCCTGCCTATCCTCGCGAACTGGCTGCGCGCCTACGGCATCGTCATGCTCGCCCACTTCAGCGACAACCGGATCGCGGCGGGGGTCGATCATCTGATCTACGGCTGGGTGTTCTTCGGCGTCGTCATGCTCGTGCTGTTCTGGGTCGGGGGACGATGGCGCGAGGACGACGCGCCGCTCGCCCCGCCTGCCACGCGCGCGTCGCCCGGCGAGATGCGTCCAACGGTTGCGTCGCGGTCGGTCGCCGGCTTTCTCGTCGTCGCGCTTGCGGCCGTCCTGGCTTGGAAGCCGGCGCTCGGGATGCTCAACGAGCAGGGGCAGCATGGACCGGTTCGGCTTTCCGCGCTGCAGCCCCAGGGCGAATGGCAGCCGGTCGAGGCCGAACGGCTGCCCGCGTGGTCGCCGCGCTATTCGGGGATGCGCAGCGAATTGCGTGCGGCATGGGATGCCGGCGGGCAGCCCGTCGGGCTCTATATCGCCTACTACCGCGACCAGCGGCCGGGCGAGGAGCTGGTCAATTCCGAGAATCGGGTATTGCAGAGCAAGGATCCGGTGTGGACGATGAGGGCCTATGGTGAACGCGAAACGCAAGTGGGCGCGCGCGATGTGAAGGTCGGCAGCATCGAGATGGCGAGTGCGAGTGGGAGGCTGCTCGTGTGGCACGGGTACTGGATCGGGGGGCGATGGACGACGAACGATTACGTCGCGAAGCTGTACCTCGTGGCCTCGATGCTCGGCGGCAGCGGCGACGACTCCGCCGCGGTGATGGTTTATGCCCCGTTCGCCGTCGAAGACCGCGGCAGGGCCGAGGCGGCGCTGGGTTCGTTCATGCGTCAAATGGGGCCGGCCGTGGGCGACATGCTGGCGGCTGCGATGGAGCATTAGCATGCGAACGGACAAGGTGCACGTCGTGGTCTTCTCCACGTTGTTCCCGAACATCGCGCAGCCTCATGCCGGCTTGTTCATCCGCGAGCGGATGTTCCGGGTCGGTCAATCCCTGCCGCTGACCGTTGTTGCGCCGGTCGCCTGGTTCCCGCTTCAGTTCCTCGTCCGCCTGTGGCGCCCCCGTTTTCGTCCGGCGGTGCCCCGGCGCGAGACGCAGAGTGGCATTGAAGTGATTCATCCACGATTCCTGAGCTTTCCTGGCATTTTCAAGGCGCTCGACGGGATTTTCCTGGCGCTTGGCTGTCTGCCCGCGCTGTGGCGGTTGAAGCGCGCCGGACGGCTGGACGTTCTCGACGCGCACTTCGCGTACCCGGACGGCTACGCCGCGACCCTGATCGGACGCTGGCTGCGCACGTCGGTGACGGTCACGTTGCGCGGCACCGAGGTTCGGCACGCCGCGACGCCCACGCTGGCACCTCGCCTGCGTCGCACGTTCGAACGGGCCGAGCGCATCTTTTCCGTCTCTGGATCGCTGCGCGCGCTCGCGCTGCGGCTGGGGGCCACCGAGGACAAGGTCCGGGTCGTCGGCAATGGTGTCGATACCTGCAGGTTTCATCCGCTGCCTCGGCCGCAGGCGCGCGCTGTCTTCGGCATACCCGCTGGCGCGCGGGTGCTGATCTCGGTCGGCGGGCTGACCGAACGCAAGGGCTTTCACCGCGTGATCGAGCTGCTGCCGGAGTTGCGCAAGCGATTTCCCGATCTCGTCTATCTGATCATTGGCGGCGCAAGTGCCGAAGGCGACTGGCGCACGCGGCTGGAGCAGTCCGTGCAGGAGCTCGGGCTGACGGACACGGTCCGCTTTCTCGGTGTCGTCGAGCCGGACGATCTGAAGCTGCCGCTGTCGGCGGCGGATGTCTTCGTGCTCGCGACCCGCAACGAGGGGTGGGCGAACGTGTTCCTCGAGGCGATGGCGTGCGGGTTGCCGGTGGTGACGACCGATGTCGGCGGCAATCGCGAAGTTGTGAGTCGAGCGGAACTGGGAACGGTCGTCGCGTTCGGCGATCAGGCGGCGCTGCTCCGCGCGATCGAAGCCGCATTGGAAAAAGTCTGGGATCGCGACGCGTTGCTCGCGTACGCGCGGGAAAACGAATGGTCGAGGCGCGTCGCCGAGTTGCTCGAGGAATTCGCGGCGCTCGCGCCGGATGCCGCCGCCGCTTCGCCACGGCACGTGAAAGCGGAGGGGCGGGTGCATGGTTGAACGCCTGAGCGTCAGTCACGTTCGCGAGCGGCTCGAATACAAGATGCTCGTTGCGTCGAAGTCGGCGTATCAATGGGTGCGGCGCAGTTCGCCTGCGCAGGTGGTTTTCGTCGCCGGGATGCAGCGTTCCGGCACGAACATGCTGATGGACCGTCTGGAGCGCAGCTATCTGACCGACGTGTACCATGAACGTGATCCGCGCGCGTTCGACAATTACCGCATGCGCGACCGCGCGGTGATCCGGCAACTGGTGGAGCGCTCTCGTGCGTCAACCTTCGTCATCAAGGCACTGTGCGAACTCGAACAGCTAAGCGAGTTGATGACGGAGTTCGCGCCGGCCAAGACGGTCTGGATCGTTCGCGACTACCGCGATGCGGTCAGATCGGCGCTGATCTCGTTCGGCAATTTCACGAAGCAGGTCGCACGCATCGCCGCTGACCGCCATGTCGATGATTGGCGTGCGCGGGGGATGTCGGATGCGACGCATGCGCTTGTCCGTCAGCTCTGGCATCCCGAAATGAGCGAGGCATCGGCGGCGGCGCTGCTCTGGTATTTCCGCAATGTGCTGTTCTTCGAACAGGCCTTCGATCGTGATCCGAGGGTCAGGCTTGTCTCTTACGAACGACTCGTGCAGGAGCCGGAGCAGGAGTGTGCTTCGATTTTCGGTTTCCTCGGTGTCTCGTACTCGAAGGAGATTACGCGCGGAGTCTTCGCGAGTTCGATCCGGCACAAACCGGTGTCCGGGATCGAGCCGGCCGTGGCGCAACTGTGTGAGGGCCTCGCGCAGCAGTTCGATTCTTGCCATGCACGGGATGCCCGGCCATGAACGAGGTGATGAACGACATGTATACCGCCTTCGTCTCGAAACTCGTGTTCCCGGCGCAGGAACGTGCGAAGCGACACGACACGCTGCGGGTGCGCAGGCAACTCGAGGAGAGCCAGTGGTGGGACCGCTCGCGCATCGAGCGCCTGCAACTCGACCGCCTGCGCGCTCTGCTCGCACATGCGCAGCGCCACGTTCCATATTATCGCGAGCTTTTTTCCCGCTCGGGATTCGATGCGGACGCCCTCACGGACGTTCGTGACCTCGCGCGCCTGCCGTTCCTCGGCAAGGCCGAAATTCGCTCGAATGCGGACGCGCTCAAGTCGGACCAGGCGCGCGATCTCGCCCGCTTCAATACGGGCGGCTCGAGCGGCGAGCCGCTGATTTTCTTTATCGGCGGCGAACGGGTGAGTCACGACGTCGCAGCCAAGTGGCGCGCGACGCGCTGGTGGGGCGTGGATATCGGCGACCCGGAAATCGTCGTGTGGGGCTCGCCGATAGAGCTGGGTACCCAGGACCGCATCCGCCAATGGCGCGACGCGCTGATGCGCACTGAACTGCTGCCGGCGTTCGAGATGTCGGAAAACCGGCTCGATGCGTTCGTCGAGCGCATCCGCAGGCGTCGCCCGAAAATGCTTTTCGGGTATCCGTCGGCGCTGTCGCTGATCGCGCGGCACGCTGAAGCGCGCGGACAGCGCATGGACGATCTCGGCGTGAAAGTTGCATTCTGCACGTCGGAGCGGCTCTACGATGAACAGCGCGCGACCCTCGAGCGCGTCTTCTGCTGCCGGGTGGCAGACGGCTACGGCGCGCGCGACGCCGGGTTCATCGCGCATCAGTGTCCGTCGGGGGGGATGCATCTCACCGCCGAGGACATCGTCGTCGAGATCGTCGACGCGCAGGGTGGGGCGGTACCGGACGGGCAGTCGGGCGAGATCGTCATCACGCATCTGGCGACGCGGGACTTCCCGTTCATCCGCTACCGCACCGGCGACGTCGCGGCGATCGATCCGGCTCCGTGCGCCTGCGGGCGCGGCCTGCCGCTGCTCAAGGAAATTCACGGCCGGGCGACGGACTTCGTCGTCGCGCGCGACGGGACCGTGATGCACGGCCTCGCGCTGATCTACGTCCTGCGCGACCTGCCCGAGGTCGCGGCGTTCAAGATCGTGCAGGAGAGCACCGAACTGACCCGCGTGATGGTCGTGCCTGGGGCGGGTTTCAGCAGCGAAACCGAGGACAGGATCCGGCATGGCTTTGGCAAGCGCCTCGGCCAGGGGGTCAGCGTCGAAGTCGAACGCGTGCCCGCCATCCTGCCGGAAAAATCCGGCAAGTATCGTTACGTCGTGAGCCGTGTGGATGTCCGGGGAGTTCCTCAATGCGTGACATAGCGGTAACACTGGCCGTATTCGGGTCGCTGCCGTTCATCCTCAGGCGCCCGTGGATCGGCATCCTGGTGTGGACGTGGCTGGGCTTCATGAATCCGCACCGGATGGCGTGGGGGTTCAGCACGACGATGCCGTTCGCCATGATCGTGGCGCTGACGACCCTGATCGCGATGCTGTTCTCGAAAGAGGAGAAGCGCATTCCGTGGGAGCGCGAGACGGTGGTCCTGGTGCTCTTCACCGGGTGGATGTTCATCACGACGATCTTCGCCGTCTACTCCGAGCTGGCATGGCTGCAGTTCGAAAAGGTCATCAAGATCCAGTTGATGATCCTCGTCGCGATGATGCTCATCACGACTCCGCAGCGCCTGAAGCTGCTGGTATGGACGATCGCGCTTTCACTGGCGTTCTACGGGGTCAAGGGCGGCATCTTTACGATCCTGCACGGCGGCGTCTTCCGGGTACAGGGACCGCCCGGGACTTTCATCGGCGGCAACAACGAAATCGGGCTCGCGCTGGCGATGACGATCCCGCTGCTTTATTTCCTCGCCCGGAGCATCGATCAAAAATGGCTGCTGCGTAGCGGAATCTATGCCGCGACGGTCCTCACCGCGCTCGGCGCGATCGGGACGCAGTCGCGCGGCGCATTGCTCGGCATGGCCGCGATGGGCCTGATGTTCTGGCTCAAATCGCGACAGAAAGTCCTCGTTGCGCTGCTCGCTGCAGCGTCGGTCTTCGCCGTCGTGCAGGTCATGCCCGAGGCCTGGTATGAGCGCATGCACACGATCCAGAGCTACGAGGAAGACAAGTCGGCGATGGGGCGCGTCAATGCGTGGTGGATGGCCTTCAATCTCGCGAAGGACCGCCCGCTCGGCGGCGGGTTCGAAACCTTCCAGCGCGGAATGTTCGCGCTCTATGCACCCGATCCCACGAACTCCCGGGATGTCCATAGCGTGTATTTCGAGGTGCTCGGAGAGCATGGATTCTTCGGTCTGGCGCTGTTCCTGCTGCTCGCTGTCCTGACGTGGCGCTCGGCGGGCGCCGTGGCGCGCGCGGTGAAGAAAGTTCCGGAACGCGCCTGGATGGGAGATCTGGCCACGATGGTCCAGGTCAGTCTGATCGCCTACTTCGCGGCCGGCGCTTTTCTCGGCATGGCGTATTTCGACTATTACTACAACCTGGTGCTGATCATCGTGATCGTGAAGGCGATCCTGCATCGGGAGGGGCTGCTCGGCGACGCGAAGGTCGGGCGGGCGGGGGACGCATCGCCGGCGCCGGGACTCTCCACGCCTATCGGCCCCGTGCCCGATCGTTCTGCTGCAGCCAGAGCTCGAGCTGGGTGAGTACCCAGATCATGACGCCATAATAAGTCGCATGACTGCTCGAATGTTCCCGCCACAGGCGTTGCAGATAATCCGGGCGCACGATGCCGCGTTCCCGGAGGCTCCCGAGCGCCTGCCTCGCCTGCGTCTGCAGCGGCTCGCTGGTGCCGAGCCAAAGCCCGAACGGCAGGCCGAACCCGTGCTTGGACTTCGCGATCGTCTCGCCCGGCAGAAAATCGCGCAGCGCGTCCTTGAAGAACACCCGCAGCCTGTTGCCACTCACCTTCTGCGCGACGTGCAGCGTGCCGGAGAATTCGACCAGATCGTCGTCGAGGAACGGGTAACGCACATCGATGCCTGCCAGTTCGCACACCCGGCCGACCTTGCGCAGGTCATTGTCGGCGAGCGTGAACTTGTGATCGAGGTGCATCATCCGGTCCACCGGGTCTTCCGACTCCGTCCTCGAATAGGCTTCCCGCATCAAATCGAGCGGCCTTCCGGTATCCACCGCGGCGAGGAACTCGGGTTCGAGGATCTCGTCGAGCGGGTCCCGGTGCAGGAAATTATAGGTTTCGAGGCGGTCGGGCAGCGGGATTCTCGCCTGGCGCACATAGCTCTGAGCCTTGCGCACCGGCAGCAGCGATGCCCCGCGCGGGAAGTTGAGCACGACCGGTTCGATCAGGCGGCGCAGCGCGGGCCCGAGCGCCTGATAGTGTTCGAATATCCCCTGCTTCGCGTAGCGCACGTTGCCGCCGAAGAATTCGTCGCCGCCGTCACCGGCGAGCAACACCTCGACGCCATGTTCCCGCGCGAGCCGGGCGCAGAAGTACGCCGGTACCGCCGACGCATTGCCGAACGGCTCGTCATATGCGCCGGCAATCAGCGGCACGGCCTCGGCGACATGTTCCGGGGTCACGTAGAACTCCTGGGCCTCGGCGCGGAAGTGCCGCGCGGTGACGCGTGCATACTCCAGCTCGTCGAAGCCCTCCGCGTCGAAGCCGATCGAAAAGGTGCGTGCAGGGCGACCGCTGATTTCGCCGAGCAGTCCGGTCACCGTCGAGCTGTCGGTGCCGCCGGAAAGGAATGCACCGGTCGGCCGCTCATCGATCTGGCGTCGCACGGATTGCCGCAGCAGGTCCCTGAAGGATTCTTCCTGTGCAGTCGCGGAGGCTCCGGCTGCGGGTTCGAAGCGCATTGCCCAGTAGAAGTCGCGCGCCGCGTGGTGCGAGGTCGCGACAAGCCGTTGCGCTGGCAGCAGCTTCTCGATGCCGGCGAATGCCGTACCAGGGCTCGGTACCATGTGGCAGTAGAGATAGTCATAGAGCGCCTGGTGGCTCACCCGCGCACCGACGGCCGGGTGCCATGCGACGGCGCGCGCGCTGGTCGAAAAGACCAGCAGCGAACCGACGCGCGCGAAACACATGCGCTCCACCCCCGCCCGGTCTACCGCCAGCACGACGCGCCCCTGAGCGAAGTCGATCAGCACCAGCGCGAAGCTCCCGAACAGGTCCGCGAGCATGCGATCGCCGTGCTCGCGGTAACGCGCAATCGCGGCGGCCGCGTGGCCGCGGTCGTTCGCGAGCGCCGCCGTCGCGTGCTCGCCCCAGCGTGGCCGGCCGAGGATGGCGACGGCGCACTGCGCCGTGGCGTCGTATTCGATCCAACTCGCCGTCGGACCCGCCGCGATCCGGCTTGCGCCAGGCAGATCCAGCACGCGAGCCGGCTTGACGGTGCCTTCGGCGCCGAACATCGCTTCCAGCGCCTCGGGCGCGATGTCGTTTCCGCCCCCGAGGTTTGCCCATCCGCACAGAATTCGGTGGGTTTTCATCGCTTCGGATCCTCCAGGTTGATTGGGGCCGCTGCAATGGTAGCCGATGATATGCGAGGAAAGTGCGGCGCGACTCGCGCTGCCTGCCTGCGCGCGTGTGCGGGGAGCGCGGCATGATCGCGAAAGACGGCTGTGGAGCGACCCGGCGATGAGTACGGTTCTGACCTTGCTGCTGCTGTGGATCGTCGTTTCGGCCGGCCTGCTCACGGCGATGCATGGACGGTTGCTGCGGGCCCTATGGCGCGAGCCGGTGCTGACGCGGCCGGTCGTGATTGTCGAGAGCGACGACTGGGGTCCGGGGCCTGCCGCAGACGCCGGGATCCTGCGCGCGATCGCCGCCATTCTCGATGCAATCCGCGACCGATCCGGTCGGCCGGCGGTGATGACGCTCGGCATCGTGCTCGGTGTGCCAGACGGATCAGCGATCCTCGCCGCGAACGGGAAAATCTACGTGCGGCGCAGCCTCGCCGAAGCCGAATTCGCGCCGATCGTCGCAGCGATCCGGGACGGCTGCGTGAAAGGCGTTTTCGCATTGCAGCGGCACGGTCTGGAGCATTTCTGGCCGGCGGCGCTGCTCGCGCGCCTGGCCGGGGACGCGGCGCTACGCGAATGGCTCGCCGACCCGTCGGCACGCAGCGAAGCGCTGCCGGCGGCGCTGCAGAGCCGCTGGGTCGATTCGGCGCGCCTGCCCAGCACGCCGCTTGCGCCGCCCGTGATCGACGCCGCGGTGAGTGAGGAGGCCGCGCTTTTCGAGCGGATCTTCGGCGAGCTGCCGCAGGTCGTGGTGCCGAACACCTTCGTCTGGAACGATGCGCTCGAGCGGGCCTGGGCGGCGCACGGCGTGCGCTGCGTCGTGACGCCCGGTTGCCGCTACGAGGGGCGCGATGCGGCCGGCGCTCTCGGGCCGCCGACGCGCCGCACGCTGAATGGCGAGCGCGGTGTCGGCGGGCTGCGCTACGTGGTGCGCAACGATTATTTCGAGCCGATTCGCGGGCACCGCGCGGAGCGGGTGTGGCAGGCGATAGCGGCACGGACGGCGCAGGGTCGGCCGACGTTGCTGGAGACGCATCGGGAGAGCTTCATCGCGCCGCCCGAGCCCGCGCGAACGGCGCTGATCGAACTCGAGCGTGCATTGCGCGGCGCGGTCGCGCGCCACCCGGACCTGTGCTTCATGCGCACGGCCGAACTCGTCGGCCACTTCGACGACGCCGCGTCGCCGCTGCGCGCGCGCGCGCTGCCGATCCGCCTGTGTGCCTGGCTGTGCCGCCTGCAGGCGGAGCCGCGATGCGCGCGACTGCTGAAGGCAACCGGCCTGGCCTGGCCGCTGCGGTCTGCCGGGTGGCTGCTCGGCACGCTGACGCGGAACGGGGCGATGTCGCCACGACTTGCTAGACTTCATTGACTCCCTTGAGCGAGTGCACCGGTCGATGACTCAACGCTACCTCGTGATCACCGAACTGTTCCTGCCTACCAAGGGCGGTACGGCCGTGTGGTTCGATGAAGTCTATCGGCGTCTCGGCGGCAAGGAGATCCATATCGTCACCGCCGCGGTGCCGGGCGCCGCGGCACATGATGCCGCGCATCCGAACAGCGTGCATCGCCTCGATCTGCGCCGCGTCACCTGGCTGCGACCGGAATCGCTCGCGATGTACGTCAAGCTCTTCGTCCGCTCGCTAGCGCTGGCGCTACGCCATCGCTTCGACGCCGTCCACGCCGGCCGGGCGCTGCCCGAGGGGCTGGTAGCCTGGCTGGTCGCGCGACTCACAGGCCACCCGGTCGCGATCTATGCGCATGGCGAGGAACTGACCGGCTGGGGGCGCGGAAACAAATACCGGGCGATGTGCTTCGCGCTGCGTCACGCCGACCGGGTCATCGCGAACAGCGACTTTACGCATCAGACGCTGGTCGGCATGGGGGTCGAGGCGCGGCGGATCTCGGTCATCCATCCCGGCGTCGACACGGGCCGCTTCCGTCCCGGGCTGCCGTCCCAGGATTTGCGCAGCGGCCTGGGCCTGTCGCCGGACGCGAAGCTGCTGTTGTCGGTGGGGCGCCTGCAGCGGCGCAAGGGCTTCGATACCGTGATCCGCTGCCTGCCGGAACTCGTCGCGGCCGGGCTCGACGTACATTACGCGATCATCGGAATCGGCGAGGACGACGACTATCTCGCCGGTCTCGCGCAGCAGTCAGGCGTCGGCGATCGCGTGCATCGCCTCGGCCACGTGCCGCTCGAGGACCTGCCACGCTGGTACAACGCGTGCGACCTGTTCGTACTCGCGAACCGCGACATTGCCGGCGATACCGAGGGCTTCGGCATCGTCTTCATCGAGGCCGCGGCCTGCGGCAAGGCCGTCGTCGCGGGGCGGGCGGGCGGGACCGGGTCTGCAGTGCTGGAAGGGGTCACCGGTCTGCGCATCGACGGAGAGTCGCAGATCGAGGTGACCGCGGCGCTGGCGGCTATCCTGGGTGACGAAGATCGACGCGAGGCACTGGGCGCTTCGGGCCTTGCGCGTGCTCAGGGGTCCCTGAGCTGGGATGCGGTCGCGGCCCGTACGCTGGCCTTGGGGCGGAACGAAAGCTGAGGAGAGTGCAATGAAACGCATGTTGATCGCGGGCCTGCTGGCCTGCCCGCTGTGCGCCACCGCTGTCGAGCAATTTCCGCCCAGCGCTACCGAACTGCGGATGCTGCCGCCGTTCTGCGCCGACCGACTCGAAAAGGGGTCGGGCGGGAAGAACGTCGCCTCGGCCGCGCGGCTCGGCAAGGCGAACTATCTACATATTCATCATTACTGTTTCGCGGTGAATTTCGTCAATCGGGCCCGGCGTGCGCACGACCAGAAGGACCGTATCTACAATCTCGGGCTCGCCAAGAGCAATTACAACTATGTCATCAAGGCGACCGAGCCCCGGTTCTGGATGCGCCCGCAGATTTACGTCGAACTCGGCAGGGTCCATCTCCAACTGAAGGAGGCCGGCGACGCGGTACGCCTGTTCAACGACGCGATCAGATTCAATCCCGCATATGAACCTGCCTACCATGCGCTGATCGACGTGCAGCGGCAGAGCGGGCGTGCCAAGGACGGGCTCGAGGTCGCGACGGCGGGACTGCAGCGCATTCCGGACTCGCAGTCCTTGAAGAAGGCTTACCTCGAACTGGGCGGCAAGGAGCCGTTCCCGGAACCCGTCGCGAAAGCCGCGCCGGAACCACCGGCGGCTTCGTCGGCGCCGGAGCCGGACCATGCCGACAAAACCGCCACCGCTGCGGTTGCCCCGACAGCCGAAGGAACCGCCGCGTCCGATCCGCCGCCGCCGGGCGATTCGGCGCCGGTTCCGACGAGCGGTTGCCGTTACTGCCCGCCTGAAGAGGTACAGCGCAAGTGGCGGGAGTCGTTCGGCGGCGCAGAGGAATAGGCAGCGCGCCATGCCGCGCAAGGGAAATGGCCGGTGGTGGTGCGTGGCCCCGGTGTTGTCGCGATCCGGCGTCGGCCGAATCTCGCCAAAGTCCGGATTCGGAACGCGGATTCTTCCAATGGCGATAGCCTGGCTCATATGCGTGACGCTGGCCGCACTCGTACTGCAGGCGACACCTGCCATCGCCGACTGGCGGGACGAGCGCTGGATCGTCGAGGACTTCACCAACGTTCTGGGCAACGGTCCCGACGGCGGACCGCTCGCGCAGGCAGGCGGCGACGTCTATGCGCTGTGTGGCGACGAGTCCGGCCGCCTGTTTCTGAGCAGCGGACAGTTCATCGACGTCGTCACCCGCGATGGCATGCGCAGCCGCCTTGCTGGCACCGGCGAGCCGGGGTACCGCGACGGCCCCGCGTACCAGGCGCAGTTTCGGCTCGGCTTCAGGTCCTATTACGGTGCTCACAACCTCGCCTGCGGCCCGAACGGCGTGTTCGTGCCCGATGGCGGCAATCGGCGGATCCGGCGCATCCACAAGAGCGACGGCAAGTGGCAGGTCGATACTTGGGCCGGCGGCGGCTCGCGCCGGCTGAACCCGGGGGAAGCCGCCGGGGCGCGGGACGTGACGTTTCGCGGCACGATTTCGGTCGCCGTGACCGCCAACGGAGAGGTGACCATTGCCGACGACGGCGGCTACTACAGGGTCAGCCCGGACGGCAGGACGATCCGCTACGTCGGAACCTGGCCGATGACGATGGCGCGCAGTCCGGATCGCGCACCCAAACTCAACGTCATGATGGGTGATGCCGATTCGCGCGGCTTCGTGTATTTCGTTTCCCGCACGCCGCACTTTGTCGTGCGCATCGATCCTGACGACACGGTGGTGCATCTGGCGGGACGTTTCGCCGAAACGCGGACGCGGGTGCGGATCGGCGATGGCCCGCCGCGCGAGGCATATTTCGATACGCCGACCAGCATCGCGGTGCAGCCCGACGGTTCCGCCGTCTATGTGTGCGGCGGCGACGAGTACGACATCCGCCGCGTGCCCGCCGACGGCGCGGGGACAACCGCAACCCTGATGAACAACGGCCGCTGGGGCATCGCCTCGGTGCATCCGAATCGCAGTCGCGGGCCGGCCGTCGTGAAACCCAATGCGGGCGGCCGCCTGCGACCGGACGGAGAGCTCACCGACCTGATGGTGAGCCATCTCCTCGGCCGCGATGCCCAGGGGAACCTGTATGGCTCGATCAATTTCTGGACCGGGATGACGCAGTACGTCGAAGGCCACGGGCTGCTCGGCACGCGACTCTTTCGGCTGCGGCGCGCGCCCGCGCGGGGGGCGCAATGAATGCCAAGGTCTGCTCGTGGGTGCTGACCGCCGTGCTCTGTTGCGCCCCCGCTGCGCATGGCGCGGCGACCCCGGAATCCGTCGTGCTGCCGGCGCCCGACGCAAGGCCAGCGCTGCATCCGGAGCTCGCGTCCGACGGGCGCGGAAACTTCCTGCTCGTCTGGCAGCAGGGCAGAAACTACTTCGAACAGCAGGAATCGGACATCTTCGCGCTCCGGCTCGACGGGGCCGGGCGCCCAGTGGGACAGCCGATTCCGGTATGCGTCGCGGCGGGGAACCAGGAGCGCCCGAAAGTCATTTTTGCGAACGGCGTATTCATTGTCGTGTGGCACGATTTGCGCAACGGGCGCGACTGGGACGTCTATGCCGCGCGCGTCGGCGTGGACGGGGCGATGCGCGATGCGAACAGTTTTCTCGTCGCTGGCGGTGCGGCGAATCAGGCGAGTCCTGCAATCGCCGTCGCCCCGGCCGGCGCGCTAGTGCTCTGGCAGCATTACGCGGGCCGCTACTACGAGATCCATGGCGCGTTCGTCGGTGCATCAGGCAAGGGCGGGGCCGCGCGTGCGCTGGCATTCCGCGGTGAAACCCTGCACGGCGGTAACCTGTCGCTCGCCAGTTTCGGTGATCGTTGGGTCATGTCGTGGAAGGACGAACGCAAGTGGAGCCTCGGTGAGTCCGGCAGCACCATCACTCGCTACTTTGCCAGCCTTCGCCCGAACGGATCCGATCCGGCCGTACTGGACGTCGAGCGCGCGCCCGCCGCGACATTGAGCCGGGAAGGGGGGCGTTTCGCAAGCGATCTGGCGGGGAGCGCCCTCTACACCGCGTGGGGCGACATCGGTCGCGGCCAGCGTATATCGGTCGGAGCGGTTTTTGGCGCAAAGTCAGCCGCCGCGCTCGCGAATCCGAATGCCGAACCGGAATTGCGAGCGTCCAGCTGGAATCCCCGCCAGGCGATGACCCTGTTCTCGACTCGTATCCAGATCGACGGGCCGGTCGTCGCGGCATTCGGCGACGGCGCGTTTCTCGTTGCGGCCCGGCAGACCGGGGCCGCCAAACCGCCGTATCGAAGCCGCATCCTGGGCTCGCGCCTGTCGCCTGCGGGGGTGCGTCTCGATAGTCCCGACAAGCTGCTGTCGCTGCACGAGACCGGCTCGTCGGTCGCGAATCCCGCGCTGGCCGCCGGGCCGGAGGGGTTCGTGCTCGTGTTCGAGCAGGACGATGGGCCTGAAAAACAGCGGCTGGTTGTGAAGAGTGTGAGGTTGCGATGATCCCCTTGTTGCGCTGTGTGGCTGGCCTGGTGCTGTGCATTGTGCTTTCCGGAGGCAGTCTTGCGGCGCTGCCCGAAGCGGCCAGCCGTGCTTACGAGTCGCGCGACGGACGCTTCTCGGTGCCGCTGACGATCAAGGACAATTCCGGCGTCGAGCGCCACAACTGGCCGGTCACGACCGGCGTTCCGCTGCCATATGGGACAGTCCATGACGTCGGTGAATTGCGCCTCGTTGACGGCAATGGGCGGGAGCTTCCACTCCAGGCGGAGGTGCTCAGTCGGCATTGGGCGCGCGACAAGTCGATTCGCTGGGTTTTGCTTGATTTCCAGATCAGCCTGACGGCTGGAGGCAAGGCTGTCGTATATCTTCAGAACCGCCGTCCGGAACATGCGATCGCCGATCCCGTCAGGCTTCACGAGGAAGGCGACGTCATCACCATTCGGTCAGGGCCGCTGACCGCGCGGGTGTCGACCCGGGACGGTTCGCTGTTCAAGTCGGTCAGCATCGACGATCACGAGATCCTGCGCGCGCAACCGGACGACGGCCCATGGCTGCGCTCCGGCGAGGTCGGGCGAATGGAGCACAACACCGGTTCGGCGTGGAACACGCACGGCTGGGAAAAGACGCGCAGCGTCAAAAACGTGGACATCGCCGAGCACGTTTATCGGTCGGGCCCGCCGAACGAAGTCGTGGTCGAAACCCGTGGTCCGCTGCGCACCGTGGTGCTGGTCCGGGGGCGCCACCTGCCGGGAAAGTCCGGCAAGGGGATTCTCCGCGACGGCCTTTACAACTACACGACGCGACTGCATTTCTTTCGCGGTCAAAGCTTCGTCAAGGTGGAGCATGCGGTCGAGAACTCCGATCGCGCGCAGCCGCTATACAACCATATGTTCCGCGAGGCGGGACTCGCACATGCGTTGCGCCTCGACGACGAACCGCTGGTCACCGGCGGCGGGCTGCAGGCCGAGTCGGGCCTGCCGGCCACAGTCTCGACCCGCCTCGCCGGCAGCGAACAGGCCTGGCTCTATCAAGGCGCTGCGGAGGCGGAGAAAAAGCACGGGCGCGTTGTCGTCAGCGAGGGAAACTATCAGATCGGCATCGGTCGCGACGGGCAGATCGAAAAGCCGCTCGCCGCCGGCAAACGCGGACGTTTTCTCGATATCTCCGATTCGAGTCGCGGGCTGGCGGTCGCGATGCGTTACCTGTGGGAACACGCGCCGCGAGCGATCGCGCTGTCGCCCGGGAGCCTGCAGGTCGTGCTGCAGGGCGATAGCCCCGGCCATGCGGAACCGCGTGACGGCCTGCGCCCCGAATACGATCTCGACTTCGGCCGCCGCAATGTCCATGACGTGCTCTACTACTTCCATCGCGCCGATGCGCGCACGGCGCGGGTCGCGGAAGTCGCCGAGGCGTTCGAGTACCCGCTGTTCGCGCATGCGCCGCCGGCGTGGTATTCGGATTCCGAGACTTGGTATTTCGAGATTGCGCGCGATGGCGCCGACCTGCGGCGCAGCAAGATGAGCGACGTCCATTGGGTGCCCGACGGGGCCGGCCTCCGCGCGCATGGTCAGAACAGCAGCTACAACTCGGGGGGGCACCACGACAGCCTGAGCTCCGGCTGGCTCGCCTTCCTGCGCAGCGGCCTGTTGTCGGAACTGGAAAAAAACCTGGCGTACGGTCGCTGGAGCATCTCGCAAAATCCGGGTTGGGCCTACCGCGACAATGTGATCCGCTTCGGCGAGGGCGCGCAGCGCCTCACGGCGGTCGATCGTGCGCTGGCCGACTGGAACCTCCTTGCGGGCTTCGGCCCGAAAGAGTTCTACACCTGGCAGAGCGAGCGACAGAAGGAGGTGAAGACGCCGCGCGGCCCGGTGATCAGGCAGGCCGGCGGCTGGAGCTATCTGAACGGCTACAAGGTCCTGCCCGACATGGAGCATTTCGCGCTGTTCCGCCTGTTCGAGTACTACTACCTCACCGGCGACCGCCGCGCGCTCGACGCGATCAACGGTTTCGTGAACTGGGGCATCAATTTCCAGCACGTGCATCTTTTCAAGGGTCGGATGCAGCCGCTGAGCAATACCAGTCTCTTCGACGAGGATTCCGGCGCGCTGTGGCGGGGGCATTATGCCCGGGTCTACACGTGGATGCTGTACACGAATCTCGCCGGTTTCCACGCCACCGGCAGCCCCGTCTTCGATGAGTTCGCGCGCTGGCAGGTGCGCCGCATGCTCGCCGTGCTGCGCCACCGTCATGGGCAATTGACGAGCATCAAGCGCGAGGAACAGGTCATGGGGAAGATGCTCGAATTTTTCAGGGACAGTCCGATGTCGATATCCAGCGCGCAGACCTGGATGGAGGCGCAAGGCGTGCTGGCGCTGCACGAGGCCTACAAGACCTACGACGACGAACGCATCCTCGATGGCCTGTGGGGGCAGGCCGACTACTTCTCGCACCACGTGCTGTTCTATCCCGGACTCGGGATGATCAACAACTGGGCGACGATGCCTTCGCAATACATCGGGGCCGACGACAAGTCAGTGACTCCGAGCCGCCACGATCACCTGCTGCAGGCGTTCCCCTACCTTTATCACTACACCGGCTGGCCGGAAATGCGGCGTCGTTACGAAGGCATCGTGAATGGGCCGGGTAAGCGCTGGTCGGATGCCCGCTTTGAGCAGGTCATCGCCTGGGAGCGAGCGAACGTCGCCAAGCGGTCGACGACCCCGCCGGAGCCGATCACCGACCTGCGTATCGTCCAGGCCGGCCGTGGCGGCGTCACGCTCAATTGGACCGCGCCGCGGGATGACGGGCCGACCGGGCGGGCGGCGCGTTACTTCGTCAAATACAGCGACAAGCCGATCGTCGAATTCGCACCGACGGATCACCCGCAGCGCGCCGCCGAGAAACAGCGCGTCGTGGCGCAGGTCGAATCGGTGATCCTCGCGCGGCCGAAAAAGGTAAGGCTCGACGCGCGCATCGACCGCAGCGGGTTTGCCGCCGAGAGCCGGGAGGTGCCGCGGGGGCATCCCGACTGGGATCGGGTGAATGCGTTCTGGATGGCGGAGCACACTGCGGGCGAACCCGTGCCTGGCCCGGCTGGCAGCGCCGAAACTTTCACCCTGCGGGAACTCCTTCCACACGGAGCATTCGGCGCCCCGACCCAGCCGACCCTCGATGGCCTGAAGCCGGGAACCTACTATGTGGCGATCTGCTCGTGGGATGCCGACCGCAACCTCAGTCGCCCCTCGAATGTCGTGAAATTCACGCTGAAGTGACGACGGTTCGTCGTCGCGGCGGCAGTGGGGGCGGGCCCGGCTGTCGTGTCATGCGACGCGCGCGCGCCGCCGCAGCACCGGATCCTTCTCCATCCACTTGCGCAGTTCCGCCCACAAGCGCGCGACCTCCATTGGGTGATCCTCGGCAAGGTCGTACGTGCATCCCGGATCCGCTTCAACATCGTAGAGCGCCAGCAGCATGCCCGACTCGAGCGGTTGATACACCAGCTTCCAGCGCCCGTCGCGCACCATGCGGTCCTTCGCGAGCAAGACGATGTCGTGGTACTCGGACTTGATCGCGAGCGTCCCGCTGGCATCGTCAGGCACGTCGAGCAGTTGCAGCAAGTCCGGGTAGCTCAGGTGCCGGGGCGGCAGGCCCGGCACCGGCGTGATCCAGATGCCGGTCTCGTTGTACGCCTTCAGTTTCAGGTCGAACGCGGGATCGAGCATCGCCGGGACGAGCGACGAACCGTCACATTTGACCGACGGCGCCTGCAGCAGGTCGAGCAACGTCGGGACGAGGTCGATCGTGCGCACCACCTGGTCGACCCGTTGCCCGCCCGGTTGCCGCGGGTCGGCGATGACCAGTGGAATGCGCGCGCTGAAGTCGCCGAGCGCCGAGTTGCCCTGGCCCCATGTGCCGTGTTCGAAAAATTCCATGCCGTGATCGCTGTAGAGCACGACGATGGTGTTCTCGGTGAGGCCGCTGGCCTCCAGATGGCGCATCGTCCGGCCCACTTCGTCGTCGAACTGTGCGACGCAACCGTCGTAAAGATCGAGGATCTGGTCGAGATCGAATTCCTCGCGCGGTTCGCCCTGGCGGCGGATGATCTCGAACGGCTCGGTCAGCCGCGCCATGGCGAACTTCGATTCTCCAGCGTAGGCGGGGTTCGCATGGCGGACGTAGTACGGAAATTCGGATGCGAACGGCGGATGGGTGGTCGAATAGAACAGGTTCAGCAGGAACGGCTCGGCGGTTGCCGCGAGGCGCGAAATCATCCGCCGCCCGCGCCTTCCGAGTTGCATGGTCTGGGGTACGCCGCCGAGGTAATACAGCTCGGGGAACAGCAGCCGGCCGATGCGGTTATGCAGGAAAAGCGAAAGAAACAGCCGGATATCCTTCGGCCCCTGACGGATCAGGTACTTCAGGTTCCACTGATCGTCCGGCAGGTCGAGGATGTCGAAGCCGAGCGAGAATTTGCCGAGATCGGCGCCGCACCAATCCGACATCGCTGCGGTGCGATAGCCGAGTGCCCCCAGGATGCTCGGCAAGGTGGGCAGGTCGAGTTTGGTTTCCTCGTTCGATACAAAGTTGTCGCGTATTCCGTGGGTATGTGGCCAAGTGCCGGTCAGCATCGAAATCAGGCTGGGTGCGGTACGGGCGCAGGGCACATAGCAGGCGCCGAAGCGGGTGCCGCGGGCGGCCAGCGCGTCGATGTTCGGCGTGAGCGACTGGCCTCCGCGGCGCGCACCGACACGATCGGCCCGCAGGGTGTCCGAGCCGATCATCAGCACGTTCGGTGTACCGTCGCGGCGCGGTTGCAGCGCGGGAGCATCGGGTTCCCGCAGCGCGAACACCAGGATTCCCAGATAGCCGGCGGTCACGCTCGCGAGGGCGGCAGCCATCGTCGACGCGCCGCGGGCCGCAAGCAGCAGGACGAGTGTACCGCACAACAGCGCGACGGCGCTGCTTGCGACCATCGCGGCCCGGCGTAGTCCGCGTACCGACAGCAGCCCCCATAGCCGCTGGAGGTGGGCGCTGCGGTACTGCCATGACGCGACGATCAGCCCCGGATTGTGGGCGAGTGTATAGCAGACGCAGTAGCCGGTGGCGAGGGCGAGGCTGAGGGCGGCCGCCAAGGTGGCGAGGAAGGGGTTATGGTGCACTGCAAACGCGTCGGCGGCAGCCACTGTCAGCAACGAGCCGGGTAACGAGGCAAACAATCCGACAGCGAACGTCCACAAGCCGAGGCGCAGCATCGCGAACGGGACGTAGGATCGATAGCGGTGCATGATTTCGTCGCGCATGCGCGGACCGGACTGCGAGAAATCGACGATCGACTTCACCAGCAGCGCGATCGTCAGCACGAGCGCGACGATGACTGCGGGCACGATTGCATCGCCGAAGCGTGAGCCCGCCATCCATCCCGCGAACGCGAACGCTCCGGCACCGGCGAGGCCCGCCAGTGCCACCCTGTTCTGGCCCGGCAAGCGGGACAGGCGTGCGCGTCGGCGGCGGCGCGACTCGGCTTCGTGCATTCCGCTCATCTCGCCGAGCGAGGATGCGAGCCGCACCAGGTAAAAGCGGGTTGCCTGCGCGCGCAGCACCAGCCCGCTGCGTAGCGCATAGCCGGCAACCTTCCGCCACATGTAGAGCGGCACTCCGCCTTCGGTACGGCGGAAGCGCATCACCGACTTCGAGCGTTGGAATCCCTTGCGCATCAGATACGAAAGGGTCAGGCGTTCGCCATCAACATAGTGATACTGCACGATCTGCGGGGCGTAATGCAGGATGGCACCGCCACGCATCGCGCGCCGGACCCATTCGAGATCCTCCGCACCCCCCAGATCGTGTCCAGTGGGGCCGAGTTCGGTCAGGAACGGCCCCGTCGTCTGCAACACGTCGCGCCGTGCGACGAGATTTCCTCCGCCCGGTATTCCGCCATCGAGATCCACCCGGATCGGCGTGTCGCCCTGATCGTAACGCGGCACCGGTAGCGGGTAGATGCGGTACGGACCGTCATCGTGGACCCACGCCGGTTCGCTGCCGTCCCAATCGGGCAGGATACGGCCGCAGATCAGGTCCGCGTCGGGCCAGCTGCGCGCCGCGTCGGCCACTCCGACAAGATATCCGGCGTCGACGCGATGGTCGTCGTCGACGAACGCCACCACCGGGTCCTTGAGCATCGGCAATGCGCGGTTGAGGGCATGCGATTTCCCGGGAGTCGGTTCGGCGATCCAGTCGAGCGGCAACAGTCCGGGCCCTTCGCGGCCTGCGCAGTAGCCGGCGAGAAAGTCATGCGTGCCGTCGGTGCACGCATTGGCGACGACGAACAGGCGGACGCATGCATTTGCCGGTCGGTTCGCGGCATTGAGTGACGCGATCGCCCGGGACAGCAGCTCGACCCGATTGTAGGTGCAGATCAGCACCGAGATTTGCAGCGGATCGGCGAACATGCTCATATCGGCCGGTTGCGAAGCATCGCGACGAGCAGGCTCGCCATCAGGCGTCCGCGGCTCAGCGGCGCGATGCACAGTCCGGTCAGCGCGTCGCGGAGCGCCCGGCCGCGGCGCTGCGTCCGCCACGCCCATTTTGCGTAATCCGAAAGCATGCCCGCATAGGCATGGCGCCAGAACGCGCCGCGCTTGCCCGGCGGCAGCAGGTGCCGGTTCTTGCGCATCACGGTAATCGCGGCGTTGCGCATCACATCGAGGTTACCGCTCATGCTGTCGGGGCGCTTCAGGATGACCGCGAGGGGGGCCGCGATGCAGGCATAGCCGCCGACCGCCGCGAGCCGCATCCACATGTCGATGTCTTCGAGGCTGTGCAGGCTCTCGTCGAAGCCGCCCGTCCGGTCGAGGGCGTCTCGCCGCGCGAGCACGGCCGATCCGCTACCGGCGACGAACGCATTGACGGCGAAGATCGCCTCGAGCGCGGTGTCCGTGTCGCCGCGGCAACGCCACTCGCCGAGCGCTTCCCCGTCCGGGCCCTCGATCCTTGCCGCGGTCGAGCAGAATGCCAGTTCGGGCCGCGACCGCATCAGGGCGACCTGCCGCTCCAGCTTGTCCGCCAGCCACCAGTCGTCGGCGTCGAGGAACGCAACATAGCGCCCGCGCGCGGCCCGGATGCCGGCGTTGCGCGCGCTGCTCAAGCCGCCATTCGACTTCGACAGCACATGCAGAGCGTCGCCGTAGCGGGACAGCACGGCGCCGGTGCCGTCGGTGCTGCCGTCGTCGACGACGATCAGCTCGAAGTCGCGGAAACGCTGCGCGAAGACGCTTTCGACCGCGCGGGCGATGCACCAGGCGGCGTTGTACGCGGGGATCACGACACTGACCGTTTGGGCTTCAGTCATTCGGGTCGTAGCCCAGTTCGCGCATCATCGGCGCAATCATCGGCAGGATCCTTTCGATGGCCTGCGGGTTGTGCGCCTTCCATTTATGCTTCTTGGGCGCACCCTTGACGATACTTGTCGGCCGGCTCGCGAGGCTGGCGCAGCGCTCCGTCATGGACGTGTCGAAGGGTACGTCGAGGCGCTCGAAGAGGTCGCGAAACATGTCGACCGGGCGCTCGAAGAGGTCTTCGTAGCGCAGCACGATCCACTGCTGCGGCGGGATCGCGCGCGCCGCGTCGAGCGCGAGGCGGTTCGCCGTGAGCCATTGATACGCGCACACTTCCTCGAGGCTCGCGCGGTTGTGGTCGCGCCAGCCCGGCGGCAGGAAGAAATGCCATTCGCGGAACTCGCCGGCATTGATCGCAACCGGCTCCGGCGACGGGCCGAAAAACTGTTCAAGGCCGAAGCCGCCGTCGCTGCGGCCGAGGCGCCAGCCGTCGATCATCGAGCTGACGTTGTCGCGGCCGTCGCGCTGGATGAACACGAATTTCGCGTGCGGGAACAGCGCATGCAGATACCCGACCCGCAGCGTGTTGATGCAGGTCTTGTCGAGCACTGGCCCGGCCCCGAGGCGCGCATAGAAGTGCGCGAGCGCGCGGTCGCGGTGCTGCGGCTGGGCATCGACGACGACGGCCGCTTCCGACGCCCAGCCGTTCGTCAGCGGACCATGCAGACTGTTCCAGAACTGCGGGATTTCGTAATCGAAATGCAGGAAATGGCCGGATGCCGCGATCGTCTCGAATGTCACCGTCGTCCCCGAGCGCGAACAGCCGATGACGAATACCGGGTCGGGCATGTCCGGCTGCAGCACGGTGAAGGCCGCTTCGCGCACCCGATGGCGGGCCGCGGTGAGGTTCTTGGCGCGGATTTCCGGGTCGGCGAGTTTGGCGAGTTTGTCGAACATGAGGCGACCTGTTTAGCGAATCACCCCAGGGTTTCGAGGTAGAGGTGCTCCAGCTTTTGCACGGGAGCCTGGATGAACGATTTTTCGACGGCCTGGTAGGCTCGCTCGCCCAGCGCGGCCCGCTCGGCCGGGTGGTCGATCAGCTGCCGAATGTGGCGCACCAATGCTGCAAAATCGTCACGCTCGAAGAGCAGCCCGTTGACC
The DNA here is from genome assembly GCF_017894365.1 of Aromatoleum bremense. Taxonomy (NCBI): domain Bacteria; kingdom Pseudomonadati; phylum Pseudomonadota; class Betaproteobacteria; order Rhodocyclales; family Rhodocyclaceae; genus Aromatoleum; species Aromatoleum bremense. The sequence goes on from NZ_CP059467.1 coordinate 2,945,359, forward strand.
CCGTCCTGGATGATCTCCGGGGTGCCGCCGGTGCGGCTGGCGATGATCGGCTTTCTTGCCGCCGCTGACTCGAACAGCACCATCGCGCAAGGTTCTTCCCACTGCGAGGGCATCACCAGGATGTCGGCGCTGGCGTAGATGTTCTCCGGGTCGGAACGAAAGCCCACGTAGTTTATCGCCGGGTTGGCGGCGACCGCCGCGTTGAATCGGGCGATAAATTCCGGATCCTTGTCCTTGGTTTCGCCGGCGATCATGAACTTGACTTTCGGGTTGTCGAGTGCCTCGGGCAGCCGCAGAAACATCTCGACGCCCTTGATGCTCTTGATCTGGCCTAGAAAGCCGATGACGATGTCGGACTCGGCAAAGCCGAGTTCCTGGCGGATCGACCGTCCGTGGCCGAAACGTGCCACGTCGGCGATATTGTGCACCACGGAAATCGATTTCCCCCCGAACGGAGTGTGTTCGGCGACGAATCTGGAGACGGCGATGACACCCTGCACAAAGCGGAGGAACGGCGTAACGCTCTTGCTCACAATGTGGTAGTGCACGAGCACCGGTGTGCCGAGGATGCGGGCGGCGATCAGCTCGGGGGGCTTCCAGCCTAGCGAGCCGCCGTTGAGGTGAATCAGATCGACCTTCTGCTCGCGCAGAAATGCTATCGCTTGGAAGACGTCGAGGACGAACTTGAAAGGATTGCCGTTCCAGTCCTGCTTCGGGCGTACGGCCGTCGCGATGCCCAGTTCGGCGAGTTTTTCGAGCAGCTTGCCGGGTTTGGTCACGACCACCAGCGGGTCGAATTTCTGCCGATCGACGCGGACTATGAAATTGAGCAACGCGCGGCTTGCCCCTCCCCAGTCCTCATAGGTTCCCAGGAAATAACAGATACGCCTGCGCATTCAATTTCTCCACGGTCGGGTGTCGGGTCAAGTCTTGCCGCGCTGTCCGTAGCCGACGAGGCAGCCGAGCGCATTCGTCGCGTTCATCGCCTGGCGCAGCGCGCCGGGGCGCTGCGTGACCTGCATGCGCAGGGCGTCGAGGGTCTGGCGCAGGAACTGCGAGACGAGGAACGGCGGAACGCCGAGCACGGTGCGCGGGTAGGCCGGCAACTGATAGCGGCCGCGGCGCAGTCCGGCGCGGTAATGGAGCTTGAGGAAATACCCGCGCTGCAGCCGCCACGGCTCGACGGAGTGCAGCACCGCCATGCCCGGGCAGTAGCGCATCGGGATCTTCCGTTCGAGCAATGTGCGGAACATGATCGCATCCGAGCCGCCGCCGACGACGTTGCCCTTGCGGTCGTAACGCTTGTCGAACCTGAGGTCGGGATCGTCACGGAAGATCTTCATCGCGTAGGCGACGTTCGCGGTCCAGATCGGAGTCGACGTGTCCTCGATCCAGAACGCTTCCTCGCCGTGGTCGACGGCCGCGAGGAAGCCGAGCAGTTCGTCGCCGAGCCACGCGGGGCGCGGGTAATGCGAAAAATCCATTTCCACCCGGCCGCCGGCGCACTGTGCGCCTTCGTCGAGGATTGCACGCGCCGCGGCGTCGAGCAGGCCGGGCAGCGGCGTCTCGTCGTCGTCGATGAACACCATGATGTCGCTGCCGAGCGATTCTTCGATTGCGCGGTTGCGCGCGGCGACGATGCCCTGGGTGGTTTCGGTGACCCAGCGCAGCGTCGGACCGGGTAGTTCTGCGAGGCGCGCGAGCACCTCCTCGGTCGCGTCGTTGCTGTTGTTATTGACGGCGAGGATCTCGAATGGAAGCGGGCAGGCTTGCACGCGCATCGCGGCGACGAGCTTGTCGAGACGATCCGCGCGGTTGTAGGTACAGAAGGCGAATGTCAGCATGATCAGGCGTGTCGACCGTTGAAGAATGATTCTGCCAGTGCCGCGCTGGGCACGGATGTGACGCGTCGCCCGAGCGGATCGGATTGCGGCCCAGCGCCGTTCATGTGCCGCTCCGCGCTTCCTTCGTTTCGAGCGCGCGGATCAGCCGGCGATGCAGCGATTCGGGGAGCAGCGACGGAAGCATGTACTTCCAGTCCTGCGCGGTGCCGTAGCGCTCCTTCATGACCGCGCGAAAGATCGTGCGGGCCGCCTTCAGGTCGCGCTTCCAGTAGCACTCAAAGCCGCGCCTGAGCAATTCGCCGGCCGTCAACTCGCGTATCCGCTCGACCCCGAGCCTGTCCGCGAGAGCCGGATTCGCGTCAAGGAACTTCTGCTGCGCACGCCAGTGATTGAGCGCGATCCGCGCGCGGTTCTTCGTGATCTGTTCACCGGCATGGTGATGATAGTAGGCCAGCACGCGCGGCACCCGGATCAGGCGGTGGACCGTCCCGAGGCGCAGCCACAGGTCATAGTCCATGCACGAACTGAGTCTTTCGTCGAAGCCTCCGCTTACGCGGATCGCTTCTGCAGACGCCAGCGCCGCGTGGATCGGCCAGCGGCAACCGCCGAGCAGCGCCTCGACCTTATGCCCGTCCTCATAGTCGGGCGGCACGAACGGCGTGTCGCGCCCGCCGCCGAGCCCGAGGTTCTGCCAGCCGCAGTAGGCAAGATCGTGGCCGGATGCATTCTGCAGCGCCGCCTGCATCGATTCGAGGAATTCGGGGTGCCAAGTGTCGTCCGCGTCGAGAAACGCGATGTAGTCGCCGCGCGCCTCGCGCAGTGCATGGTTGCGCGCCGCGGCGGCTCCGGCATTCGCTTGGCGGTAACCCCGGATGCGTGGCTCGACGTTCGCGAGGCGCTGCAGTTCGTGCCACGAATTGTCGTTCGACCCGTCATCGACGATGACCAGTTCCCAGTTCCCGAGCGTCTGCGCCAGTACGCTGCCGACGCTGCGCGCGAGGTGTGGCGCGGCGTTGTAGCAGGGCATGACGATGGAAGTCAGCGCGCTCATGTGCGAACCTTTCCTGCCACCAGGCGCCACAGCAGCGGCGTCTTCCCCAGGCATTGATGTAGCGCGCTCGATACGTTCTTCCACGTCAGGGTGGGATATTTGAAGGCGCGGACCAGTTGCTGAATCGGGCCGGGCTGCGTCAGGCGCAACGCGGCGCTGGCGCTGCGTTCATAGCGCACGGCCACGGAGCCGTGTTCTGCGCGACCGGCGCGGGCGCGGATCGCCAGGCCGGGTGCGCCGTTTTCCGTCGTATACAGCCCTTCTTCGCACGCGATGACGCGATAGTTCGCACGTTCGAGCAGGATGCGCAGGGAGTCGACAGTGAAGTAATTGACGTGGGTGACCGGTTCGCTGGGTAGCGGCGCCCCTTTCCATATCTCGAGCGGCACCTCCACATAGAAGATTCCTCCGGGAGCCAAATGATTGCGCAGGGCATCGACGACGCCGTAAGGGGCAGCCAGGTGTTCGAGAACGTGGCTGCAGACGATCAAGTCGAACTTCATCGCTGCCGGTATATCGCTCAGCTGGCTACCGAGATGGCGGATATGCGGGAGCTTCGTCCCCGGATAATCGATCAGATAGCAATGGTGCCCGCGGGTGAGGAATGCCTTCATGAGCCGTCCGTTGCCGCCGCCGAAATCCAGGATCGAGGCGTCCGGAGCAAGCGCGCCACCGACGCGCTCGAAAAGATCCTGCGAGCGCTTGTCATCGCTGAGCAGCGTTTCGGAAATTTCGTGCTGTGTGACGTCGTCGCCGGCAAGAAAGGCATATTTTCGATTGATGTCATGCTCGTCCGGGCGCGGGGCATAACAGATGAAACCGCACTTTTCGCACAGTACCGACGTCAACGTTACGGTCGGTGTGCCGGGAAACCAGACGTTGAACAGGACCTCCAGGCGTTTGCGCGTGTAGGGGGAAAGCTTGGAGGTTTCAACAGTCCGATAGGTTCGTGAACCGACGGTTTTCCAGGAAATCGAGCTGCAAACGGGGCAGCTTGGATTGCTCTGCATTGACGAAACCTCCGCGTATCAGGCCGACTTGCGCGCGAATCGACTTCGCGCGCGGCTGCCGAAATGACTCCATGCCCGCGCCCAGCTGGCGTCGTTGTCGCCGAGATACAACTTGCGGGCGATGCTGCTCGCGGTATCCGTATTGAACACGGTCAGGCGACGCAGGAGATACGGGTTGCCGTCGCGCAATGCCCACCCGGTCCGCGTCGTGCAGGCGCCGCGATAGCCGGCCTGTTCGACCGCTTTGACGCAGTCGCTGTCCCACACCCCATAAGGGTAGGCGAAGCTGGAGATCGCGTTGCCCAGCGCCCCCTCGATTTCCGTTCGTGAGTCGACCAGTTCCGAACGTCGATGAGCTTCGCTTATTTCGGTCAGCCGCACATGGCTGACGGTGTGCGAACCGATTTCCATTCCTGCGGACTGCATCTCGCGCAGTTCCGCGGCGTTGAGGAGACGGCCCGCAGGTCGACCGGTCGCTGGCCAGGAGGGCTCACGGCCTATTGAACCGGAGACCACGAACCATGTAGCACGCATGCCCCGCTGCTGCAGTTCCTCGACCGCAAACAGATTGTCGGCATAACCATCATCGAAGGTAATGACGACGGTGCGGCTTGCCCAATGTTCCGGCGCAGCAATCAACTCCTGCAGCGTAGGGGTTCGCCATCCTTCGGCGGAGAGCAAGTCGAGCTGGGTTCGGAAGCGCTGCAAGGATACCGCCCAGGGCCAACGAGGACTTCCAGCTCCCGGTTCCACGGCGTGATACATCAGCATCGCCGGCCCATGCCAGCCAGCATTGCGGTGCATCAAGGCACTGAGTGGGTCAAGCATCGTTCCGGACACCGGCAACGGGAGTTTTCGTCATTACGCACACCCCGTCGATCGTGTCGAACCAGCGGGAATCCCATCCGGCCTCCTCGCTGGTCCAGGTCTCGACCATTCTCGATTCGGTCGCCCGGCTGGCATCGTCGACGAATATCACTGCGTTGGCGGACAGGCGTTCGCGCAGCAGCGGAAAGGCGGGATATCGGGCGTGCGCCGGGTTGGCCCGCATCTGGGGCGGACCATCGACCAGCAGCAGGTCGATCGGCCCCAACTCGTCGAGGCGGTGTGTCGGGATGTCGTACCAGTCGTAGCTCTGGTTGCCCAGCGTGACCGACTTCAGCGGCGCATCGACGACGGTGACGACATCGGCCAACCCGAGGAGATCGACGTAACGGCGGGTCTGGTCGGCCCACATCGGATCGTGGTCGACCGACAGCAGCCGCCCGCGTCCGTTTTTTCGCAGGATCTGCCCAAGGATCAACGTCGAGGCGCCGGAGCCGAGTTCGAGGACGGCGGCCGGTTTGCGCTCCAGCGTTTCGCGCGCAAGCAAGGCCGCCGAGTCGCCCGTCAAAGCCCATCCGCCGCCGACGGGCAGCGGAAGTTCAAGCGTGTAGGGGGCGAGGCGAACCAGCCCGTGTACGTCGCCGACGTCACGACGGATGCGCTCGATCCGGTTGCGCAGTGTATGCGTCCGGTTGTCGACGAGGCCGGTGACAGCCTGCTTGGTGTTGTGGACGAGGGCGGCGGCGACGGCGCAGGTTGTGAGCACCGGCCACACCGCTTCGAAGGATGTGAGCCCGAGGGCCGCGCCGGCTGCGGTGATCGAGCCTCCCGCAGCGGCAGCGCCGACGCCGAGGAGCAGGCTGCGCGCAAGGTGTTGTTCCATCCCGTAATCCTCATCGATCGCGAATGACCGGTCTTCCCCGGCCTGAGCGTTCGTATGGCAGACACAAGCGCTCGCAGCCATCCGGCCACTGGCGCGACAGACCGGGTTACATCGATTCTTCACGAAGCGGCGAAAGATGCAATACCCGACTTGCGTGATTGATTATGGAACGGTGCTTGATACCAGTCGCAACTTCTGTTTCCAGCGGTGCTGCTCGGAGCCCAGTGACGCAATGGGTAGATAGAGAAAGCAGAGCGCGTAGGTGAGGGCGCCGGTCACCATCACGACTGCGAGATAGGCCGGATTGTTGTCGCGAACCGTGCCGGGCATGTAATGGTCGAGGACGAACAGGACGCTTGCGAGAATGGCGTTCAGCGTTGCGGCGGGGAGCATCGACACCGGCAACTGCTTCCACGTCGCGTTCAGACACTGCGAGGCGAGTCGGTACATATGCAGGGCGTTGTAGATTGTCACGAGCACGAGTGCGCCGGCGATGCCGCGCAGTCCGTATCGCAGTCCGGCGAGGGTTGCGGCGACGGTCAGTGCGAGCACGATGAGCTGTACCACGAGTTCGCGGCCCAGCTGGTTGCGGGCCGCGAGGACGCAGCCGGACAGGTTGGCGATCGTCAGAAACGGCCCCGCGAGCGCGAGTATGGCGAGGGGGGCGGCCGCCTCGGCCCATTTCGTGCCATAGAGCAACGCAATCAGCGGCTCGGCGGTCCAGTAAACGCCGACATAAAGGGGGGTGACGTACACGGCGACGAGGCTCAGGCTGCGGAAGAACAGATAGCGCGATTTGTCCCAGTTAGCCTGCTCTTTCGCCAATGCCCTGAAAAGGACCTGATAGACGGGGCCGGTGATCAAGCCGTGCGGCATTCGCGCGAGGCTGTCAGCCTTGTTGAACAGTCCGACCGGCGCGGCGCCCAGCGTCTTCCCGAGGATGAAATTCGTCGCCTGGTTGCGCAGATAGGTCACGATGTCGTTGATGGAAACGAGGAGGCCGTAACGTGCGACCTTCCTTCCGCGCCGGATGTCGAGGGAAAACCCCGGGCGCCATCCCGAGAGCCGGATCAGCATCGCCATGCTGCACATCGAGCCGGCCAGTCCGCCGATGATCAGGCTCCACACCCCTTGTCCCCGGTACGCCATGCCGATGCTGACCACGCTGGACACCACCAGCGTCGTGATCCTCACGGCGGTTTGCGCCTTGTAGCGCATTTCCCGATGCAGGACGCTGCCGGGCAGGTTGACGAAGGGCCGGAGGATGAAGGACAGCGCGGAGACGCGCAGCAGGTTCGCGTACAGCGGCGTGTCGTACCAACTAGCGAACCAGGGGGCGGCGAAATAGAAAGCCGCGTAGATTGCGCAGCCGATCGCGAGCTGCAGGGTGAACACGATGTCGTAATCCTGTTTCGTCGCTTCGCTGGCGCGGACCAGTGCCTGGCCCATGCCGCCACCGGCGACGAAGCCGGCCAGACCGGTGAATACCTGGATCGTGACCAGCATGCCGAAGTCCTCGGGCGTCAGCAGCCGCGCGAGGATGATCCCGAATGCGAAGGTCAGCACCTGGCTGCCGGTGTTGCCGACGATGAGCCAGAGTGCACCGCGCCGAATGCTGTCACCGAGGGACATGTGCGCTCCGTCCGATGCCGCCGATCGGTGCTCGCAGATCGTGCGCGGGCAAATCGCGGTCCGACGTCATCGCTTCAGGCCGGTGAGGTCGAGCTTCAGCGCCCACACCGTCGGCGCTTCGGAGGGGCCTCCGCTGACCAGCAGGAAGACCTTGTGGCGAGGGTCGTAGGCCATCATGAAATTCATTCCGAGCGCCGGCATGTCGGCGCCGGGCAGACGGAGGTAGCGGTTGGCGTCGGGGTCGTACACGAAAGTACTGTTCGATTTCGGCCGGCGCGCGCGTTCGCGGCCGTTCGGAAGCAACTCGAATTCGGTGTTCCCCGGCACCAGCAGGAAGACACCCTGCTCACGGTCGAACGCGACCGGAAAGTGCTGGGCCCGGGGGCAGGCGTCGCCGTCCGGGGAGCGCTTTTCCCAATGGCCTTCTTCGCCGGGCCGTGCGCCAGGCATGTAAATCCAGACGTCATTGGTATTGCGGTAATCCCCGAATACGGCGAAGTTGCCGCGGCGGCTGTCGTACACCATGTTGTGATGCATTTGGTGGTGGTTTTCCCTGCTCACCTTCACCCACGCAGTTTCGGGGCTGTTCGTGGTTCCGCCTTGGGACAAGAGTTCCCAAATTCCCCAGCGATAGGCAACGGCCACCCTGCGCCGCTCGTCGTACGCCGCCGCGGCGCCGAAGAATTTTGGAGCTGCCTGATCGCTGTCCGGCAGCATCTGCCATTCGCGGCGAGTCTGGCTGTAGAACCACGAGGGGTGGATTTTTGCTGCCGGGGTCTTCTTGCCAATCGGGTTGTGCTCGGGGCGTGCGGCAACGATCAGGCCGTCGCGCTGCGGATCGTAGGCGACTCCCGCGAAGGTGTGCATCGCCCAGGGCAGGCGTCGTTGCCCGCCGGCAATCGCGCGCTCCTTGTCGTCGGCCCGATAGCTCGCCTGGGGCGCCTCGGGGTAATGCGTGACCCAGCGTGCCGTGACGGGGTCGAACTCATGCACCGTGTTGTCCCAGTCCAGGCCGTGCGTGTTCGATCCGAATATCAGCAGGGTGCCGCGCTTGCTGTCGTACGCCATGCCGGCGTGCGCCTGGCGCGACCATTCTTCAACGGCCGGTGTGTGGAGCCTCGTCCAGCGATTCGGGGCGAGGTCGAGGAGCGCAGGGTTGAGGTCGACGGCCTGTGCTTGTGCAGACCCGCCAAACGCGAGGGCAGCCCACGCGACGACGCGACAGGCTTGACGTACGGCGTCGATGACAGCGTGCATCGGAGAGCCTCGAAAACCGGTTCGGGCAAGCAGGAGAGCAAAGCATAACAAAGCTTGCGTCATCGGCGTGCCTGCATTGCCGGCTATTTCCCCGGCGCTCGCGCCCGGGTGCCTTCCGGAATCCCGGCGGCTGCCGTTCCTCACGCTGGTGCGCGTGAAGGTCTCCGGACGACCTGCGTCCGGACAGGTGAGACCGTGGTGCCGGCATGAGGCACTGCGCGCAGCGCTCAGACCAGCACTTCGACCGCTGCGGGGTGGCCCAGGAACGCCTGCGGGCTCGCACTCGCGCCGTACGCGCCGGACTGGAAGATCACGACGAGGTCGCCGGGTTGTGCGACAGGCAGCGGCATGCGGTCGGCGATCAGGTCGAGGGGGGTACAGAGCGGGCCGACGACCGAGGTCGGGATGTCGGCCGAAGCGTCGCAGCGATTGCCGATCGCGACCGGATAATTCTTGCGGATCACCTGGCCGAAATTGCCGGATGCCGACAGGTGATGATGCAGCCCGCCATCGCAGACGAGGAATACGTGCCCGCGCGAGACCTTGCGATCGACGACCCGGCATACGTAAAGGCCGGCTTCGCCGACGAGATAGCGGCCGAGTTCGATCACCAGCGCGGCGCCGGGCAGACCGGTTGCCGCGGCGGCTGCGATCTCGGCGAGGTTTGCGCCGATCGGCGCGAGATCGAGGCGCGTCTCTCCAGGGAAATACGGAATGCCGAAGCCGCCGCCAAGATTCAGCACGCGGATCGGAGCCGGGGCGGAATCGGCCAGGCGCAGCGCGAGCTCGAAGCTCTTCTGTTGCGCCTCGACGATCGCTTCGGCGCGAAGATTCTGCGAACCGGCGAACAGATGGAAGCCCTCGAACGCGAGGCCCAGGCTGCCGATTTCCGCGAGCAGCGCCGGTACCTCTTCGGCGTCGACACCGAACGGCTTCGGTCCGCCACCCATCTTCATGCCCGAACTCTTCAGTTCGAAATCCGGATTGACACGCACGGCCACCCGCGCCGGCCAGCCGAGTCGCGCCGAGATCCCGGCGAGCGCGCGCGCCTCGCGGAAGGATTCGACGTTCAGCAGCACGCCGGCGGCAACCGCCTGGGTGAGTTCCTCGTCGCGCTTGCCGGGCCCGGCGAAGCTGATCCCGGCGGGCGCACAGCCGGCGTCGAGCGCGGTCCGCAGCTCGCCCGCCGATGCGACGTCGAGTCCGTCGACCAATCCGGCCATGTGCCCGACCAGCGCCGGCATCGGATTGGCCTTCACCGCGTAGTGCAACTGGATCGCCGCCGGCAGCGCCTGCCGCAGTTCGGTGACGCGGGCGGACAGCAGTGCGCGGTCGTAGGCATAGAACGGGGTCTGCCCGACGCGTGCCGCGAGCCGCACGAGCGGTACGCCGCCGACCAGGATCTCCCCATCGGTCGCCGCGAACTGGGACATCGGCGCGTGCACCGGAACTGGTCTGGCAAGGGCGGTCATGCGAGGCTCTCCCGGCTACCCTCAAATTCGGCCGCGAGCAACTTTCGGTCGATCTTGCCGTTCGGGTTGCGTGGCAGCGCGCCGTCGCGCGCTTCGATCCGTGTCGGCACCATGTAGGCCGGCATGCGCCGGCGGCATTCGGCGAGCAGCGCAGCAGTGTCGAGCGTGGTGCCGGGCGCCGGTGTCGTGACGACGCATATCGTCTGGCCGAGCGTCGGGTGGGGCAGGCCGAAGGCGGTGCATTCGCCAACCATCGCCGTCGAATAAAGGATCTCCTCGACTTCGGTCGGGCTGACGCGGTAGCCAGAGGTCTTGATCATTTCGTCGCGCCGGCCGATGAAGTACAGGAAACCTTCTTCGTCACGGCGCACGGTGTCGCCGGAGAACACCGCGATTTCAGGCATCACCAGTCCGGACTCGCGACCGGCGATGCCCGCGGGTAGCGGTTTGTAGCGCTCGGCAGTCCTCTCCGGATCGTTCCAATAGCCTAGCGCGACGAGTGCGCCGCGCTGCACGAGTTCGCCGGGTTCGTTCGGTGCGCATTCGCTGCCGTCTTCCCTCAGCACGAGCACTTCGGCGTTCGGGATCGCCTTGCCGATCGAGTCGGGGCGGCGGTCGACCTCCTCGGGCGTGAGGTAGGTCGCGCGGAACGCCTCGGTCAGGCCGTACATCAGGAAGGGGCGGGCGCGCGGCAGCTTTGCCCGCAGCGTCTTCAGCGCTTCGAGCGGCATGCGCCCACCGGTGTTCGCGATGTAGCGCAGATGCTCGCCGACCGTCTCCGGCCAGTCGAGCGCGGCAAGCTGGATCCACAACGGCGGCACCGCGGTCAGGCCGGTGACGCGTTCGCGCACCACCGCGTTCAGCACGTCGCGCGGCAGCAGGTAGTTGATCAGCACCGCGCGGGCGCCGGCATGAAAGGCGGTCGTGAGCTGCGAAAACCCCGCATCGAACGACAACGGCAACGCCGCGAGCAGGCTGTCGCCGGCGTGGTTGTCGAGGTACCGGGCGACGCTGCGCGCGCCGACGACGAGGTTGCGATGCGAGAGCACCACGCCCTTGGGGCGTCCGGTGCTGCCCGACGTGTAGAGGATCGCGGCGATATCGGTGTCGATGATGCGGTGACCGGCCCGCCTCGCGACGTCGTTCAGATCGCTCCAGCAGTGGGCGCTCGCACCGCTCAACGCGGGCAATTCCACCGGATCGTCGACGAGCACGACCTGGCGCAAGTCGTGGCAGGTGGCCAGCGCAGGCTGCAACAGTGCAAGACGTTCGGCGCTGGTCACCAGTATGCGCACGTTGCAGTCGCGTAGGATGTGGCCGACCTGCTCGGCCTTCAGCAGCGGGTTCAGCGGCACGAAGGCGCCGCCAGCAGCGGCTGTGCCGAAGGCCGCGACAACGAATTCGATGCGTTTGTCCAGATAGATGCCGACCCGTTCGGCGCGCGCAAGACCGAGCTGGACCACGCCAGCGGCGAAGGCCCGGCAGCGCTTGTCCAGGTCCGCATAGGAAAGGCTTTGCTTGCCGCCGGTGAGCGCGATGTCGTCGCCGGAACGCTCGGTCGAGGCGAAAATCAGTTCGTGAAGCAGGTCGGTGGAATTCATGACGCTCGGGGGGCCGATCCGCAGCAGGTCATCCGCGAAGCCGGCCGCGTATCGGCTTCGGCTCATCGCGGACCGCATCGATCGTACAGGGAACCGTGAGGCAGCAAGTATAATGCGCGTTTTCCGGTGGTGACCGATCGGTCGGAGCGCCGGCGGTCATTGGCACGCAAAGGAGTGCTCGCGTTGAAGATCCAGGAAGAAGTGGTGTCGCTGCTTGATGAGGTGTTGAGCCTGAATGGCCGCGGATTGCGGTTTGATGCCGATACGCCACTGCTCGGGAGCGTACCGGAACTCGATTCCATGGCGGTGCTCGCGGTGATCCATGCAATCGAGGAGCGCTTCGGCATCGAGGTGCCGGACGACGAGGTCGATGGAACTTCGTTCGCGACCGTTGGCACCGTGGTCGAATTCGTCACGCGTCTGTCCGGCAAATGGCGCCATCAACCGCTAGAGCCCTAGCCACCGGCCGATGATGTTGCGCTGCATCTCGGACGTGCCCGAATAGATCGTGCTGCCCACTGCGTCACGCAGGGCGCGCTCGACCTCGTACTCGACCATATAGCCATAGCCGCCGTGCACATGGACCGTCTCGAGCGCGGTCTTCAGCAGGGATTCGCTGACCATCAGCTTCGCGATCGCGGCATCCAGCGAAGCGTTCCGGAGGTTTTCGAGACGCCAGGCTGCGCGGTAGGCGAGCAGCCGTGCGGCTTCGAGTTGAACCTTCATGTCGGCAATCTTGTGCGCTATGGCCTGAAACTTTCCGATCGCTTGCCCGAACTGATTGCGCGTGCGCGCGTAAGAAATCGAAGTCTCGAGAAGGCGCTCGATGGTTCCGACATGGCTGGCGACAAGCAGGCAGCGCTCCCAGTCCATCGCCGTGGAAAAAACGGCGGAACCGCCGCCAACCTGACCGAGCACGGCGGAAGGCGGAACGTACATGTCCGTGAACACGAGCTCTCCGACTGGCGAAGTACGCAGCCCCAGCTTCTCGAACTTCTGGCCGGCGGAAAAGCCGGGCGTATCGCTTTCGATGAGGAACGCGGTCACACCGCCGTGAAAGCCCTTGGCCGGCTCGGTGACTGCGAACACCACCGCAACGTCGGCGACAGGGCCGTTCGAAATGAAGGTCTTGCTGCCGTTGATGCGCCAGCCGTCTCGGTCGCGTTCGGCGCGCGTGCGCATCGAAAAGGAATCCGAGCCTGAGTCCGGTTCGGTGATCGCGTGGGCGCCGATCAGCGTTCCGTCGCATAGTCCCGGCAGGTAACGGCGCTTCTGTTCCTCGCTGCCGTGGCGCCACACCGGGACGACACATGCGAGCAGATGAGCGCACAGCGAAAACACCAGTCCGCCATCCCTGCAGCCGTAGCCCAGCGCCTCCAGCACCATCGCGCAGGACAGCGCATCGAGTGCGGTCCCGCCATACGCTTCGGGCACGGGCAGGCCCTGAATGCCGACCTTGGCGCATTCTTGCCACAGATCACGGGAAAAGACCTGCTCGCGATCGCGTTCGACGACGTGCGCATTGAGCGAAGCGCGGGCGAACTTGATGGTGTTCTCGCGCAGGAGCTTCTGCTCGTCCGAATAGGCGAAGTCCATCAGCTCAACCCCTTCAGTTGCTGGTAGTCGGTCTTGTCGGTCGAGGTTTTCGGCAACGCTTCCAGCCACGTGAAACGGTCGGGAATCATGTACAGCGGAATCCGCGCGGCGCAGAAGCGCTTGAGCTCGATCAGCGACGCCTTGTCCGCCCCCTTGCTGCTCAGGAAAGCGGTGATCCGCACGCCCGCCTCGGCGTCGGGCACCGCAACGACGGCGACCTCCTTGACCAGTGGATGCTGATACAGCCCCGCCTCGATTTCGCCGAGTTCGACCCGGTAGCCGCGCCGCTTGACCATCCGGTCACGCCGGCCACGGTAGATATGGTTGCCGTCGGCCGCTTCGACGACGATATCACCGGTTCGGTACCATCGGGTTCCGTCGTCATCGACGAGGAAACCTTCCGCGGTCCGTTCCGGCAACGACCAGTAGCCCTGCATCACGCCGCTGCCGGTAATGCACAGTTCTCCCTCGTCACCCGGCTTCACCGGCGCGTTGTGCTCGTCGACCACCTTGCCGCGCAGGTGCTCGCACACCTTGCCGATGGGATAGGGCGAAGTCCGCTCGTCAGGCACCGGCGGAACAAGCTCGTAGTAGGTGCAGACGTTGGTCTCGGTCGGGCCGTAGAGGTTGAAATAGCGGGGCTTCGGCAGCTGCGAACACAGCGTCCGGAGATGCTTGACCGGAAACACCTCGCCCGCGAACAGGACGAGGCGCAGCGCGGAGCAGTCATGGCGTGCGAGATCGCCGAATTGCGCCATCAGACTCAAGATCGACGGCGCCGAGTACCAGATGCTGATTCTTTCCTCGGCGATCAGCCTGGCCAGGTGCAGCGCATCCTTGCCTCGTTCCTCCGGGATCAGCACGAGCGTCGCGCCGTGCTTGAGCGCGACGTGGATGTCGAGGATCGAGAGGTCGAAGTGCAGCGGCGCGTGAGACGAGAAGCGGTCGTCCGGCTGCGGTTCGAACACCGCCGAACACCAGTCGACGAAACTCACCGCGTTTTCGTGCGAGAGCATCACCCCCTTCGGCTTCCCCGTCGAGCCCGACGTATAGAGGATGTAGGCTAGATCTTCCGGCTGCGACATCACGTTCTTCGCTGCCGCCGCCGGACGCTGCGCCTGCGCTTCATCCAGCAGGCGGGCGAGCGGATCGCCTCCTCCCGTCCCGTCGAGCAGCAGCAAGGGCGGCGGTTCGCCGAGTGCGAAAAATTCGGTGGAGAAGCGATCCTCGAGGCGCTTCTCCATCACGATCGCCCGCACCGCGCAGTTGTGCATGATGTAGGCGTTACGGGCGGGCGGCGCGTCGGGATCGACCGGCACGTAGGCGGCACCTGCCTTGAGGATGCCGTAGATCGCAGCGACGGCGTCGATCGACTTGCGCAGATAGATGCCGACCCGATCGCCGGCTCGCACGCCGACGGCGGCGAGCCGGTCACGCAATCGGTCGGACAAGCCGTCGAGCGCCGCATAGCTGATCGACCCGTGCTCAGGCTCGACGACTGCCGTGCGCGACGGATGGAGGGCGGCCGCGTCGCAGAGGAATTGGTGCAGCGGACGTGGGTTCGGCATGTCGCGCTACCTCACCTTGGATGCGAGCAGACTCGCAATGCTGCGGATCGTGTCGAGGTGCTCCTTGTCCGCCTCGTGCGCCTCGATCACGATGCCGTACTGCTCCTCGAAGTGCAGGACCAGTTTGAGCGTGGCGATCGAATCGAGGATGCCGCCGCTGATCAGCGGCAGGTCCTCTGTCAGCTCGTCCGGATTCTCGCCCGGCAGGAACTCCTCGAGGATGTAGCGTTTGACGGCCTTGCTGAAGTCAACACCTGTTTCCATCGCTGCCCTCGCTATCGAGTCAATCAGTGCCCCTCGGGCCGGAAAATGGCCGCGCGCTTTTCTGCCAAACCATTGAAGAGTCGTTCCGCGATCAGCTGGTGACCGGGCACGTTCGGGTGATCATCCCACTCGGCCAACCTGATCTCGTTGATGTTTCGCCCCTTGTAGACATCCTCGAGGTTGATCACGACGAAGCCCGCCGCTTCGGCGATGGCGACTGCCTCCGGCGTTTCTTCCTCCCATGCGCCTTCGCGCACCTGTGGCACGAAGATCCACACCGGCACGCTGCCGTGTTTTTGCGACTCCTCCGCGATGCGTCCGTAGACGTACGTGAGCACATCGCGGCCGTATGGCGTCAGTCGCTTGCGCGCCTCACTCTCGTCCATGCCGGCTGTAACGCCCGCCTTGGCCGAGATATTTCGCAGACCTTCATAGGGAATGTCGATCGCCTTATGGCTGACTTCCGCGAGGTAGGCGACCGCGCGTGTGATTTCGCGTCCGGTCGCGACAAAAAAGATCGCATGCGGCGCGAAGGCAAAGGCCTTTTCCGTGATCACCAATTGTTGCGGCGGGCAATATCCCGGCACCCCCATATTGAGCAGCTCATACTTGTCGAACGCTTCGTCGGCCCATTCCCGGTTCAACCTGTTCTCCACCAGTGCCTCGAACGTCTGGCCGTCGCCCACCCCCCAGCCCATGACGGAGGAGGCGCCCAACACGGCCGCACGAAAGGTGCGGGGAGCAGGTTGTGCTTCGTAATCCCGATCGCGCATGCCGTATGCGTTGGTGGTGATCGTGCCGTGCTTGGTGGTCCGGACGAAGGACGGAATCAGTTCAGTCTGCGCGAATCCGCCGACGAAGCGCTTGAGGTTGGTGGTCTCGACATCCAGCCAGTTCTTCGGCTTGTTCATGTATACCTCCCACAGCTGGGAGTTGAAGCGGTCGACCGACAGGAGGTTCTCGTAGTAGCCCCGCTCCAGTTTCGCGGTATCGAGTCGGCTGAGCTGTCCGGAGCGCACCGAATGCACGAAGGTGCCGAAATCCATGCCGATCTGCGAGTGCAGCCCTTCCACGCTGACTGCAATGAGCGCGCACAGGGACGCTACGGTAACCAGCCTGCTCCTCATCCAGGAGCGATCATCCTGGGCCGAGGCCCGCACGTTTCGCACCGACTCGCGCGGAATGGAACCGACCACGATGACCGCAAGCACGATGGACGGATACAGCAGCAGTTCGGCGGTATATTCCCCACCGAGCGCCGACCACAGCGAGAACCACGCGTCGAGCGACTCGGTGGTCCAGAATGACCACAGCACGCAGATGAACCAGAACGTCGCATAGGTCCTGAGCACCAGCACCGCGGTCGTGCGCCACGTGCGCACCGGCGTGCCGAGGCTGCGCGGACGGCCGTGCTTCATCTCGTACAGCGAATTCGCGACCACCAGCACGCCGAGGATGCCCCAGAACAGCATGTCCTGCGGGACGAGAAGCAGCGAACCGCGCAGCCAGAACCACTGGTAGGCATGCAGGAACCACGTCATCAGAAAGACGTACAACGTCGCGACGACGAGCGCCTTCTCGGTACCCAGCTTACGCAGCTTGAACACCGCCGGGTAATAGAAGACCTTCTGCATGAACTCCTTCCAGTAGATGTTGATGCGCCGCCAGAAGTCCGTGAAGCTCGAAGCCAACAGGTAGCGGTTGTGCGTCTCGGGCAGGCGGAAGCCGAACAGGTAGAGCATGCCGATGATCAGGTGGAACAGGCCGGATACCCGCAGGTACAGCAGGAAGTTGGCCACCAGGTACTGGATCAGCTCGGCCGGGTTGCCGACCTCATGCGGGGCGAGCGTCAGGTAGTAGTAGACGATGCGGTACAGGATCAGATGGATCACCCCGCGCACCATCCAGTCGATGCCGACCTGGTAGATGCGGTAGGCGTCGTCATCGAAGTAGTTGCGGCGGAAGGTCTTGTAGTCGATCACCGGGAAAAGCGGAAAGCACGCGTTCGGCAGCATGAAGAAGTACGCGAGCGACTGCGCCGGGGTGGTCGGCGTCTTGTCATGGCGCAGATCGTAGAAATAGACGATCAGGCGGAACATGAACATCGCGCCGAGAATCGGCCAGATCGCGTCCGACCACGGGAACGGCAGGTGGCCGGCGCGCTGCAGCGCGAGAACGCCTGCGACGCCGAGCAGCAATGCTCCCCGCGACGCGAATGAGATGGGCAGATGGCAGATGCCGACCAACACGAGCCCGATCGCGACGAGCCACGCCGCATTCACGCCCCCCATGACGACGCCGATGCCTGCCAGGCTGAGCGCCACGAAGAAAGGCAAGCGCATGCGCAAGGGCAGCCAGGCGTGGATCGCGAAACCGGCGAAGGCGAGCATCGCGAGCCGCAGGAACGCGGCCGATTCGATCTGGAACTGGCGCAGCAGCAACAGCAGAAGGGCTAACTGGGCGATGACGCCCAGATAGTTGACCAAACCGATCTGGCCCTTTTGCGCATCACTTTCAAGGGGACCGGACGCCCTGCCAACAACCGCCGTCAAGCTCATCAGCGTCTCCACTTCGAGTCATCGGCTATCCAACGGCGCGACCATCGTGTTCCAGACTACGGCGTGTCGGACAGGCTCATTTTGTTCATGTCATTCTAGGAACAGCCGTTTGAATTACTCAAGGGGCTTTATCGTGAGATGCATTTTCGTTACATTTGAGCGCTCTCCGCGAACGCAGTGAACGTGGGGGTCGTTCCATTTCAGAATGGAAAGAACACCGGCACCAGCAGCAGCACGACGGCCGAATAGGTCAGGCTGACCGGCACGCCGGCCTTGAAGAAGTCAGTGACGCGGTAGCGCCCCGGCGACATCACCATCAGGTGCGTCTGATAGCCGAACGGAACCAGGAAGCCCGCGCTCGCGCCGTAGGCCACTGCCATCACGAAGGGCATCGGATCGACGTCGAACGCGCGTGCGGTCGATAACGCGATCGGAAAGGCGAGGGCGGCGGCGGCGTTGTTCGTGATCACCTCGGTCAGTGCCAGCGTGATCAGATAGACGCCGATGAACGCGCCGGTCACGCCGTAACCGTCGAAGGCGCTGCGCATCGTGTGCGCGACCAGCTGCGCGGCGCCGGAGGATTCCAGCGCGGTGGCGATCGTCAGCGCGGAGCCGATGATCAGCAGCAGCTCGAACGGAAACCGCCGGCGCATCTCGTTGATCGTCAGCATGCGGGTGGCGAGCAGCACTGCGAGCAGCGCGAGCAGGCCATTGAGCAACGGCCAGACGTCGAGTGCCGACAGCGCGATCGCCAGTGCAAAACCCGACAATGCGATCCGGCTCTGGTTGCTGGTGAGCTTTGGCCGCAGCAGACCGCCATTGAGCAGGTGAAAGTTGCGGTCGATATTGCGGTGCTGTGCGAAGTCGGCGCCGACGGCAAGCAGCAGGCAGTCGCCGACGCGTAGCGGGATGCGCCCGAGCTGGCCGGCGAGGCGTTTGTCGCCGCGACGGATGCCGACGACGCCGGCGTCGAACTGCGAACGGAAATCGACGTCGCGCAGCGTGCGGTTCGGCAGCATCGACTCGTTCGAGATCACGACCTCGATGAGGTTCGAGCCGAGCAGCGTATCCGCGCGGGTGCCGAACACGTGCAGACCGGAGAACTGCTGCAGCGCCTGGACTTTCTCGATCTCGCCGGTGAACACGAGGACGTCGCCTTCGCGCAATGTTTCGTCCGGCCCGACCGGCGAAATCAGCCGGCCGTCGCGTTCGATTTCGAGCAGGAACAGCCCGTCGAGGCTGCGCAGGCGATTTTGCTCGATGCTCTTGCCGGCAAGAGGTGAGCCGGCGGTGACCTGTGCTTCGAGAAAATACGCCTGGCGGTTCTCGTTCGATGCTGCCTCATGGGCCGGTAACAGCCGCGATCCGAGCACCATCACCGCGATGCAGGCGAGCGCGACGGGTACGCCGACGGCGGTGAACTGGAACATCCCGAGCGGCGGCAGGCCCGCATCGATGACGAAGGAATTGACGACCAGATTCGTCGAGGTGCCGACCAGCGTCGTGATCCCGCCGAGAATCGCGGCGTACGACAGCGGAATCAGCAGTTTCGACGCGGGAAGATGGCGTTGCCGGGAGATCACGCCGAGCAGTGCGCCGACGACGGCGGTATTGTTCAGGAAAGCCGACACCACTGTGGTGACGACCGACAGCCGCAGGATCGCCAGCGACGGACGCCCCTTGAGGACCACGCCGGCAAAGCGATCGAGTAACGGCGATCGCTCGAGCGCGAGCGATACCAGCAGCAGCACGATCAGCGTCACCAGCGCCGGATTCGAGTAACTCGTCAACCACTTGCGCTCGTCGACGAGGCCCGTCAGATAGTAGCCGGCCGCCCAGATGGTGAACAGCACAGCGGGCGACGTCCGTCCGCGAATCAGCAGGGCGAACAGGGCGACGATCGACAGGAGGACGACGTAGGCGCTCATGCGGTAACGCGCGAAGTGGCAGGGGCTGCGGCAGCGGGTCAGGCCGGGCGGTCGGCGAATCCGGTCGCGACGAAGTGCGGGTTGGCGAAGTCGGGTTTGCCGTAGTGCAGCGGGCGGCCGTCTAACTGGCTGACACGGCCTCCCGCCGCCGCAAGCACGGCGTGACCGGCGGCGATGTCCCACTCCATCGTCCGTCCGAGCCGCGGATAGAGGTCGGCTTCGGCCGCCGCGATGAGGCAGAGCTTCAGCGACGAGCCGGCGCTGATCTGCTTGGCGACCCGGCGTCCGGCAAGGAAAGCGTCGAGCGCGGCAGCATCGCCGTGCGAACGGCTGGCGACGACGGTGAGTCCCTCGTCCGGCGGCAGGCGGCAGCGGATCGGGCGGCGACCGCGGTCGTCCTCGATAAAGGCCCCGGCGCCGGCGCCGCCGGCATAGAGCCGTCCGAGCGCCGGGGCCAGCACGACGCCGAGCACCGGCTGCCTGGCCTCGACCAGCGCGATGTTTACGGTGAATTCGCCGTTGCGACGAATGAACTCCTTCGTCCCGTCGAGCGGATCGACGAGCCAGAAGCGCTCGCCGACTTCCGGAATTCTGCCCGCAGCGACAGCCTCCTCGGCAACCACCGGGATTTCCGGCGTCAGCGCCGCGAGCCCGGCGAGAATGACCGCCTCGGCCCGCTCATCCGCTTCGGTGACGGGCGATGCGTCGCCCTTGCCGCGGACTTCAAAATCGGTCATATAGATGGCCATCACGACGTCGCCCGCCTGACGCGCCAGCGGGATCAGCGTCTCCAGCAGTTCGCGGTGGGAAAGGGAAGTGGACACAACGGCGCTCCTGACGATTGCTAAACTCCGCACTGAAGTCATTGTAGGCACATTTGTATGACGCTGGCGCCGGTACAAGGAATGTAGTTTCCGGTCATTCCGGTCATCAAGAGGATGTCGATGTCACTTACCCATCTGCAGCGGCTCGAAGCCGAAAGCATCCACATCATGCGGGAGGTCGTCGCCGAGGCCGACAACCCGGTGATGCTCTACTCGATCGGCAAGGACAGCGCGGTGATGCTGCACCTGGCGATGAGGGCCTTCTATCCGGCCAAACCGCCGTTTCCGCTGCTGCACGTCGATACACGCTGGAAATTCCGCGACATGTACGCGTTTCGCGACCGCATGGTCAGCACGCTCGGACTCGATCTGATCGTCCATGTCAACCCCGAGGGTATCGAGAAGGACATCAACCCCTTCACGCACGGCTCGGCGATCCACACCGACATCATGAAGACAGAGGGACTCAAGCAGGCGTTGGACAAATACGGTTTCGATGCCGCGTTCGGCGGTGCGCGGCGCGACGAGGAGAAGTCCCGCGCCAAGGAACGCATCTTCTCGTTCCGTACCGCGCAGCATCGCTGGGATCCGAAGAGCCAGCGCCCGGAACTGTGGAAGCTCTACAACGCGCGCAAGCATAAGGGCGAGTCGATGCGGGTGTTCCCACTGTCGAATTGGACCGAACTCGATATCTGGCAATACATTCATCTCGAGAACGTGCCGATCGTGCCGCTGTACTATGCCGCCGAACGCCCGGTAGTGATGCGCGACAGCGCGCTGATCATGGTCGACGACGAGCGCATGCCGCTCAAGCCCGGCGAGGTGCCGATGATGAAGAAGGTGCGCTTTCGCACGCTCGGCTGCTATCCGCTGACCGGTGCCGTCGAGTCGGACGCCGACACTCTGCCGGCGATCATCCAGGAGATGCTGCTGACGAAAACGTCGGAGCGTCAGGGTCGGGTCATCGACCATGATTCGGCTGCGTCGATGGAAAAGAAGAAGCAGGAGGGGTATTTCTGATGTGCCCCCACGCTCACATTCGTTCGCGGGGGGCCGGCTTTGCACAGCCGGCCCGTTCGGCGGGCGCGAAGCGATGCTTCGCGAATTCCCCGCCTAACCCCCCCACGGGGGCTGAGGCCTCCCTTGGGGCGGCCCTGCGGGAGACCTTCTGATGGCCCACATCTCCGATCTCATCGCCACCGATATCGAGCAGTATCTGCAGGCGCACGAGAAGAAACGCCTGCTGCGCTTCATCACCTGCGGCAGCGTCGACGACGGCAAGAGCACCTTGATCGGCCGCCTGCTGTTCGAGTCGAAGATGCTGTTCGAGGATCAGCTCGCCGCGGTCGCAGCGGATTCGAAGAAATACGGCACGCAGGGCGAAGCGCTCGATTTCGCGCTGCTCGTCGACGGCCTCGCCGCCGAGCGCGAGCAGGGCATCACGATCGACGTCGCCTACCGCTTCTTTTCGACCGACAAGCGCAAGTTCATCGTCGCCGACACGCCTGGCCACGAGCAGTACACGCGCAACATGGTGACCGGCGCCTCGACCGCCGACGCCGCCGTGCTGATGGTTGATGCGCGCAAGGGCGTGCTGACGCAGACGCGCCGGCACAGCTACCTCGCGTCGCTGCTCGGCATCCGTCACATCATCGTCGCGATCAATAAGATGGATCTCGTCGATTACTCGGAGAAAACTTTCCGCCGGATCGTCGATGACTATCGCGCGTTCGCGTCGCAGATCGGCCTCGAGGACGTCACTTTCATCCCGATGTCGGCGTTCAGGGGCGATAACATCACCGCGCCGAGCGACAACATGCCGTGGTATCACGGCACGACGCTGATGGACTATCTCGAAACCGTCGAGATCGACGAGGACCGGCTGCAGAAGCAGCCTTTCCGCCTGCCGGTGCAGTGGGTGAACCGTCCGAACCTCGACTTTCGCGGCTTCGCCGGCACGATCGCCGGCGGGGTCATCAAACCCGGTGAGCGCATCCGTGTGCAGCCGTCCGGCCGGGAAAGCACGGTCGCGCGCATCGTCGTCCAGGAGGGCGATCTTGAGCAGGCGGTGGCCGGGCAGTCGATCACGCTGACGCTCGCCGACGAAATCGATATCTCCCGCGGCGATGTGATCTCGGCGGCGTCGTCACCGGCCGGTTCGGCCGATCAGTTTGAAACGACGCTGGTGTGGATGCATGACGAACCGCTGCTGCCCGGTCGCCCCTATCTGCTCAAGATCGGCGCCAAGACCGTGACAGCTACGGTGACCCATATCAAGTACCAGGTGAACGTCAACACCATGGAGCACATTGCCGCGAAGACGCTTGAACTCAACGCGATCGGCGTGTGCAACCTCAACCTCGACCGTCCGATCGCGTTCGACCCGTACGCCGAGAACCGTGACACTGGCGGCTTCATCCTGATCGACCGGCTCGGCAACAACACGGTCGGCGCCGGGCTGATCCACTTCGCGTTGCGCCGTAGCCAGAACATCCACATGCAGCATGTCGATGTCGATAAGGCAGCGCGGGCGGCCCTGAAGCACCAGAAACCCTGTGTTCTGTGGTTTACCGGACTGTCCGGGGCGGGCAAGTCGGCGATCGCGAACCTGGTCGAGAAAAGGCTGCACGCGCTGGGACGCCATACCTACCTGCTCGACGGCGACAACGTACGACATGGTCTGAACAAGGATCTGGGCTTTACCGACGCGGACCGCGTCGAGAACATCCGCCGGGTCGCCGAGGTGGCGAGGCTGATGGTCGATGCCGGCCTGATCGTGATCACCGCCTTCATCTCGCCATTCCGCGCGGAGCGGGAGATGGCGCGCAGTTTGCTCGGGTCGGACGAGTTCATCGAGGTGTTCATCGATACGCCGCTCGAAATCGCCGAGCAGCGGGACGTCAAGGGTCTCTATAAGAAGGCTCGGTGCGGCGAGCTGAAGAACTTCACCGGCATCGATTCGCCGTACGAGGTGCCGGAGAACGCCGAAATCCGCATCGATACGACCTTGCTCGGCGCCAACGAGGCGGCCGACTACCTGGTGCTGGAACTTCAACGCCGGGGCGGTCTGTCCGGGTAGGTTCAGTGGAGCGGGGACGGACTGCCGGGCGACGATCCCGCCCGGCAGTCCGAGGAAACCCCTACTTGCTCTTGATCATCGTCCCGACGCCGTGGTCGGTAAGGATTTCGAGCAGCAGGCAGTGTTCGACGCGACCGTCGATGATATGCACCGATTTCACGCCGTTACGAGCCGCGTCGAGCGCCGAACTGATCTTCGGCAGCATGCCGCCCGACAACGTGCCGTCCGTGACCAGGTCGTCGATCTGGCGCGGTGTCAGGCCGGTCAACAGGTTGCCTGCTTTGTCGAGGACGCCGGGCGTGTTCGTCAGCAGCACGAGCTTCTCGGCCTTCAGGATCTCGGCGAGCTTGCCGGCGACGACGTCGGCGTTGATGTTGTAGGTCTCGCCCGCTTCGCCGACGCCGATCGGGGCGATCACCGGGATGAAGTCGCCCTGGTCGAGGAAGGCGATCAGGCTCGGGTCGATCTTCGTGATCTCGCCGACCTGGCCGACGTCCACGACGTCCCCCGGTGCTGCGTCTTCCTTCTGCATCAGCAGCTTCTTCGCGCGGATGAAGCTTGCGTCTTTGCCGGTCAGGCCGACGGCCTTGCCGCCGTGCTGGTTGATGAGGCTGACGATCTCCTTGTTCACCTGGCCGCCGAGCACCATCTCGACGACTTCCATCGTCTCGGCGTCGGTGACGCGCATGCCCTGGATGAACTCGCCCTTCTTGCCGACGCGCGCGAGCAGGGTTTCGATCTGCGGCCCGCCGCCGTGCACCACGACCGGATTCAGGCCGACGAGCTTGAGCAGCACGACGTCGCGCGCGAAGCAGTCCTTCAGGTGCGGGTCGGTCATCGCGTTGCCGCCGTACTTGATGACGACTGTCTTGTCGAAGAAGCGCTTGATGTACGGTAGCGCCTCGGCGAGGATTTCGGCCTTGCGGGCGGGCGTGACGTCGGTGGGGGCTGGGGGCTGGGGCATTGAGGGTTCCTGGCGGTAGACTCGCGCCATTCTAAAGAGTCGCGCCATAAAGCAGAAGCCGCAGCCCCTCGACGAGGGAGTGCGGCTTCATCGTGCGGGGATGGCCGGGGATCAGTCGATCGTCAGGCGCTTGGCCTGTTCGGGTGCCTTCTTCGGCAGGCTCAGTTCGAGCACGCCGTCATTGAACTTCGCGCTCGACTTGCCTTCGTCGATCTCCTGGCCGAGCTGGAAGCTGCGCGACACCTTGCCGAAATAACGCTCGGTGCGCAGGATGCGCTCGCCTTCCTTGACTTCCTTTTCCTGCTTGCGCTCGGCGCTGATCGACACGACCGGGCCATCGATGTGGACGTGGATGTCCTCCTTCTTGATGCCCGGCAACTCGGCGTGCACCTGGTACGCGCTCTCGTCTTCCTTGACGTCGACACGCATCTGCGGCGCTTCGCCCTGGATGCCGGCGGTCATGTCGACGGGACGAACGAAAAACCCGCGCAGCAGATCGTCGAACGGGTCACGACGGATGAGATTGCTCATGCCTTTCTCCTATGCGTCATCATGGGTTTGAACCGCTTACTTAACCAATATAGGTGCGACAGGCGGCTTTTCAAGCTTCCGCCCCCGCGCGGAACGTAATATCTCGTGTCCTGTCCGGAGCATTTCCACATGAGCGATATCACCGAGAGCACGATCGGGAACGACGTGGCCACCAACAATTGCCCGCGTTGCGGCGCCGCCTTTACCTGCGGCATGGAGGCCGGCTTGCCGGCGTGCTGGTGCGCCTCGCTGCCGCCAATGGATGCGATTCCAGACGCGGGGATCGGCTGCTACTGCCCGAACTGCCTGAAGACGCTGCTGCTCGCGGCGGGTGAGCGGCCCGCAGCCCTTTAGCCTGGAGCGTCCGGTTGCTGCGCAGTAAGGCGCGGCAGCATCAGGATCGCGTCGCGGTTGGTCCACGATGACGCTTTCCCGGCGGCTTCTTCAAACGGTAGCCACAGCTGCATGCAGTGTTCGGCGGGCGCGAGCCTGACCGGTCGCGGCGTGGGGACGCAGAGGCTGAACACGTGTTCGGTGTTGTGCGTGACGCCCGGCGCGTAGCGCGCGCGCCAGTCCTTGAGGATTTCGAAACGGTTCGTGTGGTGCCAGTCATGCAGTTGGCCCGAAGACACCGCGAGGCCGGTTTCCTCGTTCACTTCCCGAATTGCCGCCTGCAGCGGCGATTCGTCCGCTTCGAGGCTGCCGGTCACCGATTGCCAGAAGCCGGCGGGAACCACCCGTTCGAGCAGCAGCACCTGGAGCGTCGTAGTGTGGATGACGACGAGGACCGAGATCGGCCGCTTGTACGGTAGTCCCGCCATCACAGGGTGCGAAGGTGCACGATGCCGTTTGCCGTGAGCCCGACGAAAATCCACACCGGGATGCCGTCCGCAGCCCGTTCGCGCGCAGCGTCGTCGAAGGTTTCCAGTGCGGCGATGAAGTCGGCTTCGGCGGCGACGCGGAAACGATCCGCATGTTCGAGGATGATCACGTAGCCGTCCGCCGGGAGCCATGCCATGTCGGCAAGGCAGTCGGCAAGGGCGTCCCAGTTCTGCCCGAACCAGTCCGGAAACTTAAGACCGGCCGCGACCCGGGCGAGAAAATCTCCTTTGTCCGCGCAGCCGGAGAGATCGACCCGCAATACCGGGAAATCAAGCTCGCGCGCGGCGTGGGTGATCGCTTCGGCGCCGCGCTGCGGCAGGTGGTAGACGCCGGCGCGGTCGGGCTGCTGCAGGACGGATACGAGTTCGTTTTCGGGGATCATGGCTGGGGCTGGATTCTCCGGAAACTGCGGTAATGATCATCCGTATAGTAGAACGCGGCGGGCGGATCCCCGCCGGTGACGAGACGCCGTGCGCCGCGATCCCGGGAGCCCGGTGTCGGCACCGTGTATTCACGATAGTAGCCGCGCGGGCGCTGCGGCAAGAGCCGCTCGCGGTTCTGGAACACGACGCCGTCGCGGCGATAAGGAAACGGCCCGCCGCGCTCGATCAGCTGCAGCGTCGCGATCGCCTCGGGCGGCAAGCCCTGCAGTCCGGTAGCGGGCGGTGCGTCGCGCGTGCAGGCAGGCAGCGCCACCAGCGTGGCCGCGAGGAACAGTACGAATCGGAGTGCAAGTCGGCGCATCGGGTCTCCCGTACGTGGCCTCTTCCGGCCTGGAAATCGATGGAGGGGGCTGGGGCGGGCGTCAGGCTTGCGGGCGGACGCCGTATTTTCTCGTCAGTTGCTGCATGAAACCCGTGATCGCCTCGAGGCGCGGATTGGCCGGATCGAGCCTGCGGGTGCGGGCGATCAGGTTGCGGGCCTGGGCGGCGAGACGCTCGTTCCAGCCACGGTTCTCGATGTGGCGCAGCAACGCGAGCGCCGCATTGAACAACACATGCGGGTTGCCGGGCATTTTTTGCACCGCGCTCAGCATTTCCTGCACGGCGCCATCGTAATCGCCGCTCCTGACCTTGTCCGCGCCGGCCGCGATGAGGCCTTTCACTTCAACATGCACCCGTTGTTCGAGTTCTTCGGACATGTCCTCGCGCCCCTTCGCGCGCAGCATCGCCCGCGTCGTCTCGACTGTCCGCTCATCGGCGGAATTGCGCAGGATGTCCATCACCAGCATGCTGCCTTCGGTTTCGAGATCGTGGTCGAGGCAGGCCTTGGCGAGCTCCTGCTTCATCCCGACGGACAGGCTGGAGACGTCCGTGCCGTCCCGGATCGCGGTCTCGAGCGCGGCCTGGGCGCGCGCGGGCGAGCCCGTCTGGTTATGGTACAGGGCTTTCGACAGCGAACTGCACAGCGCCGTCGCCGGCAGTCCATCCATCGACCGTTCGAGATCCCGGATCGTCGATTCGGCCTCGCTGACCCGGCCCTGGCCGAGTTGCGCCCGGACCAGCCGCACGTGGTCTTCCGGGTCGCGAAAATCCGAATATTTGCCTTTGCGCACCACCTCGGCAAGCGTGCGCTCGGCGCTCTGGTGGTCGCCGACCGCGAGCAGGACGTTGCCCAGGTGGCGCAGGCGCCCGATCCTGTGCGGCGACAACGCGACCGCGCTGGCAAGAACGTCGCGGGCCTCGTCGATGCGGCCGCTTTCCTCGCGGGTCCGGGCGAGCCAGTCGTAGGCGTCGATATAGCGGCGGTTCTCGGTGACGAGCGCCGTCAGGATTTCCTCGGCTTCGCGGTATTCCTTCCTCGCGAAAAGCATTTTCGCGAGGCCGAGGCGTGCCCAGGGTATGACCTTCGCAGCGAGGATTTCCCGGTAGAGCTCTTCGGCGGTGTCGGTGTGGCCGAGCGCGCCATGTAGTTCAGCTTCGAGCCGCATGAAGTCGATGCCGTAGCGGGCGTATTCGCTGCGGCCGCTGATGCACGCCTCGATCGCGTCGTGCGTTTCCCCCGCTTCGATCAGCCGATACACCGGGCGAAAGGCCTCGCGCTTTTCGAACGCGCGCACCAGGCGAGAATGGAGTGTGTCGGGGGTGAGCGGCTTGAGAATGTAATCGTTCGGCGCGAGCTCGGCAGCGCTGATGATCCGCTCGTAGTTGCGCTCGCCGGTGATCATGATGAACAGCGTGTCGAGGGGGATGATGTCCCGGGTTCGCAGGTCTTCGAGCAGGTGCTGCCCGTCCTGGCCGTCACCGAGGTTGTATTCGCACAGGACCAGGTCGTAGCGCCGTTCGCGCAGGCGGCTGATCGCCATCCCGGCAGACGGCGCGAAATTGACCGTGGCGATGCCGATGTTGTTGAGCATCGTGCGCAACTGGCCGCGCATGCCCTGGTTGGCTTCGATGATGAGGACGGTGATGCGGTCAAGGTCTGCCATGAGGGTGCGACGAGCTCGTGGAGGGCGCCGGGGAACGGTTCGTGCCGAAGCTTACGGCATCGGGGGCGCGATTTTTAGGCCCTTTCGCCGGTGTCGTTCGTCACGACAAACAAAAAAAGGGGCAGATGGTGTCCCACCCGCCCCGTGTCGCTTCCGGTGTTCGGCGAGGCTCAGGCCTTCGCGACTTCGACCTGGGTTTCGATCTTCTGCCGCAGGCGGATGTGCAGTTCGCGCAGTTGCTTGTCGTCGACTTCGCCCGGCGCGTCGGTCAGCAGGCACTGGGCGCGCTGCGTCTTCGGGAACGCGATGACGTCGCGGATCGACTCCGCGCCGGTCATCAGCGTCACGACGCGATCGAGGCCGAACGCAAGTCCGCCGTGCGGCGGTGCACCGTACTTGAGCGCGTCGAGCAGGAAGCCGAACTTGAGCTGTGCTTCCTCGTCGCCGATGTTGAGCGCGCGGAACACCTTGCTCTGCATGTCGGCGCGATGGATACGCACCGAGCCGCCACCGATCTCCCAGCCGTTGAGCGCGAGGTCGTAGGCTTTCGCGAGGCATTCGCCGGGAGCCGATTCGAGCAGCTCGACGTGCTCGTCCTTGGGCGCGGTGAACGGGTGGTGGCACGCGACCCAGCGCTTGCTCTCGTCGTCGTACTCGAACATCGGGAAATCGACGACCCACACCGGCGTCCAGGCGGCACCGCTGATGTAGCCTTTCTCATGGCCGAGCTTGGTGCGCAGCGCGCCGAGGGCGTCGTTGACGACCTTGGTCTTGTCCGCGCCGAAGAAGATCAGGTCGCCGCTCTGGGCCCCGGTGCGCTCGAGGATCGTGCGCAGCGCCTGCTCGTGCAGGTTCTTGACGATCGGCGACTGCAGGCCTTCGTCGTTCGGCTTGGTGACGTCATTGACCTTGATGTACGCAAGGCCCCGCGCGCCATAGATGCCGACGAACTTGGTGTATTCGTCGATCTCGCCGCGGGTGAGCGCAGCACCGCCCGGCACGCGTAACGCCGCGACGCGCCCGCCGCTCGTCGCCGGGCCGCTGAACACCTTGAACGCGACATCCTGCACCGCGTCGGTGACGTCGGTCAGCTCGAGCGTGACGCGCAGGTCCGGCTTGTCCGAGCCGTAGCGGCGCATCGCTTCGGCATGGGTCATGCGCGGGAACGGATTCGGCAGCTCGACCGCGAGCGCTTCCCTGAACACGTAGCGGATCATGTCTTCCATGATCGCGGTGATCTCGGTCTCGTTGAGGAACGAGGTCTCGATATCGACCTGCGTGAACTCCGGCTGGCGGTCGGCGCGCAGGTCCTCGTCGCGGAAGCACTTGGTGATCTGATAGTAGCGGTCGAAGCCGGCGACCATCAGGAGTTGCTTGAAGAGCTGCGGCGACTGCGGCAGCGCGAAGAACTGGCCCGGATGCACGCGCGACGGCACGAGGTAGTCGCGTGCGCCTTCCGGCGTGCTCTTGGTCAGCATCGGCGTCTCGACGTCGATGAAGCCCTGCGCGTCGAGGAAGCGGCGGAACGCCGTCGCGACCTTGTAGCGCAGCATCAGGTTCTTCTGCATCTGCGGGCGGCGCAGGTCGATGACGCGGTGCGCGAGGCGCACGTTTTCCGACAGGTTGTCGTCATCGAGCTGGAACGGCGGCGTCACCGAAGCATTGAGCACGGCGATGGTGTGGCACAGCACTTCGATTTCACCGGACACGAGGTTCGCATTTTCGGTGCCGGCCGGACGGCGGCGGACCTTGCCGGTCAGCTCGATGACGAACTCGTTGCGGATCGATTCGGCGGTGTGGAACGTCTCGGCGCGGTCGGGATCGCACACCACCTGTACGAGGCCTTCGCGGTCGCGCAGGTCGATGAAGATGACGCCGCCGTGATCGCGGCGGCGATGCACCCAGCCGCACAGCGTGACGGTCTGGTCAAGGTCGGCGGCGGTGACTTGGCCGCAGTAATGGGTTCGCATGGGTTCGGTTCCGGAAACGAAGCGCGGCCGGTGGGGCCGCGGGGTTACTCACTGAGCAGGGCAGGGCGGGGGGGCGCGCTGCGCGCGGGTGGCGCGACCACCCCCATCGAAATGATGTATTTGAGGGCTTCATCGACGCTCATGTCGAGTTCGATGACGTCTTCCTTCGGCATCATCAGGAAAAAACCGGATGTGGGATTCGGCGTCGTCGGCACATAGACGCTGACGTGGTCGCCCTTCAGGTGATTGGCGGCATCCCCGCCCGGCGCGCCGGTGAGAAAGGCGATCGTCCACGATCCATGGCGGGGGTACTGCACCAGCAGGGCTTTGCGAAA
This sequence comes from Aromatoleum bremense, assembly GCF_017894365.1. Lineage (NCBI taxonomy): Bacteria > Pseudomonadati > Pseudomonadota > Betaproteobacteria > Rhodocyclales > Rhodocyclaceae > Aromatoleum > Aromatoleum bremense. The sequence continues at coordinate 2,975,861 of NZ_CP059467.1, forward strand.
AGCCTGGCCGGTGCTGGAAAAGAGGGTGTCGGAGACCTGCTTGACCCCGTAGTACAGCGACTTCACCACCGGAATGCGGGCGAGCAGCGCTTCCCAGTAGCGCACGAGCTTCTGGCCGATGACGTTGGCGGCGACCAAGCCTGTCGCAAGCACGATCAGCAGCCCGACGACGAGGCCCGCGCCCGGAATGTTGAAGCCGATCGCGTTGCGCGGCTGCAGGCCGTTCGGCAGCCACTCGATGATCTGGTCGAGCGTGCCGACGATCCATGCCAGCACCATGAAGGTGATCGACAGCGGGATCCAGATCAGCAATCCGGTGATGAAGTATTTCTTCACGCGCCGCGGCCGTATTCAGCCGGCGTGACAGGCGCACGCTCCGCCGCAGCCGCCGGCAGGAGCGCTCGCGGTTTCGGCTGGCCGGGGCGCCGGTGTGCCGCCGCCCTTGAAGTCCGTCGCATACCAGCCGGTACCCTTGAGCTGGAAGCCCGCGGCCGAAACCTGCTTGACGTAGGTGCCCTGACTGCAGCTCGGGCAGGAAGTGAGCGGTTCGTCGCTCATTTTCTGGAGATGTTCCTTCTGGAACCCGCAACTGTCGCAACGATATTCGTAAATGGGCATGGCAACCTCCGGAAAACAAGCGTGTAAGTCTAACGCAACGCATCATGGGCGAGAAGTGAGCGACAGCGGGACTCGGCCCGCTGTCGCGCCGTAGATGAGGGCGACGCCGTTCGTTTCAAGCCCGCGGGGGGGCGGTCACAGGCTGCCGAGGTACAACTGCGTGAGCGGCTTGCCCCAGAACAGCGCCAGCACGCCGGCAGCGGCGAGATAGGGGCCGAACGGAATCGGCACGTCCCGGCCGTGCCGGGCGAAAACGATCAGGCCGAGGCCGGTGACCGCGCCGACGAGCGACGAGAACAGGATCGTCAACGGCAGCATCTGCCATCCGAGCCACGCCCCGATCGCGGCGAGCAGCTTGAAATCGCCATAGCCCATGCCTTCCTTGCCCGTGGCGAGTTTGAACAGCCAGTACACCGCCCACAGCGCGAGGTAACCGGCGATCGCGCCGACGACGGCCTCCGGGAGTTCGCTGTACGTGCCGTCGAGATTGAAGAGCAGGCCGAGCCACAGCAGCGGGAGGGTAAGATTGTCGGGCAGCAGCTGGGTGTCGAGATCGATGAAGGCGAGCGCGAGCATCGCCCACAGGAAAAGCATTGCGCCGGCGGCCGCGAGGCCGAAGCCGAAGTGCCACGCGGCGTAGCCGGACAGTATCGCGGTGAGCAGTTCGACGACCGGATAGCGGCGGCCGATGGGAGCGCTGCAGTGGCGGCATCGCCCGCGCAGGACGAGATAGCTGACGACCGGGATGTTCTCGAAGGGGGTGATCAGGTGGCCGCAGTGCGGGCAGCGCGAGCGCGGCACCGCGAGATTGTAGGTTTCCTGTTCGGGGAGCGATTCGCCGCGCAATTCGGCGGCTTGGGCGTGCCATTCGCGCTCCATCATGCGCGGCAACCGGTGGATGACGACGTTCAGGAAGCTGCCGACGAAAAGGCCGACGAGCGTCGCGAGCGCGGTGAACAAGAGGGGGTCGTGAAAGAGATCGGGCATCGGGAGTCTTGATTGAATTCGCCCGGCGGCGGTGCGGAAATGCCGGCCCGGGCGGGAGGGAACACTTCAGACGACCTGGCCAAGCTTGAAGATCGGCAGGTACATCGCGACGACGAGACCACCGATGACCACGCCGAGAAACACCATGATGATCGGCTCGAGCAGCGTGGACAGCCCGGCGACGGCGTCGTCGACCTCCTGTTCGAAGAAGTCCGCGACCTTGCCGAGCATCGAGTCGAGCTGTCCGGATTCCTCGCCGATCGACACCATCTGCACGACCATGCTCGGGAACACGCTCGCGTTCTGCATCGCGACCGTGAGGCTGGTGCCGGTGCTGACCTCGGTCTGGATCTGGCGCGTCGCCGTCAGGTAGACGTGGTTGCCCGACGCGCCGCCGACCGAATCGAGCGCTTCGACGAGCGGCACGCCGGCGGCGAACATCGTCGCCAGGGTGCGCGTCCAGCGCGCGATCGTGGCCTTGCGGATGATGGCGCCGACGACCGGCAGCTGCAGCACCGCGCGGTCGACGGCGATCTGCATCGCGTCCGAGCGTTTGTACATCGCACCGATGCCGATCACCGTCGCCGCGATAATGCCGAAGATGATGTACCAGTACGCGACGAAGGCGTCCGATATGCCGATGACCATCAGCGTCGGTGTGGGAAGATCCGCCCCGAAGCTGGTGAACACCTTCTTGAATTCGGGCACGACGAACAGCATGATCACGGTGACGACGATCGCCGCGACGACGACGACCGCGATCGGGTAGAACATCGCCGACTTGATCTTGCCCTTGATCGCGAGAACCTTTTCCTTGTAGGTCGCGATGCGGTCCAGCAGGCCGTCGAGAATCCCCGCCTGCTCGCCGGCGGCGACGAGATTGCAGAACAGCTTGTCGAAATAGAGCGGATGCTTGCTGAATGCCTGCGACAGGCTCGATCCGGTCTCGACGTCGGTGCGCACCTCGTTCAGCAGTCGCGCGAGGCTCGGATTGCCGGAACCCTTGATGCCGATGTCGAACGCCTGCAGCAGCGGCACGCCGGATTTCATCATCGTCGCGAGTTGCCGGGTGAAGAGCGCGATGTCCTTGTCGGTAATCTTGTGACCGCGTGACATCTTCTGCTTCTTGACCTTGCTCACCAGCACGCCCTGGCGGCGAAGTGTCGCCTGCACGAGCGACGGGCCGCCGGCGCGCATCTCCCCGCGCACGAGCTTGCCGTTCTTGTCCTTGCCTTCCCAGCTGTAGAGCGTTTCCCTGGACCGCGCAGGTGCCGCGCGTCCGGCTCGCGTTGTCGTCGCCATGAGGCTTGTGCGTTCCCTAATCGTTGGTGGAAGCGAGTACTTCTTCGAGCGATGTGACGCCCTGCCTGACCTTCAGCAGTCCGGACCGGCGCAGATCCTTGACGCCTTCGCGCTGGGCCTGCGCCGCGATGTCCATCGAGTTGCCGTTGGTCATGATGATGTGCGCGATCTCGTCGGTGATCGGCATGACCTGGTAGATCCCGAGCCGCCCCTTGTAGCCGCTGCCCTTGCAGCGCTCGCACCCCACCGGGCCGTACGGCTGCCAGCTGCCGTCGAGTTCGTCGGCGGGAAAACCCGCCTGCAGCAGCGCTTCGATCGGGATGTCGACCGGCTGCTTGCACGTGCACAGGCGTCGCGCAAGCCGTTGGGCGGTGATCAGGATCACCGACGAGGCGATGTTGAATGGCGCCACGCCCATGTTTTTCAGGCGCTCGAGCGTCGTTGGCGCGTCATTGGTGTGCAGCGTCGACAGCACCAGGTGGCCGGTCTGTGCGGCCTTGATCGAAATCTCGGCGGTTTCAAGGTCGCGGATTTCGCCGACCATGATGATGTCCGGATCCTGCCGCAGAAAGGCCCGCAGCGATGCGGCGAAAGTCAGCCCGGCCTTGTCGTTGACGTTGACCTGGTTGATCCCGGACAAATTGATTTCAGCCGGGTCTTCGGCCGTGGAGATATTCACGCCGGCCTTGTTGAGCAGGTTCAGGCAGGTATAGAGCGACACCGTCTTGCCGGAACCTGTCGGCCCGGTCACGAGGATCATGCCGTAGGGCCGCTCGATCGCGTCGAGCAGGATTTTCTTCTGTTCCGGTTCGTAGCCCAGCGCATCGACGCCGAGCATCGCCGACGAGGCGTCGAGAATCCGCATCACGATCTTTTCGCCATGCAGCGTCGGCAGCGACGAGACGCGAAAGTCGATCGACTTGTTCTTCGACAGCACGAGCTTCATCCGGCCGTCCTGGGGGACGCGCTTTTCCGAGATGTCGAGGCGCGAGATGACCTTGATCCGGGCGGCGATCTTTTCCTTCAGGATCAGCGGTGGCTGGGCGATTTCGCGCAGCACGCCGTCGGTGCGCACGCGGATGCGGTAATACTTCTCGTAGGGCTCGAAGTGGATGTCGGAAGCGCCTTCGTTGATCGCGTCGATCAGCACTTTCTGAATGAACTTGACGACCGGCGCGTCATCGACTTCCTGCGTGTCCTCGCTCGACGCTTCACCGGGACCTTCCTGCTGCTGCAGGAGATCCATGTCGAACTCTTCGCCGGTGAGCTCCCTCAGCGTCTGTTCGGCCGTTTCGGCGAGGGACTCGGCCAGGCGCGCGAGCCGGTCCGCTTCGACGATGACGAGGTCCACCTGAAGTCCGGTCTGGAAACGGATCTCGTCGAGCGCGCGCATGTTCGACGGGTCGGCGGCGGCGACCGTCAGCCGGTTCTGCCGCTTGCCGAGTGCGACGATCTGGTGCTTGCTCATCAGCTTGCGGTCGATCGCATCGCGGGGAATGCTCGCGCTGTCGACGGCTGCGATGTCGAGCAGCGGATAACCGAATGTTTCGGCGGCGAACCAGGCGACCGCCCGGTTCGTCATCAGTTTGCGCTGGGCAAGCTCGAGGATAAATCCGTTCGGCACGCTGGCAGCGCCTGCCGTGCACGACATGGCGTCGGCTTCGGACAGTCGGCCGTGCTGGATCATCGCTCGTGCGAGGCCGCTGAGCGCGGCGGGGGAGGCTGCTGCTGCCATGTGCCGCTCTTAACTGACGGACGTCCGATGTTGCATGCCGGTCTGCTGCTTGTAAAGATTTGCAACGTCCGGCGGCCGGCGGGAGCGGAGATGCCGGTGGTGCAGTGGCAGCGAGTTCAATTTGCTCGGCCGAGGAGAACCTCGAGAACGAAGCGGCTGCCGACATAGGCCAGCACCAGCATGAAGAAGCCCGCCAGGGTCCAGCGCAGCGCGACGCGGCCGCGCCAGCCGCGCACCCAACGTCCGACGAGCAGCGCGCCGAACAACAGCCACGAGATGATCGCGAAAACCGTCTTGTGGTCGAGCCGGAAAGGCTGGCCGAACAGCGCTTCGGAGAACACGACTCCGGAACTGACCGTCAGCGTCAGCAGGATGAAGGCGATGCCGATCAGGCGGAACAGCAGCGTTTCCATTGTCAAAAGCGGCGGGAGGTTGGAGAGCGTGCGCGTCAGGCGACCACTGTGCAGCTGCCGCTCCGCAATCGCCATCAGCGTCGCGTGCAGCGCCGCGAGCGTGAACAGGCTGTAGGCGAGCATCGCGATGATGAAGTGCGCTCGAAACATGGCCGACCCGGCGTTGGCAAGGATGTGCTCGCCCGGGAAAAGCAGGGCCAGCAAGTTGCCGGCAAGCCCCGCCGGAATGACCATCGCATGGAGTCCGTGGAGGCGGGCATAAAATGTTTCGACCCAGTAGAAGCATACTGCGAGCCACACGACCAGCGATACGGCCAGCCCGAACCCGAAATGCATCGCCTCGCCGGGGAACAGCGCCCCGCGCAGCGCCAGGCCGTGGGCCACCAGCGCGCCCAGCAGGATCACGCGCTCCGCCCTCGACATGCCTTCCCGGGGTTTCGCCGCCGGCATCTGCTGGTGGCGCCACAGCCAGATGCCGAGGATCGCGTACAGCGAGGCGGCCAGTAGATGAAGTAGAATCGTCTGCATAGATTTTTATAGTTTACTCCATGGGCGAGGGCCCCAGCCAACATGCTCGACAATCTCACTCAGCGTCTGTCGAAGGTCGTCAAGACCTTGCGCGGGCAAGCCCGGCTTACCGAGGACAATATCCAGGAAGCGATGCGCGAAGTCCGTCTCGCGCTACTCGAAGCGGACGTCGCGCTGCCGGTGGTCAAGGACTTCGTCGCCCGCGTCCGCGAAAAGGCGGTGGGCCAGGAAGTCATCGGTTCCCTCACGCCGGGCCAGGCGCTGGTCGGTGTCGTCCATGACGAACTCAAGACGCTGATGGGAGGCGCCCATATCGGGTTGAACCTCGCGACGCAGCCCCCGGCAGTGGTCCTGATGGCCGGCCTGCAGGGCGCTGGTAAGACCACGACCACCGGCAAGCTCGGCAAGTTGCTGCACGAGCGGATGAAGAAAAAGGTGCTGGCGGTTTCGGCCGACGTGTACCGCCCGGCGGCGATAGAGCAGTTGAAGGCGGTGTCCGCGCAGGCGGGAATCGACTTCTTCCCGTCGACGCCGGACCAGAAGCCGGTCGATATCGCGCTCGCGGCGATCGATCACGCGCGTCGCCATTATTACGACGTGGTGCTGCTCGATACCGCCGGTCGCCTGGCGATCGACGCGGCGATGATGGACGAGATCAAGGCGCTGCACGCGGCCGCCAGACCGATCGAGACGCTGTTCGTCGTCGATGCGATGCTCGGCCAGGACGCGGTGAATACCGCGCGCGCGTTCAACGAGGCCTTGCCGCTGACCGGCATCGTGTTGACGAAGCTCGACGGCGACGCGCGCGGCGGCGCCGCGCTGTCGGTGCGGCACGTCACGGGGAAACCGCTGAAATTCGCCGGCGTCGGGGAGAAACTCAGCGGGCTCGAAGAGTTCCATCCCGAGCGGATGGCGAGCCGCATCCTCGGCATGGGAGACATCCTCGGCCTCGTCGAGGACGCACGTCGTGGGGTCGATGAGGACCAAGCGCGCGCCTTCGCCCAGAAGCTCAAGACCGGCAAGGGCTTCGATCTCAACGACTTCAAGGAACAGATCGCGCAGATGCGCAAGATGGGCGGTCTGTCGTCGATGATGGAAAAGCTGCCGGCGCAGTTTGCGCAGGCCGCCGGCAAGCTGCAGGGCGGGGGGGAGGAAAAGGCGATCGGCCGTATCGAAGGCATCATCAACTCGATGACCGCGGCCGAACGTGCGAAGCCGGAGATCCTCAAGGCGAGCCGCAAGCGGCGCATCGCCGCGGGCGCCGGGGTCACCGTCCAGGAAGTCAACCGCCTGCTGAACCAGTTCGAGCAGACGCAGAAGATGATGAAGCAATTCTCCAAGGGTGGCATGCAGAAGATGATGCGGGGCATGAAAGGTATGCTGCCCGGCATGATGCGGTGAGCCGGCCGGACGCGCCATGAGAGACATCCTGATTGCCTTCGGCCGCGCGCTGCGCAGCCTTACACGCCGCGGCGTGCTGGTGCATCTGCTGTGGCCGAGCGTCGTCGCGCTGCTCCTGTGGATTCTGGCCGCGGTCTTCCTGTGGACGCCGGTCGTCGAAGGCATCATGGCGTGGATCGACAGCTGGACATTCGCGCGCGACTGGCTGACCGGTTCCGAAATCGGTGCCGCGACGGTGCTGACCCTGGTGAAGATCGCGCTGGTGCTCGCGTTGCTGCCGCTGGTCTATGTGACGGCCGCGCTGCTGGTCGCGGTGTTTGCTTTGCCGATGATCCTCGAGCGCGTGGCGACGCGGGATTACGCCGATATCGAGCGGCGAAAGGGCGGCTCAAATCTGGGCAGCGCATGGAATGCGCTGGTCGCCGGGATGCTGTTCCTGCTCGGCCTGCTTGTTTCGCTGCCGTTCTGGCTGATCCCCGGCGTCGGCATCGTGATTTCGCTGGTGCTGACCGCGTGGCTCAACCAGCGCGCGTTCGGTTACGACGCGCTGATGCTGCACGCCGACCGCGAGGAACTGGCACGACTGCCGCGGGTGCTGCGCCCGCCGATGCTGCTGCTCGGCGGCGGCTGCGCGCTGCTGGCGTATGTGCCGTTGGTCAATCTGCTGGCTCCGGCGTTCTGCGGCTTGGCTTTCGTGCATTTCATGCTCGAATCCTTGCGCCGCGAACGCATCGCGCGCGGTGTCACGGTGCTCGACGCACTGCCCGGTGCTCCGTCCTAGGGACCCTGCAATGGTTTTCGGCGCACTCATCATCGGAGACGAGATCCTGTCGGGCCGACGGGCCGACAAGCATCTGCCCAGGCTCATCGAACTGCTGGGCGTTCGCGGGCTCAAGCTCGGGTGGGCGCGGTATGCCGGCGACGACGCGCCGCGCCTCGTCGAGACACTGCGCCAGACTTTCGCGAGCGGCGACATCGTGTTCAGCTTCGGCGGTATCGGCGCGACGCCGGACGATCGCACGCGGCAATCGGCCGCGGCGGCGCTGGGTGTGGATCTGGCGTTGCATCCGCAAGCCGAGGTGCTGATACGCGAGCGGTTCGGCAACGAGATCAACGCGCACCGGCTGCAGATGGGAATGTTTCCGGTGGGGGCCGAAATCGTGCCGAATTCCTATAACCGCATCCCGGGGTTTTCGATTCGGAACCACTTTTTCGTACCCGGATTTCCCGTCATGGCGTGGCCGATGGTCGAATGGGTGCTCGATACGCGGTTTCACGCGCTGCATCATGCTGACGACTACGTCGAGGAAGCCATCACGGTATGGGATGCGTATGAGGGCCAGCTCGTCGACCTGATGGAAGCCGTTACAGCGCACTATCCGGATGCGACGCTGTTCAGCCTGCCGACGGTTGCCGCCCCGGGCGAGCGGCGTTCGATCGAGCTCGGCATGAAAGGTGCTGCCGCATGCGTTGCCGCCGCGATGGCGCAAATCCGGCTGGAAGTGGCTGCGCGCGGCTACGAGTGGCAGGACAAGCGTTGAAACTGCCATCGTTGCGTCGTCCTGCCGCGACCGAGGAACGGCGCGTGATCCAACTGGCGGGGCAGGACGTGTCCTATGTGCTGCGCCGCTCGGTGCGGCGCACCTTCGCCTTGCAGATCGATCATCGTGGCGTGAAGGTCGCGGTGCCGCGGCCGGCGCGTGAGGCGGATGTCGAACGTTTCATCATTGGGCACCAGGACTGGCTGCTCGGCAAGATCGCGGCCCGTCAGGCACAGTCCGGGCCGCCGCCGTTCGAGCCGGTCGACGGCGCGTGCCTGCCGGTTCTGGGCGAAAGCTGTTGCCTGCGTGTCGGCGAACCCGGGCGCTCGTCGCACTGGCGACGAAGTCCCGATGGCACGGAAGAACTCGTCCTCGGGAAGACGCGTGATCCGCGCGGCGCGATCACTGGCGCGTTGCGCAAGCGTGCGTTGCCGTGGTTTGCCGAACGCGTGGCCGCATACTGCCTCAGGCTTGGGCGCAACACGCCGCCCGTCCGGCTATCGTCGGCGAGAACGCGCTGGGGCAGCTGCAGTTCGGTCAGCGGCATTCGCCTGCACTGGCGGTTGATCCATCTGCCTCCCGAACTCATCGACTACGTCGTCGCCCACGAGGTGGCGCATCTGGTTGAAATGAATCACTCGCCGCGATTCTGGGCCGTGGTCGCGCAGCTTTATCCCGACTGGAAAACGGCTCGCACCCGGCTGCGGGCGGCCGGACAAACGCTGCCCCTCATCGAGCCCGGAAGCCGCGACGAAACCCTGAACGAAGACTGAGGACTGCCGATGCGAATTCTTCACACAATGCTACGAGTTGGCGATCTGGACCGTTCGATCGCTTTCTATACCGAAGTTCTCGGCATGCGCCTGCTGCGGCGCCAGGACTATCCGGAAGGAAAATTCACGCTCGCCTTTGTCGGCTATGGGGATGAGGCCGACAGCGCGGTGATCGAGCTCACGCATAACTGGGAGGTGTCGGCCTATGACCTCGGCAACGGATTCGGCCACATCGCGCTGGCTGTCCCCGATGCCCGGCGGGCCTGCGACGACATTCGTGCGCGCGGTGGCAAGGTCGTGCGCGAGGCCGGCCCGATGAAGCATGGCAACACGGTGATCGCCTTCGTCGAGGATCCGGATGGCTACAAGATCGAACTGATCCAGCGCGGCTGAACCGCCCGCCTCAGCCCCCGCGGCGGGTTGCCGCCATCGTTTCCTCGTCGAGTGCTCCGCCGCAGCTCGACCCCTGTCCGGCCGTGCCTCCGTAGCAGTGGTCGGCCACGCGCATCGGTCGTCCTGCAAGGGCGGCCGCCGTGGCCGAGGTGATGTGCTGCCGATCGTCCGCGCTGTCGGCGATCGGTAGCCCCAGTTGCTTTCACTGCAGCTCCGCGCGCCATGGCATCTCACCTCGATCGACCGGAACGGACTCGGCAGCGATCGGCAGTTGAAGAGGCGGAAGGTTTCGACCATCCTTAAGACGTTGGCGGCAGCCATATGCTTCTCCCGGCGACTGCGTGGGCGGAACTCTTCCACCGTCCGGGGGTGTCCACGCTTGCAGCATGCGTGACAGGTAACGGAGCGCAAGTGACAGGAAGCTTCCCATGTCCGATCCGACATCAAGCGAACGCCGTGAACATAATGCCAGCGAGGAATCCCACCTCCACCAGATGCTGGTGGAACTGCTGGAGAAAGCTGACGTGCACATCGGCGGCAGTCGTCCCTGGGATATCCGCGTATTCGACGGAAAGGTTCCCGAGCGGGTTTTTTCGATGGGCAACGTGGGTCTCGGCGAGGCCTACATGGATGGCCACTGGGAAGCCGACCGGCTCGACGAGTTCTTCAGCCATATCCTGCGCGCCCACCTGGACCGGAAAGTGCAGCCGCTGCGCCTGGCGTTCCATGCGTTGCGCACACGCCTGCTCAACCGGCAAAGTCTGAAGCGGGCCTGGCGAGTGGGCGAGGCGCATTACGATCTCGGCAACGATTTCTACGCGGCGATGCTCGATCCGCGCATGACCTACAGTTGCGCCTACTGGGAGGGTGCGAGCGACCTCGCACAGGCGCAGGAAGCCAAGCTTGACCTCATCTGCCGCAAGCTCGGCCTCGAACCCGGCATGCGGCTGCTCGACATCGGGTGTGGCTGGGGCAGCCTGATGGGGTATGCTGCCGAGCGCTACGGGGTCGATTGTGTGGGGATCACCGTGTCGAAGGAGCAGGCCGCGTGGGCGCAGCAGCGCTACGCCGGCTTGCCGCTGGAGTTTCGCCTGCAGGACTACCGTTCCGTCAACGAGCGCTTCGACCGCATCGCCAGCGTCGGCATGTTCGAGCACGTCGGGCGCAAGAACCACCACACCTTCATGGAAGTCGCGCGACGTTGTCTCGCCGACGACGGATTGTTCCTGCTTCACACAATCGGTAAGAACCAGCGCGACCTGGTCTCCGACGCCTGGATCGACAAATACATTTTCCCCAACGGCGAGCTTCCGTCGGTCGGCCAGATCGGCGACGCAGTCGACGATCTCTTCATCGTAGAGGACCTGCACAACTTCGGCGCCGACTATGACAGGACGCTCATGGCGTGGTATGGCAACTTCGAAGCCGCGTGGCCACGCTTCAGGGACCGACTCGGCGAGCGCTTCCGCCGCATGTGGCGTTACTACCTCCTGTCCTGCGCCGGCGCATTCCGTGCCCGCGACATACAACTATGGCAGTGGGTATTTTCGCCGGAAGGCATCCCCGGAGGGTACCGGCGCCCCGGCAACAATCCGGCGGCAGGGGCGGCGCCTGAAAGCTGAAAAATGCATCGACGCGCGGATCCGCGACGGTAAAAAGCACAACGCCAACCCCGAAGGATTGGCGCAAGTGCTTGATTCTCATGGTGGGCCCAGCAGGACTCGAACCTGCAACCAAAGGATTATGAGTCCTCTGCTCTAACCATTGAGCTATGGGCCCGGAAAGGGGAGCGCCCGCCGCAGAGGCGGGCGCGGCGTGGGGGTCAGGCGTCGCTGTCGAGGAAGCTGCGCAGCCGTTCGGAACGGCTCGGGTGACGCAGCTTGCGCAGCGCCTTGGCTTCGATCTGGCGGATGCGTTCGCGGGTGACGTCGAACTGTTTGCCGACTTCCTCGAGGGTGTGGTCGGTGTTCATTTCGATGCCGAAGCGCATGCGCAGCACTTTCGCTTCGCGCGCGGTCAGCGAGTCGAGCACTTCGCCGGTGGCGTCGCGCAGGCTCGAGTACATCGCGGCGTCGGCCGGCGCGAGGGTGGCTTGATCTTCGATGAAGTCGCCCAGATGCGAATCGTCGTCGTCGCCGATTGGCGTTTCCATCGAGATCGGTTCCTTGGAGATCTTCATGATCTTGCGGATCTTCTCCTCAGGCATCTCCATCTTCTCGGCAAGCGTCGCCGGATCAGGCTCCTGGCCGGTTTCCTGCAGGATCTGGCGGCTGATGCGGTTCATCTTGTTGATCGTCTCGATCATGTGCACCGGGATGCGGATCGTGCGCGCCTGGTCCGCGATCGAGCGGGTGATAGCCTGGCGGATCCACCACGTCGCGTAGGTCGAGAATTTGTAGCCGCGGCGGTATTCGAACTTGTCCACGGCCTTCATCAGGCCGATGTTGCCTTCCTGGATCAGGTCGAGGAATTGCAGGCCGCGATTCGTGTACTTCTTGGCGATGGAGATCACCAGGCGCAGGTTGGCCTCGGTCATTTCACGCTTCGCGCGGCGCATCTTCGCTTCGCCGGTGGACATCTGGCGGTTGATGTCCTTGAGCTCCTTGAGCGGGATGCCGATGCGCGTTTGCAGGTCGATCAGTTTCTGCTGTTCCTCGAGCACGGCAGGGTGCACCCGCATCAGGCCTTCGGCGTAGTTCTTGCCGGCGCCGATTTCGTCCTTCAGCCAGTCAAGATCGATCTCGCGGCCGGGAAACACCTTGATGAAGTGTTGGCGCGGCATGCCGGCGCGGTCGACACACAATTGCAGGATGTGGCGCTCATGGCCGCGGACCTGTTCGACCATGTGGCGCACCGAGTCGCACAGGCGTTCGATCGCTTTCGCGGTGAAGCGGATGTTCAGCAGTTCGCCGGAAATCTGTTGCTGCAGATCGAGGTACGTGCGGTCCTGCGAGCCCGCCGCGGCCAGGGCGGCCATCTTCCGCTCGTGCAACTCGCGGATGATCGCGAAACGCACCAGCGCGTCATTCTTCAACTGCAGCAGCGTCGCAGCGTTCGCCGCGGCTTCTTTGTCTTCGTCGCTTTCGTCGTCGTCGTCGCCGACGTCTTCGCTCTCGACTTCGTCGTCCGCGGCGCTTTCGTCATCGGCTGCCTCGGCCGCAGGCGCCTCGAGCGCCTGGGCTGCGTTCGGATCGATGAGCCCGTCGATCAACTCGTCGATGCGCATCTCGTCGCGGGCGACCTTGTCGGTGATCTCGAGCATTTCGGCGATCGTCGTCGGGCAGGCGGAAATGGCCTGGACCATGTGACGCAGACCGTCCTCGATACGCTTCGCGATCTCGATTTCGCCTTCGCGGGTGAGCAGTTCGACCGTGCCCATTTCGCGCATGTACATGCGTACAGGGTCGGTCGTGCGACCGAACTCGGAGTCGACCGACGACAATGCCTGCTCGGCCTCTTCTTCGGCGACGTCTTCGTCGACACTGCTCGGCACCGCGTCCGACATCAGCAGGTCTTCGGCAGCCGGAGCCTCGTCGAAGACACGGATGCCCATGTTGTTGAAGGTCGCGATGATGCCTTCGATCTGTTCGGCATCGGCGACATCATCCGGGAGATGGTCGCTGATCTCGGCGTAGGTGAGATAGCCGCGCTCCTTGCCGAGCGTGATCAGGGTCTTGAGGCGGGTGCGGCGAACCTCGGCGTCGAGAGGTGCCACTTGGGGACCTTCAGCTACCAGCACCGCTTTGTCTTTGGCTCTGGAAGCTCGTCCCTTCGGGCTGTCCTTGCGCGAATCCTTGGTTTTTTCGCGGGCCATGGTACTCCTTGGTTCGGGCGAGAAATGAATTGGGTAACCTGCAATAATACTAAAAATCTTGGACTTTGCCGAGATTGACGAGGTTCATTTTTTCGATTAAGAGCGCTGCAAGCCGGTGCCGCTCGATCGACGACAGGCCGGATTCGCGCTCCCGGGCGGTCAGTCCGGCGATTTCACGGGCGATCGCGTCGGCGTGCAGTTTGCGCAGCGTGTCCTCGAAAAGTACCTCGACGACCGCATCGTCGAACTCCGCGTCGACAAGTTCGCCCGCGGTTTTCGCCAGCGTTTCCCCGTGCGGGGTTTCCCGGAAGCGTTCGACCAGTGCGCCGAGCCCGACGTTCGCTGCGAGATCGCCGGTGTTTGTCGCGTCGATGATTGCGACCAGCGCTTCGCCCTCCGCGTTCATTGTCGGGACGAGGTCGACCGGCAGTCGCGCGGCCAGGGCGGGGTGCTGGAGCACGAGCCGCAAGAGCGTGCCCACGGCCGAAGGCGGTTTGCGGCGTGAACGCATTCCCTGGCCTGATCGGGGGGGCGGGGCAGCGGCAGGGCGATGGGCCAGACCGGCGGCGGTGCGTTCGCCCGGCCATTCGCGGGCCTCTGCGGACAGCCCATATGCGCGCTCGATTTCGCTCTGGCTGAACTGGCTTGCCTCGGCGATCGACTTCACTATCTGCAGCCGCAGCATTGGCGCCGTGATCCGCGTGACGAGCGGTTTCGCTTCATGAACGAGGCGCGCGCGTCCTTCTGCGGTATCGAGCGCGCAGTCCGTCTGCAGTTCGCGCAGCAGGAAATTTGTCAGCGTCGTCGCGGCGCCAGCGGCCTGGCGGAACGCGTCGGCGCCGTGGGCGCGCACAAACGAGTCGGGGTCGTGTTGCTCGGGCAGGAACAGGAAGGCGAGGGTGACGTCGTCGCGCAGGGCTTCGAGCGAGGATTCGAGCGCACGTCGAGCGGCCTTGCGGCCCGCCGCGTCGCCGTCGAAGCAGAACACGACGCGTTGCGACTGGCGCAGCAACACGCTGATATGGTGCGTCGTCGTCGCGGTGCCAAGTGTCGCGACCGAATTGCCGATGCCATGCTGCGCGAGCGCGACGACATCCATGTAGCCTTCGACGACGATCGCATGGCCGGCGTCGCGGATCGACTTCTGCGCCTGGATCAGCCCGTAGAGTTCGCGACCTTTTTCGAACAGCGGCGTTTCCGGTGAGTTCAGGTACTTCGGTTCGCCGCTGTCGAGGACCCGTCCGCCGAACGCGATGATGCGCCCGCGCCGGTCCTGGATCGGGAACATGATCCGATTGCGGAAGCGGTCGTAGCGTCGTCCGGCTTCATTCTCGATCACGAGTCCGGCCTCGAGCAGCGCCTTGGCGTCGTAGTCCGGAAAGCTGCTGCGCAAGCCCTGCCAGTCGTCGGGGGCATAGCCGATGCCGAAGCGCGCGGCGATTTCACCGCTGACGCCGCGTCTTTTGAGGTAGTCGATCGCCGTGGGCGCCTGCCTGAGCCGGTCGCGGTAGTATTGCGCCGCCACCGTCATCGCCTCGATCAGCGCTGCGTGGGCGGGATTCGTATCGTTGCGCGAACTCGAGCCGGGTTCGTGCGGCACCTGCAAGCCTGCCTGGGCGGCCAATTCCTTGATTGCCTCGACGAACGGCAGCCCGCTGTATTCCATCAGGAACCCGACGGCACTGCCGTGGGCGCCGCAGCCGAAGCAATGATAGAACTGCTTGGTCGGGCTGACCGAAAACGACGGCGACTTCTCGCCGTGGAACGGGCAGCAGGCGAAGTAGTTGGCGCCGCCTTTTTTCAGCGGCAGGTGGCGCTCGATGACGTCGACGATGTCGACCCGGGCGAGCAGGTTCTGAATGAACGACTGCGGAATCATGGCCGGGCGCCTACCCGCCCGCTGGGGCGGCAGGCAGTCAGCTCGACAGCCTCGCGCGCACGCGGCGCGAGGCTTCGGTCATGTCGGCACGACCCGCCAGGCGTGGCTTCAGCAACGCCATGACGCGTCCCATGTCCGCAGGACTCGTGGCGCCGGATTCGCCGACGGCGGCGGTAATCGCCTCGTCGAGTTCGGCGTCGGACAGCGGCTCGGGAAGATAGGCTGACAGCACCTCGATCTCGAAGCGCTCGCCGGCGGCCAGTTCCGGCCGGTTTGCGGCTTCGTACTGGCTGGCTGCGTCGCGCCGTTGCTTGACCAGTTTTTCAACGGTGGCGGTGATCGCGGCATCGTCCAGTTCGACCCGCTCGTCGATCTCGCGCTGCTTGACTGCAGCGAGCAGCAGACGGACTGCGGACAGGCGTGCACTATCCTTCGCGCGCAGCGCCGCCTTCATGTCGTCCTGGATGCGTTCCTTGAGAGACATGATGTACTCCAGCTCGAAAATGCAAAAGCCACGCCGGGCACGAATCCGACGACTCGCGCCCGGCGTGGTGCCGGCCGGCTGAACCGGTGACGGATCAGTACAGCTTCGGCGGCAGGGTCTGGCTACGCAGGCGCTTGTGGTTGCGCTTGACCGCGGCGGCCGACTTGCGCTTGCGTTCCGCGGTAGGCTTTTCGTAGAACTCGCGGGCGCGAAGCTCAGTCAGCAAACCGGTTTTTTCGATGGTGCGCTTGAAGCGGCGAATGGCGACTTCAAACGGCTCGTTTTCCTTGACGCGAATACCCGGCATTGCGAACGTCCTTGTGTGTCTTGTAGGCGGAAAAACGCGGATTATAACGACTGGCAGGCGTCAAGCCAAGCCCTAAACTTTGGCGGAATAGAGTCAGCGCTTCGGCGTGGCCTCCGGTGCGTCCTGGCGCAGGCCTTCGAGGGCTTGGTGTTCGGTCCGGTAGTCGGCGTGCGGGCCGAGCCGCAGCCACAGGCCGGTTTTCTGCATCACGTCGATGACCTGTTTTTTCAAGCCGCAGAAAGCCAGGTTCTTGTTCGTCCCGCGCAGTCGCTCGATCAGCATCGAGAGCGTGTGCAGGCCGGTCGCATCGATCATGTTGATGCCGGCTGCGGAGATCAGCACGGTGTGCACGCCGGAGTGGGCGGCCGCTGCTGCGAGCGCGGCGCGCTCGAAGGCCGCCGCGGTGACGAACGTGAGCGGGCTGTCGAAGCGCAGGATGACGATGGCAGGGTCGGGATGCTCGAGTCCGAAGCGTGCGAGGTCGCGGTAGGTGCCGTCGGGATGCAGGCCCAGCAGGGCAGTGCGCGGGCGCATCTCGCGGTAGAGCATCAACGCCAGCGACAGCAGCAATCCCGCGACGACGCCGTTCTGGATGTTCGGCGCGAACACCAGCGTGCCGATGAAGGTGAGCGTCGAGGCGAGGCCGTCGTCGCGCCCGGCCTGCCACGCGCGGCCGAGCGCGCGGAAATCGATCAGGCCGGTGATGACATGCAGGATGATTGCGGCGAGCACCGGCTTCGGCAGATGCCACAGGAGCGGCGTGAGGTAAAGCAGCGTTACGAGCACGCACGCCGCGGCGATCAGCGACGAGAGGCTGCTCCTCGCGCCAGATACGTAGTTGAGCGCCGAGCGCGAGAAGGAGGCGCTGACCGGCAGCGCGCCGCTGATCGCTGCGGCGATTTTCGCCAGGCCCTGGCCGATCAGTTCCTGGTTCTGGTCCCAGTCCTGACCGCTTTTTCCGCAGATCAGCTTGGCGCTCGAAGTCGCTTCCATGAAACTCACCAGCGCGATGACGAAGGCGGCCGGGATCAGCGCGACCGCCGCATTCCAGTCGAACTCCGGAACGCCGAGGACGGGGAGGCCGGCCGGGATCGCTCCGACGACCGCGCCGCCGCGGGACCCGTAGCCGACTGCCGCCGAGGTCGCTGTCGCGCAGGCGACGACGATCAATACCGCCGGGAATCCTGGCGCGAAACGCTTGAGCAGGAGCAGTGCGAGCAGCGCCCCTGCTCCGAAGGCCGCCGACAGCGGATGCGCGGTGTCGAGGGCTTCCAGCGCCGTCCAGAAGTCGATCAGGAAATGCGTCGACTGCGGCATCACCACGCCGAGCAGCGCCGGCAACTGCGACAGCCCGATGATCAGGGCTGCGGCGTTGATGAAGCCGGTCAGCACCGGACGGGAGAGCAGATTCAGCAGCCACCCGGCGCGCAGCGCACCGAGGGCCAGCTGGATGAGCCCCGACAGCAGTGCGAGCAGGATCGCGAGTGTCAGGAAGGCCGGGGAAGCCGGGTCGGCGAACGGCAGCAGACTCGCACCGCTGAGAATCGACGTCAGCGCGACGGGACCGGTCGACAGCTGGGCGCAGGAGCCGAAGAGCGCAGCGACGATTGCCGGCAGCAGCGCGGCGTAAAGCCCGACATGAGGCGGCAGGGAGGCGAGCTGTGCATAGGCCAGCGACTGCGGGATCATCATCAGCGCAACCGCGACGCCGGCGATCAGGTCGCCCCGCAGCGAGGCTGCCGACCATTGCCGGCGCCATGCGAGGAAGGGGAGCAGGCGGTCGATCAGCGGCGGGGGCGAGGTCATTGAATCCGGAGCCTCGGGGCGGCGGGCGGGAAGCCGATGGTAGCAAATGGCAGATGGGTGCGTGGGCACAATCCGCGGGCGGCGCATCAGGGTAAATCCCGATGCTGACGTCGGGACGTTTGGAGGTTAGTATTCGAAAGTTGTCAGACAACTTTGCGAAGACATGAGCGATGAGCGCCACCCCGATACCCGAACGTCCTCCTCATCTCAGCGCCACGATCGCCCGGCAGCTCGAGCGCTGGATCAGCGAGCAGCGGCTCCCGAGGGGCGCGCAGTTACCGACGGAAAAGCTGCTGTGCGAGAAATTCGGCGTGAGCCGGGCCGTGATCCGGGAGGCGATCTCGCGGCTCAAGGCCGATGGATGCGTGACGACGCGCCAGGGCTCCGGCGCCTATGTCGCCGCACGTCCGGGGCAGGGCAGCTTCCGCCTGCTGCACGGACCGTCGCCGTCCGCAACGATTCCGACGGACGAAATCTCGGACGTTTTCGAGCTCCGTTGTCTCGTCGAAACCGGCGCGGCCGAGCGCGCCGCGCTGCGCCGCACGCCGGCGGACCTGGCGTGCATGCGTGAAGCGCTCGTGCGGATGGACGAGGCGATTGCGTCGGCATCCGACGCGGTGGGTGACGACGACGCGTTCCATGTCGCCATCGCGGCGGCGACGCAGAATCCGCATATCGAGCGCTTCCAGGCTTTCATGGGGCGGCAGTTCTCCGATTCCCGGGTGCCGACGTGGAGCGGCGAGGGCCACCGTAGCGGACGCGCGCGGCAGGCGCAGGCCGAACATGCAAGGATTTTCGAGGCGATCGCCTGTGGCGACGCGGACGCCGCGCGAGCGGCAGCGCAGGCCCACCTGGTATGCGCCGCGCGCCGCCTCGGGCTCGATCCGTTGCGCTGGGGTAATGAACAACTGGAGAGGGCACAATGAACTTCGACGCCGAAGCGCCGGCACCGGGTGAGCGGGACGTGGATTTCTCCGCGGTCGACAAGGTGCAGCTGGTCGAAGCGCTGGCGCGCGTGCTGCCCGCCGGGGCGCTGATGTATGACGCGGAGGATCTGCGGCCGTATGAGTGCGACGGTCTTTCCGCGTACCGGCAGCTGCCGCTCATCGTTGCGCTACCGACGAGCGAAGAACAGGTCGTCGCGATCCTGCGCACGTGCAGCGCGATGCGCGTGCCGGTGGTCGCGCGCGGCGCCGGAACCGGACTGTCGGGCGGCGCGCTGCCGCATGCGCACGGCGTCGTGCTGTCGCTCGCGCGCTTCAACCGGATCCTGCAGCTCGACCCGCATGCACGCACCGCCGTGGTCCAGCCGGGCGTGCGCAACCTCGCGATCTCGGAAGCGGCGGCGCCGCACGGTCTGTATTACGCGCCGGACCCGTCGTCGCAGATCGCCTGCACGATCGGCGGCAACGTCGCGGAGAACTCGGGTGGCGTGCATTGCCTGAAGTACGGCCTGACGGTGCATAACCTGCTGCGCGTGCGCGGCGTGACGATCGAAGGCGAGATCGTCGAGATTGGCAATCACGGACTGGACGCGCCCGGCTACGATCTGCTTGCGCTGGTTACCGGCTCGGAAGGGATGCTGGCCGTCGTTACCGAAGTGACCGTAAAGCTCACGCCCAAACCGCAGCTCGCGCAGTGCGTGCTGGCCGCGTTCGACGACGTCATCAAGGCGGGGGCCGCAGTGGCCGACATCGTTGCCGCAGGCATCATCCCCGCCGGACTCGAGATGATGGACCAGCCGGCCACCGCCGCGGTCGAGCAGTTCGTGCACGCCGGCTACCCGCTCGACGCCAAGGCGATCCTGCTGTGCGAATCGGACGGTACGCCCGAAGAGGTTGCCGAGGAGATCGCGCGCGTCCGCGCGGTCCTCGAAGCGGGGGGCGCGACCGAGATCCGCGTGTCGTGCGACGAGGCCGAGCGGATGCGCTTCTGGGCCGGGCGCAAGGCGGCGTTTCCCGCTGCCGGGCGCATCTCGCCCGATTACTACTGCATGGACGGCACGATCCCGAGGAAGCGCCTCGGCGAGATGCTCGAAGCGATCCAGGCGATGGAACGCAAGCACGGTCTGCGCTGCATCAACGTTTTCCACGCCGGCGACGGCAACCTGCATCCGCTGATCCTGTTCGATGCGAACCAGCCGGGCGAACTCGCGCGGGCGGAAGAATTCGGCGCCGAAATCCTCGAGTTGTCAGTTGCCCTCGGCGGCACGATCACCGGCGAACACGGCGTCGGCATCGAGAAGATCAATCAGATGTGCAGCCAGTTTTCACGGCCCGAGATCACGACGTTCTTCCGCGTGAAGGCGGCTTTCGATCCGGCCGGGCTGCTCAATCCCGGCAAGGCGATCCCGACGCTGAACCGCTGCGCCGAGTACGGCCGCGAGCGGGTCAGCAAGGGGCACGTGCCGTACCCGGATATCCCCCGGTTCTGATGGAGAAGGGGTGGATCCAGTTGCTGCTCGTCGGCGTGCCGGTGCTGTCGCTGGTCGGTTCGTGGCTGGCGCTGCGCGCGGTCGCGCAGCGGCGCACGCGGCAGTCCGGTGAGTTCGGGGCAGAGCGCAAGGCAATCACCAAGGCAGAGGGCGAATGAGCGACTTGATTGATCAGTGGCAGGAACGCGTGCGTGTAGCCGCGGCGGCCGGGACTGCGCTGCAGCTTCGTGGCGGCGGGACAAAGGCGTTTTACGGGCGCGCGCCGGCAGGCGAGCTGTTCGACGTGCGCGGTCATGCCGGCATCGTCAGCTACGAACCGACCGAATTGGTCGTTACGGTGCGTGCCGGCACGCCGCTCGCCGAACTCGAAGCGCTGCTCGACGACAGCCGGCAGATGCTGGCGTTCGAGCCGCCGCATTTCGGCGCTACGGCGACGATCGGCGGCTGTGTCGCAGCCGGGCTTTCCGGTCCGCGCCGCGCTGCCGCCGGGGCGTTGCGCGACTTTGTGCTTGGCGTGAAGATCCTCGACGGCCGCGGCGAAGTGCTCACGTTCGGCGGCCAGGTGATGAAGAACGTCGCCGGCTACGACGTCTCGCGGCTGATCGCGGGCAGCCTCGGAACGCTGGGCGTGATCCTCGATGTGTCGCTGAAGGTGCTGCCGCGGCCGGTCGCTGAGGCGACGTTGAGCCTCGCGATGAGCGAAGCCGAGGCGATCGCGCGGCTCAACGAGTGGGGCGGTCAGCCGCTGCCGCTGTCGGCTTCGGCGTGGAGCGACGGGGTGCTGAACGTGCGCCTGTCTGGCGCGGACGCCGCCGTGCGCGCGGCGCTCGCGCGGCTCGGTGGGGAAGTGGTCGCGAAGGAGGCGGCCGATGTGTTCTGGTGCGGGCTGCGCGAACAGACGGTGGATTTCTTCGAAAACGCCGCCCTCGACGAGCCGGGCACGTCCCTGTGGCGGCTGTCGGTGCCAAGCGCCGCCGCGCCGCTGAAGCTCGACGGACATCAGCTGATCGAGTGGGGCGGCGCGCTGCGCTGGCTGCGGTCGACGGCCCCCGCGGAAGCGATCCGCGAGCGGACTGCCGCGGTTGGGGGACATGCGACGCGGTTCCGCGGCGGACCGCGGGACGGGCAGGTCTTCCACCCGCTGCCGACCCCGCTGATGGCGATCCATCGCCGCCTCAAGCACGCCTTCGATCCCGCTGGCATCTTCAATTCCGGCCGCCTCTACGAGGGAATCTGAACATGCAGACCCAGCTTGCCGATTTCATCAAGGACACGCCCGAAGGCCGCGAGGCCGAAGCGATCCTGCGCAGCTGTGTGCATTGCGGTTTTTGCACCGCGACCTGTCCAACCTACCAGCTTCTGGGCGACGAGCTGGACGGGCCGCGCGGACGGATCTACCTGATCAAGCAGCTGCTCGAGGGGCACGACGTCACCGAAAAGACGCGCCTGCATCTGGACCGCTGCCTGACATGCCGCTCGTGCGAGACCACCTGCCCGTCCGGAGTGCATTACAGCCGCTTGGCCGACATCGGTCGTCAGCTCGTCGAAGAGCGCGTGCCGCGCACCGGCGTGGACCGGGTGAAACGCTGGGCGCTGCGCGAGTTCGTACCGCGCGCCGGGCTGTTCGGTGCCGCAATGAAGGCCGGCCGCGCGGTGCGCACGCTGCTGCCCGCGGCGCTGCAGGAGAAAGTCGCCGAACTCCGGCCCGCCGGCCCGTGGCCCGCGCCGCGTCACGCGCGGCGCATGATTGCGTTGGCCGGTTGCGCACAGCCGGCGATGGCGCCGTCGATCAACGCGGCCACCGCGCGCGTCCTCGACACGCTGGGCGTGTCGCTCGTGGAAATGCCGGGCGCAGGCTGTTGCGGCGCGGTGCGTTATCACCTCAACGACCAGGAAGGTGGGCGGGACGACGCGCGCCGCAACATCGACGCGTGGTGGCCGGCTGTCGAGCGCGGCGAGGTCGAGGCGATCGTCATGACCGCTTCGGGCTGCGGGGTGCAGGTCAGGGATTATGCCCATCTGCTCGCGCAAGACGCGGCCTATGCGGACAAGGCCGCGCGCATCGCATCGATGACCCGCGACGTTGCCGAGGTCCTCGCCGCCGAAAGCGACCGGTTGCGCGGGCTGCTGGAGCGTCGTCGCGGCGAACCGGAGCCGGTCGCGTTTCATTCGCCGTGCACACTGCAGCACGGGCAGCAGATTCGTGGCGTCGTCGAAAACCTGCTCGCCGCGGCGGGATATTCGCCGACACCTGTGCGCGATGCCCATTTGTGCTGCGGTTCGGCCGGCACCTATTCGCTGCTGCAACCAGAATTGTCGCACCGCTTGCGGGACAACAAGCTGGCCGCGCTCGGCGAAGGCAGCGCGCCGCTGATCGCCTCGGCCAACATCGGTTGCATCGGCCATCTTCAGGCCGGCACGACAACGCCGGTGCGGCACTGGATCGAGCTCATCGACAGCCGGCTGAACGGCACGGTGCTCTGAGCGCGACCCCGGCCGTCGCGTTCACCGTCCCGGATTGTCGGCGACCAGCATCTTCGCCTCGGCCTCGGCGACCTTCACGCCGTCCTGATTCGTGCACGCGCCGGACAGGCTGACGATGCCGCCCTGGTGTTTCGGCTTGTCGTCCAGCGCGTCGACTGTCCACACCATCGTCAGCGTGTCGCCTGCGACGACCGGCGTGATGAACCGCGACGTGTGCTCGACGTAGGCGATCGCAGTGCCGTGAAAAACCATGCCGAGATGGGCGGCCATGAACGACGTCGTCACGTAGCCGTGCGCGATCCGGCTGCCGTACCGGCTCTGCCCTGCGACGAGCTGGTTCACGTGCAGCGGATTGAAGTCCCCGAACAGGCCCGCGCTGAGCACGATGTGGGTTTCGGTCAGGGTCATCGAGGTTTCGAACGCGTCGCCGATACGCACCTCGTTGTAACCGCGTCCTGAATGCATGCCTATCTCCTTCGTAATATGAGTGGATATGTCGTGTGATGCATTTCACACGGCACGCGTAGCAGATCGGCATGAACGTACCGCAGCGCGGCGCCGCTGGCTATCATTGCCGGCGGTCAATTCCGGTCGTCACCATGCCACTCATTGTCGAAACCTGCATCGCACGGCATCTCGGGGACCGGGGCCAACAGCAGGATCGCGTCGCGGTGTTCGGGCACCCGTCGCGGCGCGGCACGATGATGGCCGTTCTTGCCGATGGCATGGGCGGACACGCCGGCGGCGAACTTGCGGCTGAACAGGTGGTGCTCCAGGCGAGGCGAAATTTCGAAGTCTACGTTCCCGACGCCGGCTGTCCCGGGCAACTGCTGGAGGAGATCGTCACCGACGCCCACCGGGGCATCCGGCGGGTTCGCGCCAGCACCGGGAAGGATCCGCACAGCACCGCCGTCGCGCTGATGCTGCGGGCCGGGCGGGCGAACTGGATTCACTGCGGTGATTCCCGCGTCTATCATTTTCGTGGAAGCGAGACAGTGTGCCGCAGCCAGGACCATTCGCTGGTCGCCGAACTGCAGCGCCGGGGCAGGCTGGACGAGGCCGCGGCGGCGTTTCACCCGCAGCGCGGCGTCCTGTTGTCGTGCCTCGGCGATCACCGGCCGCCGCAGATCGCGGTCGGTGAGGCTCCCGCACGGGCCGGCGACAATTTCCTGCTGTGTTCCGATGGCCTGTGGGGCCATTTTCACGACGACGAACTGGCCGCGGTGATCGCTGCAAACCCGGCGCGGGTCGCGGCCGAGACGCTTGTCCGAATTGCGCGCCGGCGAGCGGCCGGAAGCGGCGACAACATTTCGCTCGTCATCATGAAGGTGTGCAGCGGTGCGGCGCAGGCAGGCGGACGGCCCGAGGCTATGACCGCAGCCAGTTGCGTCGCCAGAAAATCGCCGCCATGCCCAGTGCCACCGATCCCATCATCCCCATTGCCACATAGAAGCCCCAGTCCTCGTCGAGCAGCGGCATGACCTGGAAGTTCATGCCGAAGATGCCGGTGATCAGCGTCGCCGGCAGGAACAGCGTCGTCAGCACGGTGAGAATCCGCACCTCGACGTTGAGACGGTTGCTGACCGACGACAAATAGATGTCCATCAGGTCGCCGAGCAGTTCGCGCACGGCGTCGAGCGTCTCGACGACGTGGACCAGATGGTCGTAGATATCGCGCAGGTACAGGCGGGTGTCGGCGCTGAAGAATCTGCTCTCGCCCCGGATCAGGCCGTTCAGCACCTCGCGCAGTGGCCAGATCGCCCGTCGCAGCAGGTGCGTGTCGTGCTTGACGAGGTTGATCGTTTTCAGCAGCGCCGGCGTCGGACTTGCGAGCGCATCGTCTTCGAGATCCTCGGCGGTGTCGCCGAGGCGATCGACGATGACGAAATACTGGTCGACGATCGCGTCGAGCAGCGTGTAGGCGAGATAGTCGGTGCCGTGCTGCAGGAACGGCGCCCCGGGGATGCGCATCCGCTCGCGGATCGGTTCGAAAGTGCCGCTGCGCCGTTCCTGGAACGTCAGCACGAAATTTTCGCCGAGAACGATGCTGACCTGATCCGAACTGAGCGTGCGCGTCGCGCCGTCATATTCGAACACCCTCGCCACGCAGTAGAGATACGTCCCGTAGTCTTCGATCTTCGGGCGCTGGTGGGTATTCAGGATGTCTTCGAGCACCAGCGGATGGAGCCGGAAACGGCGTCCGATCTCGCCGAGGATTTCGGCGTCCTGCAGACCATACACGTTAAGCCACAGCCGCTTGTGCTGCGGCAGATATTCGCGCGATTCGGCGATGCTCTCGAAGCGATGCTCCTCGATTCCGTCATCGTCGTAGGCGAGCAGCGAGATCAGCGGGCGGTCCGTCTTGACTGCGCCGACATGCACCAGCGTGCCCGGCGGCAGGCCCGCCTTGAGCGCCGTCAGCGACTTCGATTTGCGACGTTTCGTGTTCGCTCGTGTCGTACTCATCTGTCGCACTGCAAAAAAACGGTATTGCGTTGAAGTAGGGTATCAGTATTATCCCGTATGCGCTGCTCACGCATCGGCCTTGATGCAGAGCAAGAAATTCATAAAAGCAATAGGGTGACGGCGCATTCACCCGCGAATACTCGCGGATCATGGGGAGGGTGGGCGATGGATCCGATCGGGTGGCAGCGATTGCTGCCTCCCGGTTTTTTTGTCTGTCGCCGGCCGTGGTTTGATCTGCGCAAGGTTCATCACACAAACCTCTCAGGGAGAACGGCCTATGGCTCTGTTGATCGGAGTGCCTGCGGAGACCGTGCCGGGCGAGCGACGTTTGTCGGTCGTCCCGGACGTGGTCAAGAAGTACCTGGACCTTGGCGCGCAAGTCATGGTGGAGTCTGGCGCCGGCCAGCCCGCCCACTATCGCGACGAGACCTTTATCGATGTGAGGTTCGCCGCTTCCGCGGACGAGGTGTGTGCGGCCGCCGACGTGGTGTTCTGCGTCCAGCCGCTATCGCCCGAACGGATCGCGGCGTTGCGCGAAGGGGCGGTGCTGATCGGCCTGCTGCAGCCGTGGTCGGATGCCGGACGCGTGAAGCTGCTCGCCGAAAAGCGTATCACCGCCTTTGCGATGGAGCTGCTGCCGCGGATCTCGCGTGCGCAGAGCATGGACGTGCTGTCGAGCCAGGCCGCGGTCGCGGGCTACGAATGCGCGCTGATCGCGGCCGACCACAGCCCGAAGTTCTTCCCGATGCTGACCTACGCGGCCGGCACGATCCGTCCCGCCAAGGTGCTCGTCATCGGCGCCGGGGTCGCAGGCTTGCAGGCGATCGCGACCGCGCGGCGCATCGGCGCGATGGTCGAAGCGTACGACGTGCGCCCCGAGACGCGCGAGCAGATCGAGTCGCTCGGCGCGAAGTTCGTCGACACCGGCGTCGCGGCCGCCGGCACGGGCGGCTATGCGCGCGAACTGACCGACGAGGAGAAGGCGAAGCAGGCCGAGCGCCTCGCGAAGGCGGTCGCGCAGTGCGATGCGCTGATCACGACCGCGGCGATCCCCGGCAAGCGCGCGCCGAAGATCATCACCGCCGACATGGTGCGGCGCATGAAGCCGGGCGCGGTGGTCGTCGACATGGCGGCCGAATCGGGCGGCAACGTCGAGGGCACGGTCGCCGGCGAGAAGACCTGGATCAATGACGTGCTCGTCATCGGCCCGGCCAACATCGCCAGCCGCATGCCGGTCCACGCCTCCGAAATGTATGCCAAGAACCTGTTCAACTTCATCTCCCCGTTCATCAAGGAGGGCACGCTCGCGCTCGACTGGGAAGACGAAGTGTTGGCCGGCACCTGCCTCACCCACGCGGGCGAAATCAGGCATGCAGGCGTCAAACAGGTACTCGGGCTCTAATCGGAGGACGCAATCATGGATGGCATAACTGCTTTGTACGTTTTCATGCTGGCCGCGTTCACCGGTTACGAGGTGATTTCGCGCGTGCCGGTGATCCTGCACACGCCGCTGATGAGCGGCTCGAACTTCGTCCACGGCGTCGTGCTCGTGGGCGCGATGGTCGTGCTCGGCCACGCTGATCCGGAAGACCCGGTGCAGCTGGCGATCGGTTTCGTCGCGGTGTTCCTCGGCGCGGCGAACGCTGCCGGCGGCTACGTCGTCACCGAACGGATGCTCGCGATGTTCAAGTCTGACCGCAAGCCGGGAGGTGCGAAATGAGCGCGCTGATCCAGTTGGCGTATTTCGGGGTGGCGGTCGTCTTCATCCTCGGCCTCAAGGCGATGAGCTCGCCGGTGACCGCCCGCAAGGGCATCGTCTGGGCCGGCTACGCGATGATCGCGGCAACCCTCGTCACCTTCTACACGCCGGGCATGCAGAACTATGGCCTGATGATCACCGCGATCGTGCTCGGCGGCGGCGTCGCGTGGTGGAGCGGCCGGGTGGTCAAAATGACCGACATGCCGCAGATGGTCGCGATCTACAACGGCATGGGCGGCGGCGCGGCGGCGGCGATCGCAGCGCTCGAGTTCGCCCGCGGTGGCGTCCACAGTCCCGGCGTCGCGACCCTCGCGGTGCTCGGCGCGTTGATCGGCTCTGTGGCGTTCTCGGGCTCGTGCATCGCGTTCGCGAAGCTGCAGGGCATCATGACGAAGACTTGGCGCCTGCCGCAGCAGAACATCGTGAACCTCGTGCTCGCGGCGCTCACCGTGCTGCTCGGACTCGCGATCGTCATCAGCGACACGCCGGTGCCCGCACTCATCATCGCGTTCTTCATCGTCGCGCTCGCGCTCGGCGTCGTGCTGACGACCCCGATCGGCGGCGCCGACATGCCGGTTGTCATTTCGCTCTTGAACGCCTTCACCGGGCTTGCGGTCGGCTTCGAAGGCTACGTGCTTGGCAACCCGGCGCTGATCGTCGCGGGCATTGTCGTCGGCGCGTCCGGCACGCTGCTGACACAGCTGATGGCGAAGGCGATGAACCGCCCGATCCGCAACGTCATCTTCACGCCGATCACCGGCGAGGCGGCCGGCGGCGGCGAGGCGATCGAGGGCTCGATGAAGGAGTTCTCGGCGCTCGATGCGGCGTCCGTCATGCGTTACGCTTCCAAGGTCATCATCGTGCCCGGCTACGGCATGGCCGTCGCCGGGGCGCAGCACAAGGTGTGGGAGATGGCGCAACTGCTCGAGGAAGGCGGCGTCGAGGTCGTGTTCGCGATCCATCCGGTGGCGGGTCGCATGCCGGGGCACATGAACGTGCTGCTTGCCGAAGCGGGCGTGCCGTACGACAAGATCTTCGACCTTGAGGAGATCAACGCCGACTTCCCGCAGGCGGACGTCGCGCTGGTGATCGGCGCCAACGACGTCGTCAACCCGGTTGCGCGTACCGACAAGACGAGCCCGATCTACGGCATGCCGATCCTCAACGCCGACATGGCGCAGAACGTCATCGTCGTCAAGCGCGGCAAGGGTGCGGGCTACTCCGGCATCGAGAACGCGCTGTTCTACAAGGACAACTGCCGCATGCTGTACGGCAGCGCGCAAGCCGCGATCGGCGAGGTGATCACGCACATCAAGGCGCTCGAAGTCTGAGCATGTTGTGAAAGCTGCCGGCCGGTCCTTCCTCGGGAGGGCCGGCCGGTGGCGTTCACGCTTTGGTCCTCGCGCCGGAATGGGCCGCCTCGGCGCCCGCGATGTTCACGGCGCCGCTGCGGGATGGCCATGCATCACGACCATCGCGTCCGGATGGCCTGCGGCGTCGACCCGATAGGCGACGATGGTGGCGTCGAATGTCGTGCCGTTTGCGTGGCGGTGGCGCCAGATGCCGGATTCGGCAAGGCCGCGGCCGTTTTCCGCTTCGCAGCGCAGATCGGCGAGGCGCATCCTGCACAGGCGCTCATACGGATAGCCATACGCTTTCACCGCGCTGGCGCTGGCGGCAAAAATACGCAGCTCGGGGCCTTCGCACAGCAGTGTCGGCAGCGGACAGTCGGCGAACATACGCTCCATGGACGCGCCGTTGTCCGGTGCGGCGCCGTGCCGCGGAGCATCACCGCGCCGCGCCGTTGCCGGCTTACTTGCCACCTTCGTGCGGCTTGCCGGCGGGAGTATCAACAGCTGCCACTCGGGCTTCGGCCCGGGCAGGATACGCCCAGACAGTGGTTCGGCGCTGCCGGGCGTCTCGATGCGGACGAGTTGCGGCTCGCCGCGCGCGGGCCATGTCACAGCCAGCCGCGACTCCAGAACGTGTCCGACGAGATCCGCGCGGGCGAATCCGAGCGTGCCGAGTGCCGCCGCATTGGCGGCAGCGACGCGGCCCTGATCGTCGATGACGATGACCGGCTGTTCGAGCGCCGCGGCGAGGCGCGGCCACACGGTGTCGACGGAGGGGGGGGCGAAAGGGGATTCCGCGCCCTGTGCGGGGCTCAGGATCAGCGCGTGGAGGCCCGGCCGCAGGCGCGCGGCAGCGACGAAGCGCAGCTCCCGGTCGCGCTTTTCCGGCAGCGAGACGCGCAGGCTGCCGCGCGTTTCGCCCCGGATGAAAAGCCGCGCGCGCGCGTCGAGGAATTCCCGTTCCGATGGAAACAGATCGGCGAGCGGTCGGCCGGCGACCTGCCGGTAATCGCGTTCGAGCAACCGGCACGCCGCACTGTTGGCTTCGAGCACGACCTCGTCACCGGTGATGACGAGCCCTTCGTCGAAGAGCTCGAACAGGGCCAGATACAGGCCCGTCTCCATGCCCTCGGAAAAATCCGGAATGAAGGGCTCTTCGGGATCATCGTTGCCCTCGGGGCGACGGACGGCGTTCATCTGGGCGGGCATTCCAAGGATTCCGAGGCTTATCGGTGTAAGCCCAGATTACTTGAAGCCCGCCGCTGGAAAGGCCCGGAATAGGCGGGTTTGCCGGGCCTATTTCCGGCCGAGGCCGCCGAGCAGCACCGCGATCGGGCGTTGGTTGCGACGCGGCGAACCGACCTCTCCTGCGGCCTGATCCGCCGGCCGATTCGGATCGGTTGGCGAAGCTGCCGGTTCGTACGGCTTGGTGTAGTCGAACCCGTCCGAGGCGATCGTCGATCGTCCCGGGCGCCGGCGGACTTCGCCGCTCCGTGCGGACGATGCCGGCCGGGCAGCGCGCGGCGCAGGAGCCGTTTTCTGGCCGGTTTCCTTCGCCGGTTCGGGAGCGCTGGCGGCGGCCGTGCGGCGGCCATGCCGGCTGCGGCTGGCGGTTTCGAAAAAATCCGGATCGGGGGCGAAGCCCGGCACGATTTCCTGCGGAATCTGCAGCTTGATGAGCTTCTCGATTTCCGCCAGATGGTGTTTCTCTTCCGCGCACACCAGCGACACCGCGTTGCCCTGGCGTCCGGCGCGTCCGGTGCGGCCGATACGGTGCACGTAGTCTTCGGCGGTATGCGGAAGTTCGAAATTGATCACTGACGGCAGGTCGTCGATGTCGAGCCCGCGCGCCGCGACGTCGGTCGCGACGAGCACCCGCAGCTTGCCGGACTTGAAGGCTTCGAGCGTGTCGGTGCGTTGCGCCTGGCCCTTGTCGCCGTGGATCGCGTCGGCGGCGATGCCGTGGCGCTCGAGGAAGTGCGCGAGACGGGCGCACGCGAGCTTCGTCGCGACGAACACCAGCGCCTGCGTGTCCGGCTCATGGCGCAGCAGATGCGCGAGCAGGTTGCGCTTGAGGCCCGCTGAAACTGGGTGCACGCGGTGGGTGATCGTTTCGGACACCATGTTGCGGCGCGCGACTTCGATCAACTGCGGTTCCTTCAGCATCTGGTCGGCGAGCTTCTTGATCTCGTCCGAGAATGTCGCCGAGAACAACAGGCTCTGGCGCGCGGCGGGCAGCAGGTCGAGGATGCGGCGGATGTCGGGGATGAATCCCATGTCCAGCATGCGGTCAGCTTCGTCGAGCACGAGCATCTCGACCTGGCCGAGCTGGATGGTTTTCTGCTGGACGTGGTCGAGGAGCCGCCCCGGCGTTGCGACGACGATCTCGACGCCGGTGCGCAGGTCCTGGATCTGCGGCTTCATGTCGACGCCGCCATAGATGCACGTGCTGCGCAGCGGGACGTACTTGCTGTAGGTCTTGACGGACTCGAAGACCTGCATCGCGAGTTCGCGCGTCGGCGCGAGGATCAGCGCCCGCACCGGATGGCGCGCCGGACTCGTCGAAGTGCTGGCGTGGCGCGCGAGGCGCTGCAGCAGCGGCAGCGTGAAGCCCGCGGTCTTGCCGGTGCCGGTCTGGGCGCCGCCCATGACGTCGCGGCCGGACAGGACCACCGGGATCGCCTGCTGCTGGATCGGGGTGGGGGTGGTGTAGCCGGATTCGGCTACTGCACGTAGCAACTCGGGGATCAGTCCGAGGTCGGCGAAACTCATAGGCGCCTTTCTTCGATATGGGCCTGCCGCGCGAGATGCGATGCCAGGAGAGGCGATTGCATGAACGGAACGGTTCCGGGAGGGCTCGTGCCATCCGGCAGGCCGGGTGCTTTAAACCGGCCATTATACATACACGTACAACTCGACGGGCCTCTGACGCCGCATGTGATTTCCTGATACCGGGGCTGGGCGGGAGAGGGGCAAGCGGATCAGACCGCCGCAGCGCGCAAGGCGAGGTAGCCGGTGATCTCTTCGCGATCATGGTACAGGTGCTTGAAGCGCAACTCGAACGGACCTGCCTGGGCGAGGCGCTTGGTGATCAGCGCGCGGCACTGTTCGACGGCCTCGATGCGTTTTTTCATCGGCAGCTTGAGGTTGAAGATCGTCCTGCGGCAGCGGCCGGTCGCGATCCAGTCGGCGACGAGCGCGGCGATCCGTGCCGGCTGTTCGACCATGTCGCACACCATCCACTCGACCGGCCGCGGCGGCCGCCACGTGAAGCCGTCGGCGCGTACGTGCTCGACCATCTCGGTCGCCATCACCGACGGCGCCATCGGGCCGTTGTCGACCGCCGTCACTCGCAGGCCGCGATGCGCGAGCTGCCACGTCCAGCCGCCGGGCGCGGCGCCGAGGTCGACGGCGCGCAGCCCGGCCCGCAGGCTCGCGCTGCGCTCGGCTTCGGTCAACAGCGTGAAGATCGCTTCGGCGAGCTTGAGCGTTGAACGGCTGGCGGCCTCGCGCAACATGCGCAGACGCGGAATCCCCATCGGCCACAGGGCAGCCTGCCCGGGGAGTGCGGCGCACAGCCACGCCGTGGAGGTATCGGGGAAGAGGATGTGCAGTTCGGGAAGACCTTTCGCGCCTTCGCGAAACGCGCCGATTCTTTCGAGTTCGTGCTGCAGCGGCACGGCGAAGCGGCGGCAGAAGCCGGATTGCTGCTTGGCCTCGTCGGTGTCGGGGGTTTCCAGCATCAGTTGGGCGAAGCGCTGGCCGGCGTTGCGCGTCGCTGCGGCGATCGGTGTCGCCCGGTCGCGCTCGGGCAGGTCGTCGACGCGGGCGAACCACGGCAGCAGCTGGCGCGCGAAAATCAGCGTGCGCCAGTCGCAGCGTTCGGCAAGGTCTGCAAATGCGACCGGCTCGTGGGTTTCGAAAGTCGCGAACGCGCTGCCGGGGCGGGTGCGGACGAAGCCCATCAGTCCGATGCTGGCGGCGAAGTCGTCCAGTTCGGCGGCGACTTCCTTTTCGAACCCTGCGCGACACAGCGCGAGCAGGCCGGAGGCGGTCAGGCCGAGACGATTCGGTGGAGTGGCAGGCATCAGGTCCGTTTTGCGGCAAGCGTGTTGTTTCGGGTCGCCGCGGATGATAAGGCAAGTCGGCGCCCGGGCGGCGGCAAGTTTTCTTTTCGCCACCGGGCAGTTTCAGGACGTGGTGCGCGAGCGGCGCGGGCGATGTTCCCCGCCCGCCGGGGCCGGCGCAGCGATCTCGTCGATTTCCTTCGCGCCAGCCGCGCCCGGCGAAGGCGCCAACGGGGAGTTGGGTTGCGAAAGCTGCGAGGGTACCGATTGCATGTTGTTCTGCATCATGTAGTCGTTCATTTCCCGCCAGCCGGCGAACACTGCGGCCTTCTGCGCTTTGGCATTGATCAGGTAGCAATCCTCGAGCGAGCGGCCGGAATGGCGACATGCGCCACCGATGGCTTTGCCTTCGGCTTCCGCGACGGCCGCCTCCTTTTTCGGATCGGGCAGTTCGAGCAGCGTGCCGATCTGCTCGCAGCCGCCGAGTGCGACGAGCAGCAGGAGGGGAGTCAGGCGTTGCGCGAGCATGGGCAGGAGGGCACCGGGGTGGGGAGCTGAAGCGGTTAACGTCATCGCTGCGGAAATCTTGATGGATGATGGGCCATATGCAGCGGACTGCGGGCGATGTCGGCGGACTCTATACTGTGAAGGTTCGAGGTGCAGGTGTCACGTGAAGGACTGGAGAATGAGAGTGCTGAGGGGAATCGCAAGGAAATGCGCCGCGCTGCTGCTGTGCGCAGGAGGTTTGCTGGGGATGATGGGCGCGGGTGCCGCATATGCGGCCAAGGCGGTCGTGCGTCCGCCGGCTGCGGTGGCGAGCGAGCCGAAGGAAATCCAGCTCGTCCACCAGCTCGGCCCGCAGCGGGAAGAGGCGTTGAAGCAGCTCGTCGAGCGTTTCAACGAGCGCAGCAAGGACTATCGGCTCAGTGTCAGGACGGGCACCTGGAGCGATGACGGCTCCCCTCACCTGATGATCCTGCCGGACGAGGACATGGAACGCTTTCTCGCCGGTAAGCCGCGCTACAAGGCGCTGTCGGCAGTCATGCGCGAAGGCGGGGTGCCGCTGCCGGCACTCAAGCCGCCGGCGATCATGGCGCGCGCGTTGGTCGATGCGAAGGGCCGGCTGCTGGCGTTGCCGGTCGGCTTGTCGACGCCCGTGCTGTACATCAATCGCGGCGAATTCCGCCGTGTCGGCCTGGATCCCGATGCGCCGCTGAAAACCTGGTTCGAACTGCAACAGGCACTCGGGCGACTGTTCGATTCGGGTTCGACGTGTCCCTACACGGTCTCGCAGCCCGGCCGGGTGATGATCGAGAACACCAGCGCCTGGCACAACGAGCCGGTGTCGGCGCGCCAGGGCAAGAGCGAGCGCCCGTCGTTCAACGGCATGCTCCAGGTCAAGCACGTGGCAATGATGGCGAGCTGGCATCGTGCCCGCTATCTGCGCATCTTCGGTGCCGAGAGTGAGGCCGAGCAACGGTTCGCGAGTGGGGAATGCGCGGTGGTCGCCGCGCCGTCGGCGAGCTGGACCGATTTCCGACGGACAGCGAAGTTCGAAGTCGGCATCGCGCCTTTGCCGTACCACGAGGATTTCCCCGGTGCTCCGCAGAACACCCTCGCCGACGGTGCCGCGATGTGGGTCGCCGCCGGCAAGCAGCCCGCCGAGTACAAGGCAATCGCGCGCTTCATCGGCTTCTGGCTGCAGCCCGAAAACCAGGTCGCGTGGCAGCGTGAATCGGGCTATCTGCCCTTGAACCGCGCCGGTGTGTTCGCAGCCCAGAGCGAGGTGCTGGGGCCGGACCTGGAGAACATCAAGGTCGCTGTATCCCAACTGAACAACAAGCCGGCCACGGTCGAATCGAGTGCGTCGCCGATCGTCGGTCATGCCCGCATGCTCAACATCCTCGACGAAGAACTCAGCGCCGTGTGGGCGGATCGCAAACCGGCGAAGGAAGCGCTCGACAACGCGGTGACGCGGGTTCAGGCGGCAATTGCGCCGGTCCTGCGCTGACGGCGTTTGGCGAGAGCGATGACGCTTCCACGCCCCTGGCCTCTTGCCCCGGTGCTGGCCCATCGCTGCGGTGGCGTGCTTGCACCCGAAAATACGCTGGCAGGCCTCGCGGCGGCGGCGGGGGCCGGATGTGGCGGCGTGGAATTCGACGTGATGCTCAGCGGCAGCAGCTCCCCGGTGCTGATCCACGACGAAACGCTCGAGCGCACGACTGACGGCCACGGGCGCGTCGCCCTGACGCGGGATGAAAACCTCCGCGTGCTCGACGCGGGAACATGGTTCGATGCGCGTTTCACCGGCGAACGGGTGCCGACGCTCGAGGAGGCCGCTGCGCGATGCATTTCGCTCGGGCTGTCCGTAAATCTCGAGATCAAGCCGGCGGCGGGGCAGGACGAAGAGACCGCCCGCGTCGTCGCTTGCCGTGCGGGCCACCTCTGGGCCGGCGCTGCGGTTGCGCCGCTGCTGTCATCGTTTTCCGAGCTCGCGCTGCAAGTTGCCGCGCAGCTTGCCCCGCATCTTCTTCGTGGACTGCTCGTCGACCGGGTGCCGCCGGACTGGCTGCAGCGCTGCCACCGCGCCGGTGCGGCAGCCTTGCATGCGGACGCCCGCTACCTCGATCGGCCAACCGTGATCGAGGCCCGCGAGGCAGGCCTGTGGGTGGCGACCTACACGGTGAACGACCCCTCCCGTGCGCAAACCTTGTTCGACTGGGGCGTCGATTGCGTCATCACCGATCGGCCCGATGTCGTACGCCCAGCTGTGACGCAACACAGGAGCAGCGCCGGATATCCTGCGGGGTCCGGCGCGCGGTCGTGTTGACGCCACGCCGGCCACCCCCATAACATCCGCCTTTTTCCCGCGAGTGCCCCGCCTTGTCGACTCAGCAGCTCTACGCGCCGATTGCCGCCGACATGCAGGCAGTCGACGCGGTCATTCGTGAACGTCTTCACTCGGACGTCGTTCTCATCCGGCAGGTCGCGGAATACATCATCCACAGTGGCGGCAAGCGGCTGCGGCCCGCGCTGGTGCTTTTTTCCGCGGGCGCAATGGGTTACCGGGGTCAGTCGCATCATCAACTCGCGGCAGTCGTCGAGTTCATCCATACCGCCACGCTCCTGCACGACGACGTCGTCGATGAGTCCGAGCTTCGTCGCGGCAACAAGACTGCCAACGCCCTGTTCGGCAACGCCGCGTCGGTGCTGGTGGGCGATTTCCTGTACACGCGCGCGTTCCAGATGATGGTCGGCGTCAACGACATGCGCGTGATGCAGGTGCTCGCCGACGCGACGAACATCATCGCCGAGGGCGAGGTCCTGCAACTGCTCAATTGTCACAACGCGGATGTCGACATCGAGGATTATCTGCGCGTGATCCGCTACAAGACCGCGAAGCTCTTCGAGGCGGCGACACGCCTCGGCGCCATCCTGGGGCGCGCGGACGAAGAACAGGAACGAAGAGTGGCGGCGTTCGGCATGCATCTGGGCACCGCATTCCAGATCATCGACGACGTCCTCGACTATTCGTCCGACGAAGCGGCCACCGGCAAGCATCTCGGCGACGACCTGGCCGAAGGCAAGCCCACGCTGCCGCTGATCCACGCGATGAAGCATGGCACTGCGGAGCAGTCCGCGCGGGTGCGCAACGCCATCGAGAGTGGCGGGCGCGACGACTTCGAGGCAGTCTTGGCCGCGATCCGCGAAACCGGCGCGCTCGAGGAAGCGCGCCGTTGGGCGCGTGCCGAGGCGCAGCTCGCGATCGACGCTCTCGATGCACTTCCCCCTTCCATTTTCAAAGATGCGCTGCTACAATTATCGAACTTTGCAGTTGTCAGGAATTACTGATTGCTGCAAGGCGTCGGGGAATAGCTCAGCCTGGTAGAGCACTGCGTTCGGGACGCAGGGGCCGGAGGTTCGAATCCTCTTTCCCCGACCATAATTTCCGCGAAAAGCCACTCGAAAGAGTGGCTTTTTTGTTGGTGCGCCCAGCATGGGCGCACTCCTGCGGGTGGAAGTCCCGCCGTAAGTTGATCACAGCGAACGAAGTGGCGCGCAACTGCATGAGGGTGACCGAGTGTGGTAAGGAAGCGTGGATCGCCGCTGCGAGCCGATGGACAAGAACCCGGCTCATGCCGCGCGCGGCATGAAGGTGATTGGTGTCGATCGGCACATCCGGATCGGCCAGAAACACTTCGAGCGCGCCGCGTCGCTTGTGCGCATAGGTCAGTGCCTTGGTCAGCGGGCTGCTCGGTAGCAACCCCTGCGCGTCCAGGCGCTCCTTCACCCAGCCGAAGAACGCCGCGACGATTGGACGGGCGTGATCGAGCCGGTACTCGCGCCTGGCCTCGCCCTTGAGCTTGTCGTCGCGGATCTTCGCTTCAACCGCGTAGAGCGCGCCGATGTACTCGAGCGCCTTGGCAGCCAGTTCGGGCTCCGCCGCTTCGGCGTTGATGAACTCGCGTCGGCAGTGGGTCCAGCGTCGAAGAACAACGCCGACTCGTCCTTGTCCTGGGCGAAGTTGGTACGCGGCGCACGGCGGGTGTGGCCGGCCACTTGCCAGGGGCGTCGAAGCTCGACTCGCTGATGGCCGCGCGTGCGCAGAAAGGTTCGACCCCCAGGCCACTTGCAGCAAAGCGCACGAACACCGCGCGTCACGCCTCGCAGCTACGCTGCCGCCATTTCTGATTCGACTCCCCGGTCATGACCGAACACTCCATCTGGTTGAACATGGTGGGCAGTGTTATGCGAGGCGCGGAGCGGGAAAAGAACGCCGCTCAGTGAGCGGTTACCGCTTTGCGTACCTGGTCCACGGGTGCGGGATCATCTGATCCCGGTACAGAATGTCTTCGGAATTTCGGATATGCTCAGTGAACCTCGCTCGACAGCGAACAGGCTATGCCGGTCGCCGTCGTCGTCGTCGGATTTCATATTACTAACGAGCCAAAACGGGATGCAAGATGAGTGAAGCGGTCCGCGACTTTTCGCAGTACTACGGTCATGATTTCGAGGATCTGAAAATAGGTATGTCAGCGGCGATCGGGCGTACCGTGACGGAGGCGGATATCGCTATTTTTGCCGGTATTTCGGGTGATACGAATCCCGTTCACCTCGATGGCGAATTTGCGGCGTCAACGATATTTGGCGAACGAATCGCTCATGGAATGCTGTCGGCGAGCTTCATTTCCGCAGTGTTCGGAACGAAGCTGCCAGGACCGGGATGCATCTATCTCGGGCAGTCGATGAACTTCAAAGCGCCGGTCAAAGTCGGCGACACGGTCGTCGCGCGTGTGACCGTACGCGAACTCGTGAGTCACAAGCGCCGGGCGTTCTTTGATACTGTCTGCACGGTGGCCGGAAAAGTGGTACTCGAAGGCCACGCGGAGATCTACCTCCCCGCCAGGGAATAACGGGTATTCCCTCGCTGGCAGCAGGGAGGGCGGAGCCGATGAGTTGGGTGACGATTACGTCACATCGGGAATGAGTGTCAGCTTCAGTTCGCGCCAAGGCCGGTGCGCTTGTCACATTCGATCAGCGCATACGCCGAGTGATTGTGGATGGATTCGAAGTTTTCGGATTCCACCCGATAGCAGTCGATTCGCGGTTCGGCATTGAGAAGGCCTGCGACGTCCCGGACCATGTCCTCGACGAACTTTGGATTGTCGTACGCGCGCTCGGTCACGTATTTCTCGTCCGGCCGCTTCAGGAGGCCGTAGAGCTGGCAGGAAGCCTGGCTTTCGACGATCTGCACGAGTTCTTCGATCCAGAGGAAACTGTTCGTCTGGGCAGTGACCGTGACGTGCGAACGCTGATTGTGAGCGCCGTATTGGGAGATTTTTTTCGAGCACGGGCACAGACTGGTTACCGGCACAACGGTCTTCATCGTGAAACTGTATGCGCCCCCTTTCCGTATTTCTGCCGTGAACGTGACCTCATAGTCCATGAGGCTCTGTACCCCGGAGATCGGAGCGGATTTGTTGATGAAATAGGGGAAGGTGAGTTCGATCTGACCCGTCTCGGCTTCAAGGCGCTTGACCATTTCACGCAGCATCGGCTCGATGGACTCGACCGAAATCTCCCGCTCGTTCCCATTGATGATCTCAATGAAGCGCGACATGTGGGTCCCCTTGAAGTTATGAGGGAGGCCGACGTACATGTTGAAAACGGCAATCGTGTGCTGCACGCCGCCGTTCTTGTCGCTGACTCGAATCGGATGACGAATGGATTTTATGCCGACCTTGTCGATGGCCAGTTTCCGGCTGTCGTTGAGGTTCTGGACGTCGGGAATGGCATGGGCCTGTTGGGGAGTCATCTGCTGTTCTCTGTTGAAACCAATAACAAATCCTATCATTCCCGACAAAAACACTCAACTATTGTCAGGGTAGGTACGCTTTATCGCGGCCGCAATGCCAGGAGCGTCAAGCCCGACCAATTCTAGGAGCTGGGCCTGGTCTCCGTGGTCGATGAAGGTGTCCGGCAAGCCCAGGCGCAGCAACCGGGGACGGTTTGGCAGGCTTTCGAGCACTCTCGCCACCTCCGATCCGGCGCCTCCGATGACGGCATTTTCCTCGAGGGTGACGAGGAGGTCATGGCGGGCGGCCAGTTCCTCGATAAGCGTAACGTCGAGGGGTTTGACGAAACGCATGTTGGCCACGGTCGCGTCGAGCTGTTCGGCGGCCTGCAGTGCATTGAAGAGCAGGCTGCCAAAGACGAGCAGCGCGATGCGGTGGCCGCTTCGGCGGATCTCGCCCTTGCCGATCGGTAGCGCCGACATCGCGGTTTCCGGCCGCACCTGCATTCCGCCGCCGCGCGGATACCGCACGGCGGCGGGTCCGTTGTGGCGGTAAGCCGTGTAGAGCATTTGCCGACACTCGTTTTCATCGGCGGGTGCCATAACGACGAGGTTGGGAATGCAGGCGAGGTAGGAGAGATCGAAGGCCCCGTGATGCGTGGCGCCGTCGGCCCCGACGAGTCCGGCGCGGTCGATCGCAAACATCACCGGGAGGTTTTGCAGCGCGATGTCGTGGATGAGCTGGTCGTAGGCGCGTTGCAGGAAGGTTGAATAAATCGCCACGACGGGCTTGAAGCCTTCGCATGCAAGGCCCGCGGCGAACGTCAACGCGTGCTGCTCGGCAATTCCTACGTCATAGTAGCGATCCGGGAATTCCTGCGCGAACCGCACCATCCCGGAGCCCTCGCGCATCGCCGGGGTGATGCCGATGACTTTTTCGTCCTGGGCGGCGATGTCGCATAGCCAGTCGCCGAACACCTGCGTGTACGTGAGCTTGGCGGTACCTTTGGCGGTCTGGATGCCCGCTGTATGGTCGAATGTCGATACCCCGTGGTAAAGGACGGGATCTGCTTCGGCGAGCTTGTACCCTTGTCCCTTGCGCGTGATGACGTGCAGGAAGTGCGGACCGTTGAGCTTGCGCAGGTTCTGCAGTGTCGGGATCAGGGCGTCGAGGTCGTGCCCATCGATCGGGCCGTAATAATGAAAGCCAAACTCCTCGAACAGCGTTCCCGGGGTGATCAGGCCCTTCACATGCTCTTCGACCTTGCGGGCGAAGTCGAGCATCGGCGGGGATACGCCGAGCACCTTTTCGCCGGCACGGCGCGCGGCATTATAGGTTCGGCCTGAAAACATGCGGGCGAGGATCTTCGTCAGCGCGCCGACCGGAGGCGATATCGACATTTCATTGTCGTTGAGAATCACCAGAAGGTTGATGTCACGCATGTCTCCGGCATTGTTCAGGGCTTCGAAGGCCATGCCCGCCGACATTGCGCCATCGCCGATCACCGCAATCGAGCGCCGTTGTTCGCCGCGGTCGCGCGCGGCCACCGCCATCCCCAGCGCAGCCGAGATCGAGGTCGACGAGTGCGCGGTGCCGAACGTGTCGTAGCTGCTTTCCGAGCGGCGCGGGAAGCCCGAGATTCCGCCGAACTGGCGCAGCTTGCTCATTGCCTCGCGTCGGCCGGTGAGGATCTTGTGTCCGTAGGTCTGGTGGCCCACATCCCACACGATGCGGTCGTCCGGCGTGTCGAAAATGTAGTGCAGTGCGATCGACAACTCGACGGTGCCGAGGTTGGAAGACAGGTGTCCGCCGGTCTTCGAGACCGACTCGATCAGAAATGCGCGCAACTCCGCGGCCAGTGCCGGGAGTTCGCGACGATCCAGCTTGCGCAGATCGAACGGTGAGTCGATGCGGTGAAGCAGGGGGTACGGGGGCATGTGCAGGTCCGGCGGAATCGGAATTCAGAATCTTCGATGGACGATGAAAGTGGCGAGTTCGTCGAGTCTGGCGGCCTGGGGTCCGAAAGGCGTGAGGGCTTCACGGGCGTCGGCAAGCAGCGATTCGGCGAGCGCACGGGCTTCCGTCATGCCGAGGAGGGTTACGTAAGTCGGTTTGTTGTTGTCGGCATCTTTGCCGGCTGTTTTTCCGAGCGTCGCCGTGTCGGACTGCGTATCGAGGATATCGTCGACGATCTGGAACAGCAGGCCGACAAGCTTGCCGTAGTGATCGAGGCGTTCCAGGCGGCCGGAATCGATTCTTGTGCCGCACGCTGCTCCGAGCAGTACCGAGGCACGAATCAATGCGCCGGTCTTGTGGATATGCATGTATTCGAGTTCTTCACGGCTAAGCTGTTTCCCGACCGCAGCAAGGTCGATCGCCTGCCCGCCGGCCATGCCCCGCGAGCCGGACGCGCGTGCGAGCCGGGCGATCATCGCCAACTGCTCCGACGGGTCATCGTTCAGCGGGTGCTCGGAGAGGGACTGGAAGGCGAGCGCCTGCAGGGAATCCCCCACCAGCAACGCGGTGGCGTCGTCGTATTCAATATGCACGGTCGGTTTGCCGCGCCGCAGCACGTCATTGTCCATGCAGGGCAAGTCGTCGTGGACCAGGGAATAGGCGTGGATCAGCTCGACGGCGCAGGCAACTTTGTCCAGCCGTTCAGGGGCCGCACCGACGAGACCTCCCGCCGCATGGACGAGCAGCGGCCTGATGCGCTTGCCGCCGCCGAGTACGGCGTAGCGCATCGCTTCGTGAAGCCGGGTCGGAGCGATGTCCGCGTTGGGCAGGAGGTTTTCCAGCGCAGTTTCGGCGCGTCGCTGGATGGCTTCCATCCAGGCCAAAAAATTCGTGTGACTCATTCCTGGTCCCTCATGTCTTCAGCCGGATTCAACGGGGCGAGAACGTCATTTTCCAGTTGGCGCACCCGCTGTTCGGCAGCTTGCAGAGTTTCCTGACAGTGTTTCAGCAGGTTCGCGCCGCGTTGATACCGTTCCAGTGCCTGCTCGAGCGAGATCGCTCCGTTTTCCATTTCCTGGACAATCGCTTCGAGTTCGGCAATGGCGGATTCGAAGGATTTTGGCGCAGTTGGGGCCTTGGCCATGACTCGAAGCCGTGAAAATAAAAGGGGGAAAAGTAACCGATCGGGCTACTGGCGGTCAAACAACTTCTCGAATAGAATCATCCGCTCATTTTTTCCGAATTTCTTGGAATTTACATCGGAGGTTCGGGGGATGTCCGAGCTCGCATCCAAGGCCAAAATGGCCCCGGCGGTTTCCCAGTTGCCGGTTTCGATGTACTTCGACGAAAAAATCTTTGAACTCGAGAAGCGCCTGTTGTTCCAGGGCGGGGCGGGATACGTCGGCCACGAGTTGATGGTACCGGAAGTCGGAAACTATCGCTCCCTGGAATGGCTGGACCACTCCAGGCTGCTGTTTCGCACGCAGGACGGCATCCATCGCCTTTCGAACGTCTGTCGCCACCGCCAGGCGATCATGTTGCAGGGCGCGGGTACTGCCGAACGAATCGTCTGCCCGGTCCATCGCTGGACGTACGACCAGCATGGCCGACTGCTGGGCGCGCCGCATTTTTCCGAGAATCCGTGCCTCGACCTCAAGCGCGATGCGCTGGAAAGCTGGCACGGGCTGCTGTTTGCCGGTCCGCGCTCGGCCCGTGCCGACCTGGCGGGGATGGAGCTGGCGCCGGAACTCGATTTTTCGGGCTTCAAGCTCGATCGGGTCGAGATTCACGAATGCAATTACAACTGGAAGACCTTTATCGAGGTGTACCTCGAGGATTACCACGTCGTGCCCTACCATCCCGGATTGGGGCGCTTCGTCACCTGCGACGACCTGACCTGGCAATTTGGCGACTGGTATTCCGTGCAGCGTGTGGGCATTACTTCGCTGGCCAAGCCCGGTTCGGCCGCATACCGGAAGTGGCATGAAGCGATCCTCGCCTATTACGGCGACAGCCGGCCGGCCCAGGGCGCGATCTGGCTGACGTATTACCCGAACGTGATGGTCGAGTGGTATCCCCACGTGCTCGTGGTCAGCACGCTGATCCCGCGCGACGTAAACAGGACAACCAACGTCGTCGAGTTTTACTACCCCGAGGATATCGTCGAGTTCGAACGCGAGTTCGTCGCAGCCGAGCAGGCGGCCTACATGGAGACCGCAATCGAGGACGACGACATCGGCGAGCGCATGGACCGGGGGCGCTGGGCGTTGCTGCAGGAAGGGCGCGACGAGGTCGGGCCGTACCAGTCGCCGTTCGAGGATGGGATGCAGCATTTCCATGAATTCTACCGGCGCATCCTCGGGCCGCACCTCTGATTTCGGGCGGGCGGCAAGGGAGACCGGCACCGCGCGCCGGTGATGCATCTCGCCCGGTGAAGTGCCGGACCGCGTGCCGGCGGGAGTTCAGCCCGGTGTTTGAAGCTCGCGCGGCAGCGGGAAGGTTACCCGTTCGGGCACTCCCTCCAGCGTGCGCACCGAGCTTGCCCCCAGCTCCTTGAGGCGCTCGACGACCGCATCGACGAGCACTTCGGGCGCCGACGCGCCGGCGGTGACGCCGACGCGTTTCTTGTCTTCGAGCCACGCCGGGTCGATCCCTGTGGCGTTATCGACGAGATATGCCGGCACGCCGAGCAGTTCGGCAACCTCGCGCAGGCGGTTCGAATTCGAACTGTTGCGCGAACCGACGACGAACACTATGTCGACCCGCGGCGCCATGAACTTGACCGCGTCCTGGCGGTTCTGCGTCGCGTAGCAGATGTCGTCCTTCTTCGGTCCGACGATCGCCGGGAAACGCGCCCGGAGTGCGGTGACGAGCGTCGCGGCGTCATCAACCGACAAGGTTGTCTGCGTGACGTAGGCGAGCTGCTGCGGGTCGGCGACCTCCAGGTTCGCGACGTCTTCGACGACCTCGACGAGGTGGATGCCGTCACCGACCTGTCCCATCGTCCCTTCGACTTCGGGGTGGCCCTTGTGTCCGATCATCACGATCTCGCGCCCCTGCTCGCGCATGCGTGCGACCTCCAGATGCACCTTGGTCACCAGCGGGCAGGTCGCGTCGAAGACTCGCAGGCCGCGCCTTCCCGCTTCGCTGCGCACCGCCTGTGGCACCCCGTGCGCGCTGAAGATCACGGTCTGGCCGGTCGGCACTTCGTCGAGTTCTTCGACGAAAATCGCGCCCTTCGCGCGAAGTCCGTCGACGACGAATTTGTTATGCACGACTTCATGGCGTACGTAGATCGGCGCGCCGAAACGTGCGAGCGCCTGCTCGACGATCTCGATCGCCCGCTCGACGCCCGCACAGAAGCCGCGCGGATTCGCGAGCAGGATTTCCTTGTCGTTCATGGCTGGTCCCTGTGGAGGCTGGGAGGTCGCGGTCAGCGGACGCTCAAAGAACGCCGATCACTTCCACTTCGAAGCGGATCGTCTTGCCGGCGAGCGGGTGGTTGAAATCGACGACCGCGAACGTTTCGTTGATTTCCCGTACCAGCCCCGAATAGCGGGAACCGTTGGGTGCACCGAACTCCATGATCGTCATCGGTTCGATCTCCTCTTCCGGCATGTGTTCCCGTTTCACACGCTCGACCAGCTCGGGATTGTGGGGGCCGAACGCATCTTCGGGCGCGAGCGTGAACAAGTGATGCTTGCCAACCTCGATGCCGGCGAGCAGGCGCTCGAGGCTGGGAAGCAGCTCTCCGGCGCCCAGCTGCAGCGTCGCGGGCGTGCTTTCGAAGGTGCTGATCAGCGGCTGACCGTTTTCCATGGCGATGCGGTAGTGTAGCGTCACCAGGCTGTCGGGTTGGATGATCTGGGTCACGAGGGGTTCTCCGAAGTGGATGTGTCGCGGGAGGCGTCGCGAGGTGAGCG
This sequence comes from Aromatoleum bremense, assembly GCF_017894365.1. NCBI lineage: Bacteria > Pseudomonadati > Pseudomonadota > Betaproteobacteria > Rhodocyclales > Rhodocyclaceae > Aromatoleum > Aromatoleum bremense. The sequence continues at coordinate 3,020,579 of NZ_CP059467.1, forward strand.
AAACTGCGCCCACAGCATCAGGGCGACGCCGACAGTGATGGCGGAATCGGCGACGTTGAAGGCCGGCCAGCCGTGGCGGCCAATATGGAAGTAGAGAAAATCGACTACTGCGCCATGCACGATGCGGTCGATGACATTGCCGACCGCTCCGCCGATGATGAGGCTGAACGCCAGCGGCAGTGCACGTTCGCGCTGGTGATGGCGCAGCATCGCGAGCAGCCAGCCACAGACGACGAGCGCGAGCGTGATGAAGAACCAGCGCTGCCAGCCCGAATGGTCGGCAAGAAAGCTGAATGCCGCGCCCGGGTTATAGACCAGGACGAGCTGGAAGAAGCCCGTGACGGGCACCGCCTCGCCGAAGTCGAGCCGCGACAGCACCAGCCATTTCGCGAGCTGGTCCAGCGCCACGACGAGTGCCGCCAGCTCGAGCCAGCCGAAGAAGCGTCGCGTCAGCGCCTGCCTTGCAGCAGGCGCGGGTTCCCGTGTCGCCTCAGGCATGCGTGCGGCTTTCCCCGTCGCCATGGAGGTTCGTGTGGCAGCGTCCGCACAGCTCCGGGTGAGCGGCGTCGACGCCGACGTCCTCGCGGAAATGCCAGCAGCGACCGCACTTCTGGTGACTGGACGGCGCGGCGTCCACGCCTTCATCGGCTTCGGTTTCGACGCGCACCAGTTCCGCGCGGGACGTGATCAGCACGAAATGCAGATCCGCGCCGACGCTCGCGAGCGCGTCGAAACGCGCACCGCTCGCGCGCACGCGCACTTCGGCCTGCAGCGAAGCGCCGATCCTGCCGTCGCTGCGCAGGCTTTCGAGCACTTTCTGCACGTCCGCCCTCGCGCTGCGGATCAGCTCCCAGCGAGCGAGGATTTCATCGCCTGCCGCGAGTTCGGGCAATTCGTGCCAGGTGTGCAGCATCACGCTGTCCTCGGCGTCATTGCCGGTCACCCGCCAGATTTCCTCGGCGGTGAAGCTCAGGATCGGCGCCATCATCCGGGTGATCGCCTGCGTGATGTGCCACAGCGCGGTCTGGGCGGCGCGGCGGGCGCGGGAGTCGGCCTTCGTCGTGTACAGGCGATCCTTGAGGATGTCGACGTAGAACGCGCCCAGATCCTCGGCGGCGAAGTTCTGCAGCGCCTGCACGATCTTGTGGAACTCGAAGCGCGCGTAATCGCCGGTGACCTGCTCCTGCAGGCGGCGAGTCAGCGCGAGCGCGTAGTGGTCGATGTCCAGCCACTCCTCGACCGTCACGCCGTCGCGGGCGATGTCGAAGTCGGCAGTGTTGGCGAGCAGGAAGCGCAGCGTGTTGCGCAAGCGGCGATAGACTTCGACGACGCGATCGAGGATCTCCTTCGAGATCGTGAGCTCGCCCGAATAATCGGTGGCAGCGACCCACAGGCGCAGGATCTCGGCGCCGAGCTTGTCCGAGACTTCCTGCGGCGCGACGACGTTGCCTTTCGACTTCGACATCTTCTTGCCCTGGCCGTCGACAACGAAGCCGTGCGTCAGCAGGGCGTCGTACGGTGCACGCCCGTCGATCGCGCAGCCGGTCAAGAGTGACGAGTGGAACCAGCCGCGGTGCTGGTCCGAGCCTTCGAGATAGAGGTCCGCGGGCCACTGGCTGTTGGCAGCGTGCGAGCCGCGCAGTACCGTCCAGTGTGTCGTGCCCGAGTCGAACCAGACGTCGAGCGTGTCGCGCATCTTGTCGTACTGCGCGGCGTCGCTGCCGAGCAGTTCCGCCGCGTCGAGCTTGAACCAGGCGTCGATGCCGTGCCGTTCGACGCGTTGCGCGACCTGCTCGAGCAGTTCGAGCGAGCGCGGATGCGGTTCGCCGGTTTCCTTGTGCAGAAACAGCGGGATCGGGACGCCCCAGTTGCGCTGGCGCGACACGCACCAGTCGGGCCGGTTCGCGATCATCGAATGCAGCCGCGCCTTGCCCCACGCGGGGTAGAACTGCGTCTCGTCGACCGCCTTCAGTGCCAGTTCGCGCAGCGTCGCGCTGCCGGGGTCGACCGCTTCGCGTCCCGGCAGGCGGTCCATGCCGACGAACCATTGCGTCGTCGCACGATAGATCACCGGTGTCTTGTGGCGCCAGCAGTGCATGTAGCTGTGGGTCAGCGTTCCCGATGCGAACAGGCTGCCGACTTCGGCGAGCTTGTCGACGATTTTCGGATTCGCATCCCACACCGACAGGCCACCGAAGAATGGCAGACTCCCGGCGAAGCTGCCGTCGGCCTGTACCGGGTTCAGGATCTCGTCGTTGCGCATGCCGTAGCGGGTGCAGGTGACGAAGTCGTCGAGGCCGTATGCGGGCGCGCTATGAACGATGCCCGTGCCGGCATCGGCCGCGACATAGTCGCCGAGGAAGACCGGCGAGAGACGATCGTAGAACGGGTGGTGGAAGTTGATGCGATCGAGCGCGACGCCGTGCGCGGCGGCGAGCACGCGGCCTTCGAGGGCATAGCGTTCGAGCGCGGACTGGCGCAGTTCGGCGGCGAGGATCAGCACGCCCTTGGGCGTGTCGACCAGTTCGTACATGAACTCCGGGTTCACGTTCAGGGCCTGGTTCGACGGGATCGTCCACGGCGTCGTCGTCCAGATCACGGCAAAGACCGGCCGCTCCGGCAGCGCTGCCAGACCGAACGCGTAGGCGAGCTTCGCGCGGTCGCTGTCCGCGAGCGGAAAGCCGACATCGATCGCCGGCGATTTCTTGTCCTGGTACTCGACTTCGGCTTCGGCCAGCGCCGAACCGCAGTCGAAGCACCAGTTGACGGGCTTCAGTCCCTTGAACAGGAAACCCTTGCGGAACAGCTCGCCGAGCGCGCGGATCTCATCCGCTTCGTTCGAGAAGTTCATCGTGCGGTACGGATTGTCCCAGTCGCCGAGCACGCCCAGACGGATGAAGTCCTTCTTCTGCCGCTCGATCTGCTCTGCGGCGTACTCGCGGCACAATTCGCGCGCGCGATCGGCGGGCAGGTGCTTGCCGTGCTGCTTCTCGATCTGGTGTTCGATCGGCAGGCCGTGACAGTCCCAGCCCGGCACGTAGGGGGCGTCGAAACCGGCGAGCGTCTTCGAGCGGACGATGATGTCCTTGAGGATCTTGTTCACCGCGTGGCCGATGTGGATGTCGCCATTCGCGTACGGCGGCCCGTCGTGCAGGACGAACTTCGGCCGGCTGGCCGCCGCCTTGCGGATCTTCTGGTACAGCTTCTTCGCTTGCCAGTCGGCGACCCAGCCCGGTTCGCGCTTCGCGAGATCGCCGCGCATCGGGAACGGGGTGTCTGGCATGTTCAGGGTCTTGCGGTAATCAGCCATGATGGTGTTTTCGGCCTCAGGGGCGAATCGGGTGTTGTGCGAACCAGGCGCGGGCATTTTCCGCGTCCCGGGCAATCTGGGCGATGAGGGCGTCGAGCGATTCGAACTTGGTTTCGTCGCGCTGCTTGTTCAGGAAATGGATGCGCAGATGGGCGCCATAACAGTCGCGGTCCCAGTCGAAGAGATGGACTTCAAGCGTCGGACGCCCCGAAGCGGTTATCGTCGGCCGCACGCCGATGCTCGCGACGCCTGCGACGGGTTCCGCGGCGAGTCCTTCGACAGCGACCGCGAACACGCCGGACAGCGCCGGCCGGCGGTGTTTCATCTGGATGTTGACGGTCGGATAGCCAAGCGTGCGGCCGATCTTGTCGCCGTGGACGACACGCCCGGCGATGCTGTAGGGCCGGCCCAGCAGCCGCGCGGCATGCGCGAGATCGCCTTCCGCGAGCGCTTCCCGCACCGCCGAGCTCGAGGCGCGTTCTCCGCCGACATCCAGCGTCGGCATCGCTTCGACCGCGAACCGGTGGCTGGCGCCCCGTGCCTGGAGCAACGCGAAGTCGCCCTGGCGCTTCACGCCGAAACGGAAGTCGTCGCCGATGATCAAGTGGCGCACGCCGAGGCCGCGCACGAGGATGTCGTCGATGAACTGGTCCGCGGTCAGCGCTGCGAAGCGCGCGTCGAAGCGGCAGACGTGGACGCGGTCAACACCGCAGCTGGCGAGCAGCAGCAGCTTTTCGCGCAGCGACGCGAGGCGTGCCGGCGCATCGGCCGGGCAGAAGTATTCACGCGGATGGGGTTCGAACGTGAGCACCACCGCCGGCAGGGCCAGCGAACGGGCCTTGTCGGTGAGCAGCTTGAGCAGCGCCTGGTGGCCGCGGTGCACCCCGTCGAAATTGCCGATGGTGAGAACCGAGGACTGCGCGGCGCGCTCCGGAATCCCGCGAAAAACCTGCATGACCGCCCGAAAAAGCGGTAATTATAACGGCAACGCGAGCGCTCTGGCGGTTCCCGCCGGTCAGTCCAGCTGCGCGACCCGGGTCGGCCCGAGCGGCGGGTTGTCCTTGAAGTAGCGGCGCAGGCCCCGCATGATCGCTTCAGCCATTTTGTCCTGATAGGCGTCGTCGTTCAGGCGTCGCTCTTCCTCCGGGTTGCTGATGAACGCGGTCTCGACAAGGATCGACGGGATGTCCGGCGCTTTCAGCACCGCGAATCCAGCCTGTTCGACGTGCGCCTTGTGCAGCGTGTTGATGTCGCCGAGCTCGTTCAGCACTGCCTTGCCGAGCTTCAGGCTGTCGTTGATCGTCGCCGTCTGCGACAAGTCGAGCAGCGTTCGCGCGAGATGACCTTCCTGTTTCGCGAGATTCACGCCACCGATCAGGTCGGCGTCGTTTTCCTTTTGCGCGAGCCAGCGCGCGGCCGAACTCGAGGCGCCCCTTTCCGACAGCACGAACACCGAGCTGCCGCGTGCTTCGGGGCGGACGAAAGCGTCGGCGTGGATCGACACGAAGAGGTCCGATTGTACCTGTCGTGCCCGCGTCACCCGCTGGCGGAGCGGCACGAAATAGTCGCCGTCGCGCGTCAGCACCGCGCGCATGTTCGTCTCCGCGTCGATCTTCCGCTTCAGCCGCCGGGCGATCGACAGCGTGACGTTTTTTTCGAAGCTGCCGCGGCGCCCGACCGCGCCGGGGTCCTCGCCGCCATGGCCGGGGTCGAGCGTGACCGTGAGCAGCCGGTTCGCGGGCGGACGCTTCTGGCGCTTTGCCCTGTCCTGCACGGCGGCCTGCTGCACCGGAGCGTCGTCGCTTCCCGCAGGTACGCCATCGCCGGCGGCAGCGTCGAGCGGCGAGGATTTTTCGATCAGCGCGAGCAGCGGGTCGACCGGCACGGTGGGATACAAATCGAGCACCAGGCGGTGGCGATAATCGCCGACCGGCTGGAGCGTGAATATCTGCGGAGTGATCTCGTTCTTCAGTTCGACGACCAGCCGCACCACGCCGGGACGATTCTGCCCGGCGCGAATCAGCCGGATATACGGATCGGACTCGAGTACCTTGGATGGCAGGGTCTGCAGCACGCTGTCGAGTTCGACATCTTCGAGATCGACCACGAGGCGGTCGGGATCCTTGACGAGAAGGTGGCTGAACTTCAGTTCGCGGCTGCCTTCGAGCGTGATGCGCGTGTAATCGTCGGCCGGCCAGACGCGCACCGCGACGAGGCTCGCGGCGGCGGCGACCGGGCTCACCAGCAGCACAAGCGCGCCGCCGGCGAACTTCAGAAGGTCGCGCCGGCCGAATTTCGGCGTGGCGGGCGTCACGGAGCGGGCCGGTTCAGTCCCGAATTCAGTTTTCTTGTACATGTCCGTCCTGCCTCCGTCAGCGCAGAGACCTCGAGGCGCCGACCCGTGCCGGCGACGACGAGGCGCACTTCCACGTCCGGTGGTGCGAGATATGGGCTGGCCTTGTCGGGCCATTCCACGAGGCACACGCCGGTGCCGCCGAAGTACTCGTCAAGCCCTGCTTCCAGATATTCTTCCGGCACTGCGAAGCGATAAAAATCAAAGTGATATAAGTTTAATCTAGAAAGAACATAAGGTTCAATCAAGGTGTAGGTCGGGCTTTTTACTTTTCCGCCGTGACCGAGGGCGCGCAGCACGCCGCGGACCAGCGTCGTCTTCCCGGCGCCGAGGTCACCACGCAGGTAAATCACCAACCCGGCGTGCAGGGCCGGCGCGAGCGCTGCGCCGGCAGCTTCGGTGTCGGTTTCGTCATCGAGCTGCGCGATGAATCCGCAGCCGCTATCATCTGTCGGGTGAAGAATCCGAATCATCAGGGTGCCTCCGGGCACGCCGCGCCGCGCAAATCGCTGACGACCGTCGCGGAGCAGCTGAATATATGGGCCAGGGAACTGGGTTTCGCCGCCGTCGGCGTGGCGGACATCGATCTTGCCGGCGCCGAGCCGGGCTTGGCGGCATGGCTCGCCAGCGGTTTTCACGGCGAGATGGATTATATGGCGCGCCACGGCATGAAGCGGGCGCGCCCCGCCGAACTGGTTCCGGACACGCTGCGCGTCATCAGCGTACGGATGAATTACTGGCCGCAGGCCGCCGCTGCGCAAGCCGCGCTCGACGAGCCCGCGCGGGCCTACGTGTCCCGCTACGCGCTCGGCCGCGACTACCACAAGCTGATGCGCACACGCCTGCAGAAGCTTGCCGAACGCATCGCCGCCGAGGCGCCGCACGGCTACCGGGTCTTCGTCGATTCCGCGCCGGTGCTGGAGGTCGAATTCGCGACGCGCGCCGGGCTGGGCTGGCGCGGCAAGCACACGCTCACGCTCAACCGCTCGGCCGGTTCGTTCTTTTTCCTCGGCGAGATCTTCACCGACCTGCCGTTGCCGGTCGATGCGCCGGACGAGCCCCATTGCGGCTCCTGCCGTGCCTGCCTCGACGCGTGTCCGACCGGGGCGATCGTGGGTCCGTACCGGGTCGACGCCCGGCGCTGCATCTCGTATCTGACGATCGAGTTGAAAGGGGCGATCCCGGAGGATCTGAGACCGCTGATCGGCAACCGCATCTACGGCTGCGACGACTGCCAGCTGGTGTGTCCGTGGAACCGCTTCGCGCAGCTCACCGCGGAGCCCGACTTCGCGCCACGTCACGGACTCGACCGCGCGAGCCTGGTGGAACTCTTCAGCTGGACCGAGGCTGATTTCTCCGCGCGCATGGCGGGCAGCGCAATCTACCGCATTGGCTTCGAGCGCTGGTCGCGCAATCTCGCGGTGGCGCTCGGCAATGCACCCACCTCGCCCGGAATCGTCGCCGCGTTGCGGGCGCGGACCGACGACCCGTCGGAGCTGGTACGCGAGCACATCGCCTGGGCCCTGAAGCGGCACTGCGCTGCCTGAAGCGGATTCCGCCAAAGGCCGGCCATGCAGGCCACGGTCTGTCCCCCTCCGATTGCGGCTAGAATCCCGCGCTTCCAACCGCCCCGGGCTTCCTCGTGAATTCTTCGCGACCAATAGGCGTCTTCGATTCCGGCATCGGCGGGCTCACGGTCGTGCGCGCGCTGATGGAACGGCTGCCGCTCGAACGCATCGTCTACTTCGGCGACACCGCGCGCGTTCCGTACGGCGTCAAGTCGGTCGCGACGATCCGGCACTTTACCGAGCAGATCACCGACTTCCTGCTGCAACAGGACGTCAAGATGCTGATCGTCGCGTGCAACACGATGGCTGCGGTCGCGGCCGAAACCGTGCGCCAGCGTGCGGGCAGCATCCCGGTGCTGGATGTCATCGAAGCCGGGGCGCAGGCCGCGGTCGCCCAGTCGCGCAGTCGCGGCATCGGCGTCATCGGCACGCCGACGACGGTCAATAGCAACGCTTACGCGCGTCGCATCCACGCGCTCGACTCCAGCGTGCGCGTCTATTCGCAGGCCTGTCCGCTGTTCGTGCCGCTCGTCGAGGAGGGCTGGCTCGATCATCCGGTCACGCGGCTGACGGCGCAGGAATATCTCAAGCCGGTGCTCGCCGAGGAGGTCGACAGCCTCGTGCTGGGCTGCACGCATTACCCGTTGCTGAAGCCGCTGCTGCGCGACGTCATCGGTCCCGGTGTGCGGCTCGTGGACTCCGCGCTGACGACCGCAGAACTCGCCGCGGCGAAACTGCACGCACTGGGCCTCGCGAACACGCATCCGGGCGAAGCGACGTACCGGTTCGTCGTCACCGACGTGCCGCTGCGCTTCCAGACGATCGGCGAACGTTTCCTCGGACGTTCGCTCGGCCAGGTCGAGAAGCTCGACTGGTAGCGGCCGCTGGCAGAGCCTTCCGGCCGCTGCGCTGCGCTGCGCTGCGGAGCCTTTTTTCGTGAACTAAGCTTCAGGCAGACGCGGTGCGCCGGACGAGCGCCGCGATGCGGAGGAGGCGGACATGGAGCAGCAGCGGAAACTTGCGGTGATCGTGGGTGCCGGGCCGGGACTGGGCTGCGCGCTCGGGCGGCGTTTCAGCAAGGCGGAGATGAACGTCGCGATGGCGGCCCGCGACGTCGCGCGGCTGGAGTCGCTGACGATGGAGTGCGCGGCGATCGGGCATGGCGCGAAAGCGTATTCGTGCGACGCCGGTAACGAGAAATCCGTCGAGGACCTCTTCAGCCAGGTGCGCGCCGAGTTCGGCGAGCCGGACGTCGTGATCTACAACGCCGGCGCCTTCGTGCCGCGCGGCCTGCTCGAAACCACGGCGGAAGAGTTCGAGCGCTGCTGGCGCGTCGGCTGCATGGGCGGTTTTCTCGTCGGTCGCGCAGCGGCCCGCTCGATGCTGGAACGGATCGGGCGCGGCGGCCGCGGCGGCACGATCCTGTTCACGGGCGCGACGGCGAGCTTGCGAGGCAGCGCGGGTTTCCACAACCTCGCGGTCGGGAAGTTCGGCTTGCGGGCGCTCGCCCAGAGCATGGCGCGCGAGCTGCAGCCGAAAGGCATCCACGTCGCGCATGTGATCATCGACGGGCGCATTCGCCCACCGTCCAGCATCGAGCACAGCGCAGAGGCAAGCGACGACATGCTCGACCCGTCGGCGATCGCGGAAGCCTATTTCCAGCTGCATTGCCAGCCGCGCAGCGCGTGGACGCAGGAGATGGACCTGCGCCCGTGGGTCGAGAAATTCTGAAGCCTGTTGCCGTTGCGGGAGCTATGGGAGTGTGCGCGGCGGGCTGGAGCCGATTACGCTTGTCCCGGTGCCGCGCGTCCTATTCCTCCGGGCCGGTCGCGATCGGTCGGCGTGGGTCGGCGCACCACTCGCTCCACGACCCGGCGTAGAGCCGCGACCCGGACAGGCCGGCCGACTCCATCGCCAGCAGATTGTGGCAGGCGGTGACGCCCGATCCGCACTGGTGGACGACGCGGTGCGCGTCGCGCCCCTTCAGCAGCGCGCCGAATTCCTCGCGCAGCACCGAGGCCTGCTTGAAACAGCCGCCCCCGACGAGGTTGTCGCGGAAAAACCGGTTTTTCGCCCCTGGAATGTGGCCGCCGACCGGATCCAGCGTTTCGTTCTCGCCCCGAAAGCGGTCCGGGCTGCGGGCGTCGATGAGCATGATGTCGCCGGTGTAGAGGTGGTCGAGCACGAAGGCGGCATCGACGACGGCGGGTTGCAGCGAAAGCGAGTAGGTCGTGGGCTGGACAGATGGAGTTTTGGTCGTCAGTGCCTGCCCTGCCACGAGGCCGCCGTCGAGCACCGCGACGCGGCGGTGGCCGAGCCAGCGCATCATCCACCACAGCCGGGCGGCGAACATCCCCCCCCGCGTCGTCGTAGGCGATCACCTGGGTGTCGTTGCCGATGCCGATGCGCCCGAGCCGGGCGGCGAAGTCGGCCGGGTCGGGGAGGGGGTGCCGCCCGTTGGTACCGGTCATGCGGCCCGACAGGTCTTCGTCGAGATGCAGGAAATGTGCGCCCGGCAGGTGGCCGCGCTCGTATGCCGCCCGCCCGAAGCCGGTGTCGGCCAGGTCATGCCGGCAATCGACGATGCGCCAGTCGGGGTCGTCGAGGTGATCCGCGAGCTCGCGGGCGCCAATCAGTGTGCTGTACGAAGCGTTCACTGCGCGGGCTCCGCGGCCGCCTCCAACCAGCTGCGCGCCTCGGTTTCGTCGGCAAAGACAAGCACGTCGGCATCGACGAAGAGCTGCGAGATCCATGCGCTCCACGTCAGCCACTGGTCTTCGGTCAGCACGGCGATGCGGCGAAAATCCCGGGCGTGGCGACGCGAGAACTTGATTTCTTCCCACGCGACATCCAGCGTGAAGCCGGCCATCTGGCGCAGGTCGAAGAGCAGGTTGACCGGGCCTTCGAACTGCACCTTGTAATTGACGATCTCTTCGAACTCCTTGTAGTCCGCGAGGGTGAATTCGCCGAATACGGCGACGGAGACGAGGTTGGGTTGGTGGTCGGTGGTGATCATGGCTGCCTCCGCAGGGCCATTGAATTATGCGGACTACTATAGTCCCGGCCGATGGGCGCTTCAATCACGATGTCCGCAGCGGGCAGACCGTGGTCCGGGATGGTCACGCGGACGGGCGCGCGGTAGTCTTGCGTCATTGCGAGCACAGCCGGAGGTGTCATGAGTTATCTGCTGGCCCTGGACCAGGGGACGACGAGCTCGCGGGCACTCGTGCTGGACCGCGATGGGCAGGTGGAGGGTGCTGCCCAGCAGACGTTCGAGCAGCACTACCCGCAGCCCGGCTGGGTCGAGCACGATCCGGCGCAGATTCTCGCGACACAGTTCGATTGCGCCCGGACGGCGCTTGCTCGGGCCGGCATTGCCGCTTCTGCGCTGGCTGCGGTCGGCATCACGAATCAGCGTGAAACTACCCTGCTGTGGGAACGTTCGACCGGCCAGGCGCTTGCGCCAGCGATCGTCTGGCAGGATCGGCGCACCGCGGCGGCATGCGACCGGCTGCGCGAGGCCGGGCATGCCGACATGATCCGCGCCAGTACCGGGCTCGAGCTCGACCCCTATTTCTCGGCGACGAAGCTCGCCTGGCTGCTGGACCACGTCCCCGGCGCGCGCGCTCGGGCACGGGCGGGCGAACTGGCGTTCGGCACCGTCGACAGCTGGCTTGTCTGGCACCTTAGCGGCGGTGCACTGCACGTGACCGACGCCGGCAATGCGTCGCGAACGATGCTGTTCAACATTCACCGCTGCGAGTGGGACGAAACGCTGCTCGCGCTGCTCGACATTCCGTCCGCGCTGTTGCCGCGCGTCGTCGATAGCAGCGGAGTGTGCGGCACCACCCGCGCCGACGTGCTCGGCGCGGCAGTACCGATCGCCGGCATCGGCGGAGACCAGCAGGCAGCCACGTTCGGCCAGGCGTGCTTTGCCCCGGGGATGGCGAAAAACACCTACGGCACCGGCTGCTTCCTGCTGATGAACACCGGCCCGGCGCCGGTGACGTCGACGAACCGCCTGCTGACGACGATCGGGTGGCGTTCGCGGGGCGAGATCTGCTACGCGCTCGAAGGCAGCATTTTCATCGGTGGCGCGCTCGTGCAGTGGCTGCGCGACGGGCTGGGGCTGATCAGGCGCGCCGAGGACGTCGAGGCGCTCGCCGCGAGCGTCCCGGACAGCGAGGGCGTCGTGCTGGTGCCGGCGTTTACCGGGCTCGGCGCACCGTACTGGGACGCGTACGCGCGCGGCACGCTCCTTGGGCTGACCCGCGGCACTGGCGCTGCGCACATCGCGCGGGCGGCCCTCGAGGCGATCGCGCTGCAGACGGTGGATCTCGTCGCCGCGATGGACCGCGACGGCGCCGGGCCGCTCGCCGAACTGCGTGTCGATGGCGGTGCCGCGGCAAACGATCTGCTGATGCAGATCCAGGCGGATCTGCTCGGGGTTCCGGTGGTCCGTCCGCGGATGCTCGAGACCACCGCGCTGGGAGCGGCGTATCTCGCCGGGCTGGGGGTGGGGATGTGGTCCGGCATCGAGGAGCTTGCGTCGCACTGGCGTGCCGCACGCCGCTTCGAGCCGGTGATGGCGGAGGATCGGCGCGAGGCGGCAATCGCGCGCTGGCGGCGCGCGGTGGAACGGGCGCGGGGCTGGGCCGCGGCATGAGCGCAGGCGGTGAGGAGGAAGGCGTCCGTGCGGCGCCGGACAGTTTTCATGCGCACGGCCAATCCGCTGCGGCGGAGCGCCGACTTGCCCGCGCCGTGCTGCTCGATCGTTTGCGCCGGTCGCAGCGCTGGGACGTGGTCGTCATCGGCGGCGGTGCGACCGGGCTCGGATGCGCCGTCGATGCCGCCGCGCGCGGCTATTCGACGCTGCTCGTCGAAGCATGCGACTTCGCGAAAGGAACCAGTTCGCGCGCGACGAAGCTGATCCACGGCGGCGTGCGCTATCTTGCCCGGGGCGACCTCGCGCTGGTGCGCGAAGCGCTGGCCGAGCGTTCGCGGCTACTTGCGAACGCGCCTCACCTCGTTCATCCGCTGCGTTTCGTCGTGCCGGCCTACCACTGGCACGACCGGGCGCGGTTCGGGCTGGGACTCGGTTTTTACGATCTGCTTGCCGGCATTCACGGTATCGAACGCAGCCGGATGCTCGACGCGGCCGCCACTGCCGCGGCGCTGCCGGGTCTGAATCCCGTCGGGCTGAGAGGCGGGATCGCCTACTGGGACGCCCAGTTCGACGACGCGCGCCTGGCGATCGCGCTGATGCGGACGGTGTTCGACTTGGGCGGCCTGGCGCTCAACTACCTGCCGGTCGACGGTCTGATCATCGAAGCGGGCAGCGTTCGCGGGGTCATCGCGCGTGATGCGGAGAGCGGTGAGGTTTTCCGCATCGCTGCCCGCGTCGTCATCAACGCGAGCGGGGTATGGGCCGACGCGGTGCGGCGTTTCGAGCGTCCCGCGGCCCGCGCCCTGGTGCGCCCGAGCCAGGGTGTGCACGTCGTCGTCGACCGGAGTTTCCTCTCTGGCGATACCGCGCTGCTGGTGCCGGAGACCCCGGATGGACGCGTGCTGTTCGTCATTCCGTGGCAGGGCAAGGTCCTGATCGGGACCACCGATACAGCTCGCCCCGACCTTCCGCTGGAGCCCGACGCGCTGCCCGGTGAAGTGGATTTCATCCTCGCGACCGCGGCCCGCTATCTGGTGCCGGCGCCGACACGAGCCGATGTGCGCAGCATCTTCGTCGGCCTCCGGCCGCTCGTCGGTGCGGACGAGAAGACGGCGACGCACCGGCTGTCGCGCGAACACTGCATCGAGGTGTCGCCCGGCGGGCTGGTGACGATCACCGGCGGCAAATGGACGACGTACCGGCGGATGGCCGAGGAAACCGTCGACCAGGCCTGCGCCGTCGGTATGCTGCCGCGACGCCCCGCAGCGACCGCCGCGCTGCGCCTGCATGGTGCGACCACCGGCTTTTCCGGCGACTGCTACGGCAGCGAGCGGGCCGCCGTCGACCTGCTGCCCGGCGCCACGCGGCGCATACAGGACGGCCTGACGTTGACGGAGGCCGAGGTGCGCCATGCCGCGCGTTTTGAGCTCGCCCGCGGCGTCGAGGACGTGCTGGCGCGCCGGCATCGCGCGCTGTTTCTCGACGCCGCCCGCGCTGCCGCGGCGGCGCCGGCGGTCGCAACGCTGCTTGCCGAGGAACTCGGACACGATGCGCAGTGGTGCGCGGACGAAGTCGCACGCTTTCGCGCGTTGGCGATCCGCTATGGTGCGCCGGCTGGAGACTGCTCATGACGAAAGTCCGCGCGGTAGCGCTGACAGCGGTCGCGATGCTCGCGTTCGCTGCGAACTCGGTGTTGTGCCGGCTCGCGCTGCAGCAGGAGGCGATCGACGCGGCGAGCTTCACCGTGATCCGTCTGCTGTCGGGCGCGCTGGCACTGGCGTTGCTGCTCGGCGCGCGCGGCATCCCGCCTGCGCGGGGCGGGAACTGGCGCTCCGCGTTCGCGTTGTTCGCGTATGCCGCCGGATTTTCGTTCGCGTACGTGTCCTTGCCGACCGGTATCGGCGCGCTGCTGCTGTTCGCGGCAGTGCAGGCGATGATGATCCTTACCGGGCTCGTGCGTGGTGAGCGGCTCACGATGTCGCAACTGGTCGGGCTGCTGTTCGCGTTCGGCGGGTTCGTCCATCTGCTGTCGCCGGGCCTGTCCGCTCCGCCGCTCGGCGGCGCGCTGCTGATGGTCGGCGCCGGTATCGCGTGGGGCGTCTATTCACTGCGCGGGCGCGGCATCCGAGACCCGCTCGCGGCGACCGCCGGAAACTTCCTGCGCACCGTGCCGATGGCGATTGGGCTGGCGATGCTCGGTGTCGGCAGCGTGAACATCCAGTCGTCCGGCGTGCTGTACGCGGTGCTGTCGGGTGCGTTGGCGTCCGGTTCGGGCTATGTCGTCTGGTACGCCGCGCTGCGCGGCCTCAGCGCGACCGGTGCGGCGACCGTGCAGCTCAGCGTGCCGGTGATCGCTGCGCTCGGCGGTGTGCTGCTGCTCGGGGAGGCCGTCACGATGCGGCTCGTGCTGGCCGCGGTGGCGATTCTCGGAGGCGTCGCGATCGTGCTGCGGGGGCGTTGAGGGGGCGGCTGTCGCGGCGATGCGGCTCGGATTCGTTCAGGTTCATTCAGCGTGCGGCGCTGCTGCGCGTGCTCGTGTGCGGCAGCGTCACGAGCGCTTCGAGTCCGCCGTCGCGCCGGTTCGCCAGCGAAACGTCACCACCCTGCGCGCGCAACAGATTGCGCGCGATGGCAAGGCCGAGGCCGGTGCCGCCAGTGTTTCGGCTGCGTGACGCTTCGGCACGATAGAAAGGTTCGAACACTTTTTCGAGTTCTGCTTCCGGCAGGCCTGGGCCGTGGTCGCGCACGCGGATCTCGAAATATTCCGGCGTTTCGGCGATCGTGACGTCGACGTGGCCGCCGAACTTCACGCCGTTTTCGATCAGGTTCCACAGCGCGCGGCGTAGCGCATCGAGGCGCGCGTGGCACGGCGTCCCGGCCCGCCCTGCAAGCGTCACCTGCCAGCCCATGTCGCCCGCGTCCTCGCACAGCGCCGCGACCAGCGCGTTGAGGTCGATCGCCTTGGCGGCGGCGGTCACATCCAGGCTGCGCGCGTAGTCGAGGCCTTCCTTCGCGAGCGCCTGCATGGCGTCGAGATCGGACTGGATCTTCGCTCGTACCGCCTCGTCCTCGATGAGCTCGGCGCGCAGCCGCAGGCGTGTGATCGGCGTCTGCAGGTCATGCGAGATCGCAGCCAGGATCCGGGTGCGCTCGCCGACATGCTGCTGCAGGCGTTGCTGCATCTGGTTGAACGCGTGCGCTGCACGGGCGACCTCGACCGGACCGCCGGTGTCGATGGGCGGGCTGTTCGGATCTGCGCCGAGCGCATCGGCTGCGGCAGCGAGCCGCGACAGCGGCCGCGTCGCGATGCGCACCGCGAGCCACGACAGCAGCGTGACGCCGGCGATCAGCGCCAGCAGCGCGGCAACGAGACTGCCGGGAGGCAGGGGCGGAGGGGTCCCGAACAGGGCTCCCGGCAGGCGGACCGTCAGCGGTGCGCCGTCAGCGAGGCGTACGCTGGCGAGCGGTTGTGGACGGTGCGGGTGGCCGTCGTTGTGCGCACGAGGCCGCTCGAGGACCGCCACCTCGCGCTCGGGCAGTGCCTGATTCAGTGCTTTTCGTAGTGGAGAGCCCTCCGGCTGCGGCTGCGCGTCGGGCGGCGGAACGTCGAGCGTGAGCCGCAGGCGCCGTCGGCCAAGAGTCCCGATCCAGTCCTCGCGCTGCTCGGGTGCGAGGCTGTCGAGCACGTCGACGATCGCGGCGATCTCCCGCGCGACGCCTTCGAACAGCACGTCGCGTCCATGCCGGTCCCGTTCGCTGACGAACAGCGCAAGGCTCACCGCCAGCACCAGCGCGATGCCAACCAGCCAGATCAGCATCAGGCGCGCGAACAGCGTGCGTGGCCAGGGATATCTCATGAGTGGGCAGGTGGCTCGGCGACGGAGACCGTGCTCGCGAGCACGTAACCTTCGTTGCGCACCGTCTTGATGATTGCGGGCTCGCGCGCGTTGTCGCGCAGCCGCTGGCGCAGCCGGCTGACGAGCAGGTCGATCGAGCGATCGAACGCGTCAGCTTCGCGACCCTGCGTCAATTCCATCAGCTGATCCCGGCTGAGCACGCGCTGCGGGTGGGTGAGGAACACCATCAGCATGCGATGCTCGGCCCCCGACAGCGGGACGATGGTGCCGTCCTGGTCGATCAGGTGCCGGCCCGCGGTATCGAGCCGCCATCCGGCAAAGTGCAGCTGTGCCGCATGATCGGCGGGCGAGCCTTCGAGGTTCGGCGGCAGCGCGCGGGCGCGGCGGAGGATCGCCCGGATGCGGGCGTAGAGCTCGCGCGGCACGAACGGTTTGGCCAGGTAGTCGTCGGCGCCCATCTCCAGCCCGACGATACGGTCCATGTCTTCGCCGCGCGCGGTGAGTATCAGCACCGGCAGGTTTGCGTGGACGCCGCCGGCACGCAGGTTGCGGCACAGCGTCAGGCCGTCCTCGCCCGGCATCATGATGTCGAGCACGATCAGGTCGACGCGGTGGCGCTCGAGGGCGGCCTTCATCTCGCGTCCGTCGGCAGCGGTGGTGCAGCGCAGCCCCTGCTTTTCGAGGTAGTCGGCGAGCAGGCCGCGGATCTCTTTGTCATCGTCGACGATGAGGATGTGGTCGTGGGAGGTGGTCATGTCATGGACTGGCGGCGGTCGAAGCAGGGCGGGGCGGATGAACCCCCGATGTGAATCATAAGGGGAGAGCCGGGGTATCTTGTATCCCAGAGTATCTCCGGCCCGCGCCGAGACATGCTCATGCAAACGGGCGTGCTGCGGACAAATGCGGCTTACATCCCGGTGTTCAAATGGTTTCGCCGCCCGGAGTCGAAGGGCGTTCCAGATCAACACGGAGAACCATCATGAAAACCTGGATCAAGACCGCAGTTGCCGCCGCTGTCGCAGCGACCGTGGGTTTCGCCGCCCCCGTCGCCCTTGCCGGAGGCGGCGGTGGCTGGCATGGAATGCACGGAGGCATGCACGGCATGAAGCATCGCATGGATCCCGAAGCGATGAGTGCACGCGCGGACCAGCGTCTGGCCAAACTGCAGGAAGCCCTCGCGCTCCGGCCGGAGCAGCGCCCGGCGTGGGAGGCGTTCAGCGCCGCGATGCGCAGCAGGGCGGAGAAGGCCGCCGAGCAGATGCAGTCGATGCGAGCCGGAGAACTGCCCAAGACCGCGCTCGAACGGATGGAGCGCATGGAGACGTTCGCCGAAAGACGGCTCGAATCGATGCGCGAAATGCACGCCGCCGCCGTGAAGCTTTATGACGTGCTCGACGCGCCGCAGAAGAAGACCTTCGACGAGCAGTTTCATGTCGGCGGGCCTCGCCAGCGGCGCGACGGGCAACAACGGCAGGGGCGCATGGAGCGTTCCCCGGCGCCGACCCCCGCGTCGTGAGCTTGTCCTGACGGCCTCGGCCGCCAGGAACAGGCGAAAGCGAATTGCGACGGACCGCGCTTTCACAGGCGGCCCGTGCGAAGCGGAGGGCGGGACGGATTCCGCTCCCCAAACAAAAAGCCGCGTCTTGTGAACGCGGCTTGCTGCGATGGGCAGGCCTGATGGCGGCCTGCCCGAATCGAAACGATCAGTGGAACTGTTCTTCTTCGGTCGAACCGGTCAGCGCGGTAACGCTCGAGGTGCCGCCCTGGATCACCGTCGTCACTTCGTCGAAGTAACCCGTGCCGACTTCCTGCTGGTGTGACACGAAGGTGTAGCCACGGTCGCGCGCGGCGAACTCGGGTTCCTGGACTTTCTCGACGTAAGCCGACATGCCGCGCTCCGCATAGTCCTGGGCGAGGTCGAACATGTTGTACCACATCGAATGGATACCGGCCAACGTGATGAACTGGTACTTGTAGCCCATCGCGCCGAGTTCGCGCTGGAACTTGGCGATCGTTGCATCGTCGAGGTTCTTCTTCCAGTTGAACGACGGCGAGCAGTTGTAGGCCAGCATCTTGCCCGGGTGCTTGGCATGCACGGCTTCGGCGAATTTGCGCGCGAACTCCAGATCCGGCGTGCCGGTTTCGCACCACACCAGATCGGCATACTCAGCATAGGCGACCGCGCGGGAGATCGCCTGGTCGAGCCCCTTGTTGGTCTTGTAGAAGCCTTCAGCCGTGCGCTCGCCGGTCAGGAAGGGCTTGTCATTCGCGTCGTAGTCGCTGGTCAGCAGGTCGGCTGCTTCGGCGTCGGTACGGGCGATCACCAGCGTCGGCACGCCCATGACGTCCGCGGCGAGGCGGGCGGCGAGCAGCTTCTGCACGGCTTCGGCGGTCGGCACCAGCACCTTGCCGCCCATGTGGCCGCACTTCTTCACCGAGGCGAGCTGGTCTTCCCA
Organism: Aromatoleum bremense; assembly: GCF_017894365.1. Classification (NCBI taxonomy): domain Bacteria; kingdom Pseudomonadati; phylum Pseudomonadota; class Betaproteobacteria; order Rhodocyclales; family Rhodocyclaceae; genus Aromatoleum; species Aromatoleum bremense. The sequence goes on from NZ_CP059467.1 coordinate 3,038,789, forward strand.
GTGCACGCCCGCGGCGCCGGCACGGATCATCGCCTTCATCAGTTCGAAAGCGTTCAGCACGCCGCCGAAACCGGCTTCGGCATCGGCAACGATCGGCGCGAAGTAGTCGACGTAGCCCTTGTCGCCCTTGTTGATGTTCTTCGACCACTGGATCTGGTCGGCACGCTGGAAGGCGTTGTTGATGCGCTCGACCACCGTCGGCACCGAGTTGACGGGGTACAGCGACTGGTCCGGGTACATCGCGGCGTACGAGTTGTTGTCGGCCGCGACCTGCCAGCCCGACAGGTAGATCGCCTTGATGCCGGCCTTGACCTGCTGCATCGCCTGGCCACCGGTCAGCGCGCCGAGGCAATTGACGTACGGTTCGTTGTTCACAAGGTTCCACAGCTTTTCTGCACCGACGCTCGCCAAGGTGCTTTCGGGCTGGATGGAACCGCGCAGGCGGACGACATCGGCGGCAGTGTAGTTGCGCTTGATGCCTTTCCAGCGGGGGTTTTCGGCCCAGTCTTTCTCGATGGCGGCGATTTGCTGTTCGCGGGTCAGGGTCATGGCAGGTTCCTTGTTGGCTAACGATTTATGAGCGTGGAAACGTTCCTTGCGCGCGTCTATGGATACGCCCGCGGATCGTTTCCTTTCGACGGCCGTCGTGCTGCGGAGGCGACGTCGAGTGAGAAGGAGTATAGGAAGGTTTTCGCTCTGCAGCAACAGGTCTTATATAAGATATAAGAAATTATTTAAGCGTTGCATTTCATATGCTTGGGCTCGATATTTTGTATCGTGGAACGACTGCCGGCGTTGTGAAATGAAACGCTGCTGCATTGCCGCAGAAAATGCGTGTTGTACAGGCCGCCCTGGATATCTGGTGAGAGCCGGCGATGAACGAAGCCGGCGCAACGCTGTACGCCGGTTTGCGGGGAATGAATCAGAGCAGCGACGATTCCGAAACGACAATGCCATCCTCGTCGGCGTACACAAAATGTCCCGGTGTGAAGGTCACGCTGCCGAACGTCACGGCGATGTCAGGGTCTCCGACGCCTTTCTTGATGCTCTTGAGCGGATGGGTGCCGAGTGCGAACAACCCCAGTTCCATCGTGCCGATCGCCTTCGAGTCGCGGATGCAGCCATACACGATGACCCCGGCCCATTGATTCTTCACGCCGAGCAGCGCCAGCTGGTCGCCGACGAGCGCGCATCGCATCGAGCCGCCGCCATCGACGACGAGCACTTTGCCCTGGCCCGGCCCTTCGAGTGCGGTGCGCACCAGGGAGTTGTCCTCGAACACCTTGAGCGTCGTGATCTGACCGCAAAAAGCACCGCGTCCGCCGTAGCTCCGGAACATCGGGCTGACGACTTTCACGCGGCTTTCGTGGGCATCACACAGATCGGCGGTCTGGAATTCCATGCTTCTTCCTTCGTCTTGAGGTGGGAGAAAGTGTACTGTGGCGACGCCATTCACGAGCGACACCGGGTGCTGCGGGCGCAAAAAAAAAAGCGGCCCGCAGGCCGCCCTTCCGGAGCGCGACGAATCAAGTCAGGCCGTAGCCGCCTCCATCTGGTCGAAAACCAGCTTGACCTTCCCGTCCGCATCCAGATCGATGGTCACCTTGCCGCCGTTCGCCAGCCGGCCGAACAGCAACTCGTCGGCCAGTGCAGACCGGATCGTGTCCTGGATCAAGCGGGCCATCGGGCGCGCACCCATCATCGGATCGAAGCCTTCGCCGGCCAGCCATGCCTTCAACTCGTCGGTGAAATGGGCCTCGACCTTCTTCTCGTGCAACTGCGCCTCGAGCTGCATCAGGAACTTGTCGACAACGCGCAGGATGACTTCGTTGTCGAGCGCCTTGAACGAGATCGTCGCATCGAGCCGGTTGCGGAATTCCGGCGAGAACATGCGCTTGATGTCCGCCATCTCGTCGCCCGCTTCGCGCTTGGCCGAAAAACCGATCACCGCTTTCTGCATCGACTCCGCTCCCGCATTCGTCGTCATGATCAGGATGACGTTGCGGAAGTCCGCCTGGCGGCCGTTGTTGTCCGTCAGTGTGCCGTGATCCATCACCTGCAGGAGAATGTTGTAGATGTCCGGATGCGCCTTCTCGATTTCATCGAGCAGCAGCACGCAGTGCGGCTTCTTCGTGATCGCCTCGGTGAGCAGCCCGCCCTGGTCGAACCCGACATACCCCGGCGGCGCGCCGATCAGGCGGCTGACCGCGTGGCGTTCCATGTATTCGGACATGTCGAAGCGCACCAGTTCGATGCCCATCGTGAACGCCAGTTGTCGCGCGACTTCCGTCTTGCCGACGCCGGTCGGACCGGAGAACAGGAAGCTGCCGATCGGTTTCGCCGGATTGCCCAGGCCGGAGCGCGACATCTTGATCGCCTTGGCCAGCGCGTTGATGGCCGCTTCCTGGCCGAACACGACGTTCTTCAGGTCGCGCTCGAGGTTCATCAGCGCAGTCTTGTCGTCGTTCGACACGCTGCGCGGCGGTATCCGTGCGATCTTCGCGACGATATCCTCGATTTCGCCCTTGCCGATCAGCTTGCGCTGCTTCGATTTCGGCAGGATCCGCTGGGCCGCGCCCGCTTCATCGATGACGTCGATCGCTTTGTCCGGCAGGTGACGATCGTTGATGTAGCGCGCCGAAAGTTCTGCCGCAGAGGACAGCGCCGCCGCCGAATACTTGACGTTGTGATGTTCCTCGAAACGGCTCTTGAGGCCCTTCAGGATCTCGACCGTTTCCGCTACCGATGGCTCTGAAACATCGACTTTCTGGAAGCGCCGTGACAGCGCGTGGTCTTTCTCGAAGATCTGGCGGAACTCCGAATAGGTCGTCGCGCCGATGCACTTCAACTGCCCGGACGACAGCGCCGGCTTGAGCAGGTTCGACGCGTCGAGCGTGCCGCCCGATGCCGCCCCTGCACCGATGAGCGTATGAATCTCGTCGATGAAGAGAATCGCGTTCTGGGTTTCGCGCAGCTGCTTGAGCACGGCTTTCAGCCGCTGCTCGAAGTCGCCCCGATACTTCGTGCCCGCCAGCAACGCACCCATGTCGAGCGCATACACCTGAGCCCCCTCGAGGATCTCGGGAATCCGCCCTTCGATGATCCGCCGCGCCAGGCCTTCCGCAATCGCAGTCTTGCCGACACCCGCTTCGCCGACCAGCAAGGGGTTGTTCTTGCGCCGGCGGCATAGCGTCTGGATGACGCGCTCGAGCTCCCGGTCGCGTCCGATCAGGGGGTCGATCTTGCCGACCAGTGCCTGCTGGTTGAGATTTTGCGTGTAATTCTCGAGTGCGCCGCCCGGTTGTGCCGTTTCCGTCTCCTGCTCGCCTTGTTCGGACTCGTTGCGTCCCGGTGCATTCGCACCTTGCTGGGGCGCCTTCGCAATGCCGTGCGAAATGAAGTTGACGACGTCCAGTCGCGAAATATTCTGCCGCTGGAGGAAGTACACAGCGTGCGAATCCTTCTCGCCGAAAATGGCGACCAGGACGTTCGCGCCGGTGACTTCCTTTTTGCCCGACGACTGGACGTGCAGTATCGCGCGCTGGATGACGCGCTGGAATCCGAGCGTCGGCTGCGTATCGATCTCGTCCGCGCCTTCGACCCTCGGAGTGTGTTCGTTGATGAAAGTCGTCAATTCCCGCCGTAGTTCATCGACGTTTGCGGCGCACGCGCGCAAGACTTCGGCGGCCGACGGATTGTCGAGCAGCGCCAGCAGCAGATGTTCAACAGTGATGAACTCGTGCCGCTTCTGTCGCGCCTCGACAAAGGCCATGTGCAGACTGACTTCAAGTTCCTGCGCGATCATTCTCAATTTTCCTCCATCACGCACGCCAGCGGATGCTGGTGCTGCCGGGCAAAGGCGACGACCTGTTCGACCTTGGTCGCGGCGACGTCCTTCGGAAAAACGCCGCACACCCCCATGCCTTCTCTGTGGACTTGGAGCATGACCCGTGTCGCCCGTTCGCGGTCCATGCCAAAAAATTTCTGCAGCACGACTATGACGAAATCCATCGGCGTGAAATCGTCGTTGAGCAGTAGCACCTTGTAAAGTGGCGGCGGTTTGGTGCGAGTTTGCTCCGCCTCGAGTAAAAACTCGTCCTGCTTTTGAGTAGCCATGCGGTTCATTCTAATGAAGTCGAGGCAGAGTGCAACATGCCACCGGGAGAGTAAAAACGGCCTGTACGACGGCGAAAAAGCGATGCGAGCGCTGTTGCGTTGCAAGAACGGCTCCCGGGAGCTCCGGTCAGCTTCATTTCACGGGGGGCGTCGTTGTGCGGTGAGAGGGGAGTGCGGGAATTGATGCGATGCAAAAAACCGCTCCCCTACGAAACTCTTGACGCTGTTCGCGCAAATGCGTAAAAGCAGGATCGTGCGAAATGCAAAGCTAAACGCGATGGTTCTGCACGTTTTGGCTGTTTGCGCAGTCCGATTTGGCTTTACCGGCTCCGTTTTGTCACGCATTCATGCACTAAAGGGGTGGTTTCCTGCATCGTTTTAAGCAATTTTGAAGGATTACGGCAACATGGCAACTGGTACCGTCAAGTGGTTCAATGACTCGAAGGGCTTCGGCTTCATTACTCCGGACGATGGCAGCGAGGATCTCTTCGCGCACTTTTCCGCGATCAATATGAACGGGTTCAAGACGTTGAAGGAAGGGGAGAAGGTTTCCTTCGAAGTTACCCAGGGTCCGAAGGGCAAACAGGCCTCTAACATCCAGAAGGCCTGATAGTCCTGGCAATCCGGCACGCTGAATCACTGTCGCGGGACGGGTTCCAGAAAGCAAGAGGCCGCCGGAGCGATCCGGCGGCCTCTTGCTGCTTGTGGGAGCGAAACGCCCTGTGCGGGCATCGCTCGCCGAGCATATCACTTTAGCTTGATTTCCTTGTACAGCACGTGCTTGCGTACGACCGGATCGTACTTGTTGAACTCAAGCTTGTTCGGGGTGGTGCGCTTGTTCTTGGATGTCGTATAGAAGTGACCGGTACCTGCGGTCGACTCCAGCTTGATTTTTTCGCGGGCGCCTTTGGCCATGTGAGTCTCCGTACGTTTGCTTCAGTTGCGTGGCGAGACGTCAGACCTTCTCGCCGCGGGCGCGAAGTTCGGAGACGACCACGTCGATGCCTTTCTTGTCGATCGTGCGCAAGGCGGCATTGGAAACGCGCAGGCGGATCCAGCGGTTTTCGGATTCGCTCCAGAATCTGCGGTTTTGCAGGTTCGGCAGGAAGCGGCGCTTGGTTTTGTTATTAGCGTGGGAAACGTTGTTTCCCACCATCGGTGCTTTACCGGTCACTTGACAGACGCGAGCCATACGATGCTCCAGGGAGTTCGGATTTCGGAAAACCTCGGATGGTATCGCAGAAGCCCGGGAGGGCGCAAGAAATCAAAATAGAGTGCATGCCGGACGGGCCGTTAGAATAGGCGCCTGTGCGAACGTGCCGTCCAAATGGTGGGGTGATGAAAGTACTGGGAATCGAGACTTCTTGCGACGAAACGGGCGTGGCGATCTTCGACACTGCGGCCGGTTTGCTGGGGCATTGCGTCCACACGCAGATCGCGCTGCATGCCGCATACGGCGGCGTGGTCCCGGAGCTGGCGTCGCGCGATCACATCCGCCGCCTGCCGCTGCTGGTGAGGCAGACGCTGGATGCGGCCGGCTGCGAGCTGTCGCAACTCGATGCGATTGCCTACACGGCGGGACCGGGGCTTGCCGGTGCGCTGCTCGTCGGCGCGAGCTTCGCCGAGTCGCTGGGACTGGCGCTCGGTGCACCGGTTTTGCCCATTCACCATCTCGAGGGCCACCTGCTGTCCCCATTGCTCGCCGCCGATCCGCCGGCGTTTCCGTTTGTCGCGTTGCTCGTGTCAGGTGGCCATACTCAGTTGATGGGGGTGACGGGGGTGGGGGAATATGCCCTGCTCGGAGAGTCGGTGGACGATGCGGCCGGAGAGGCGTTCGACAAGACGGCCAAGCTCCTCGGCCTCGGCTACCCCGGCGGGCCGCAACTGGCCGCCTTGGCAGAGTGTGGGCAAACGGGCCGTTTTCGCCTGCCGCGTCCGATGCTGCGTTCGGGCGATCTCGACTTCAGCTTCAGCGGGCTCAAGACCGCGGTCCTCAACGTCGTGTCGGCGCCCACCTGGCGGGCCGAGGATGTGGCTGACCTGGCGGCGGATTTCCAGGCAGCGGTGGTCGAGGTGCTGTGCGCGAAGGCGCTGCGTGCGCTCGAGCAGACCGGGTTGTCCCGCCTCGTTGTGGCCGGCGGGGTGGGGGCCAATCGCCACCTGCGTGAGCGACTCGACGCGTCGACGCGGCGCAAGGGCTGGCGCGTGTATTACCCGGAACCCGAACTGTGCACCGATAACGGCGCGATGATCGCGTTCGCCGGCGCGCTGCGCGCCGCTGCCGGGCAGTGCGGGGGCGAAACTCCGGCGGTGCGGGTGTTTCCTCGCTGGCCTCTGGCCGAACTGCACTCACCCGTCCGGGCGTGAGCGAGCGGCGGCCGGCGATTGCGCCAGCGCAGGATGTGCATTGCTGCGCCTCGGGGTCAGCTCTTGCTTGCGCCGATCTTGCTTTCGGATCCGTTCATCAGTTTTCGTATGTTCGGCGCGTGGCGCCAGACCAGAATGCCGGCGATCAGCGCGAGCACGGCGACCGTCGGGGTGGCGCCCAGCAGGACGGCGCCGGAAATGGGCGTGATCACCGCAGCGGACAGCGCCGCCGCCGAAGAGTAGCGGGTGAGGATCGCCACCGCGAGCCATACGAGGAGCGCGCTGAGTGCGACCCAGGCATTGATTCCGGCAAGTACGCCCAGCGCGGTCGCAACGCCCTTGCCGCCTCGGAAGCGCAGGAACACGCTGAACACATGGCCCAGAAACGCGGCCAACCCAGCCAGTGCTGCTTCGACCGGTGAAAAACCCAGCTTCGCAGCGCCCCACACCGCGAGCCATCCCTTGGCGCAGTCGCCGACCAGGGTCAGCAGCGCCGCGGCCTTGTTGCCGCTGCGCAGGACATTGGTCGCCCCGGGGTTGCCCGAACCGTAGCGGCGGGGGTCCGCAAGTCCGAACAGGCGGCTCGACACGATGGCGAACGGTGTCGAGCCGAGTACGTACGCTGCGAGCAATAACAGGAGGAAATTCATTTTTTCACCTAGAATTGCCGGAATTCTAATCGGGAAACAGCATGGATTTCATCTTTATCGAGGAGTTGCGGGTGCAGGCCTGGGTGGGCATCTATCCCCGTGAAAAGGCGGCGCCCCAGCCGGTCGAACTGAATCTGACTTTCGGCGTGCCGGATTCCGCTGCCGAAAATGACGACATTGCGGGGACCATCAACTACGCGGATGTGATCGAACGAATCCGGAAGGAATTGGCCGAACGCCATTTCAATCTGATCGAGACGCTCGGAGAATTCGTCGTGAAGCTGCTATTCGACGAATTCGGCGCACCGTGGGTCAAGATCCGCATCGCGAAGATCGGCGTGAAGAAAGGCGTGCGTCGCGTCGGCGTGTATATCCAGCGTGGACGCGAAGGGATCCCGCTCCCGGCCACTGCAATCTGAACAGTGGCTGTGACGCGCTCGTTCAAGAGGCGCCACGACGGGTTATTTTTCGGCAGCGATCTCGAGCTCCACGAGGGGCTTGTCCTGGGCAAGCCAGTCCACCACCCAGTGCGGCTTCCTGCCGCGCCCGCTCCAGCTGATCGCAGGATTTTCCGGGTGACGGTACTTTGCCGGAATGGGGTTGGTTTTCTTGGCCGCGGGTTTCGTTTTCCGCTTGCCGGGGCTGCGCTTGTCTTCGCTCGCCGGGGCGCTTCCGATAAGGTCACTGAGCGACAGACCTTCGTCCGCTGCCATCTTCTGCATTTTCTTGATCAGTTCGCGGCGCGTGTTATCGCTACGCCGACGGATTTCCGTTTCTACCTTTGATTGCAAGCGCCGCAATTCGGTCAGCGACAAAGTGGCCAGGTCCATGGTTTCTCCAGATATCGGGGGTTCGTTCGTTATGACGACAATGGATCGGGGATAAAACGCAAAAATGCATACCCATGATCATTGCTAATTATTTTGCCAGTAAATCCGGAGAATTAAAACGTTGCGGACGAATGCGGCCTAGATTCCGGCGCTGACGAGCTGGGGTTGCAATACTCGCAGAATTTCCTGTGGAGATATCCCGAGCAGGAATCCTCGCCGACCGCCGTTGATATAGACGAGTGGAAGATCGACGATCGAGTTTTCCAGGAATACCGGCAGGCGTTTTCGCATGCCGAAAGGAGAAGTGCCGCCGACGAGATAACCCGAATGACGATTTGCGACTTCCGGAGTGCATGGCTCGATGCGTTTCCGGCCCGCTTGCCGGGCGAGTTCCTTCGTGGATACTTTTCGGTCGCCGTGCATCAACACGATCAACGGCGCGCCGCTCTCATCTTCCATCACGAGCGTCTTGACGATCGCGTGTTCGTCGACGTCCAGTTCCCGTGCGGAGACTTTTGTTCCGCCGTGAGGTTCATAACTATAAAGATGGGTCGTATATGTCACGCGATGCTGCTTCAGGAAACGGGTGGCCGGCGTTTCCGGCGCGTGATGTTCGGTTCTGCTCACCGGTTTGCCTCGAAAGCGAGAAGCCAGTGCTTTGCGTCGATCAGGTAGCCTCCGGATGCGCCGGCAAATCCGCCGATGCCTGTCGCGGACACGACGCGATGGCAGGGAATCACGAGGGGAAACGGGTTTGCCCGGCAAGCCTGGCCGACCGCTCGGGCGGCGCTGCCGAGCGCATCCGAGAGATGGGCGTACTGCCGCGTCTCGCCGCGCGGGATCGCCGCGATCGCGTCCCATACCCGCCGCTGAAACAATGTGCCACGCGTCGCCAGTGGCAGGTCGAAGGGACGGTCCGGGTCTTCCAGCCACGCGTAGATCTGGGTGGCGGCGCGCTCGGCGAGCGCGCAGTCAGGCGGTATTGCGCGCGTGCCCGGGGGGAGGAAGACGAGTTCGTGGATGGCATTTCCTGCCACGCGGATGCCGAACGCGCCGAACGGCACGGAGAGTGTCGCGGCGAAAGTGGCGCCGGATGAATCAGTCTGGTGGGAGCCCATGTTCAGCGATGCAGTGTCGAGGAAGATTCAGGACCCGCGAGTCCGCCGCAGGCCTCCGGTTGTCGGGATCCCCGCCTCCCTGACGATGGAGGGTATGTCCCCGAGCGGTCGCGCACAACGCCCTTCCGGGCGCTGGCGCTGAATGCGGAAGCGCGGGCAGTTTTTCAGCGGCGGACTTCCCCGTTGCCGAAGACGATCCATTTCTGGCTGGTCAGCCCCTCGAGTCCCACCGGGCCGCGGGCGTGGATCTTGTCCGTCGAGATTCCGATTTCCGCCCCGAGACCGTATTCGAAGCCGTCGGCGAAGCGCGTCGAAGCATTGACCATCACCGAGGACGAGTCCACCTCGCGCAGGAAGCGCATCGCGCTGGTGTAGTTTTCGGTGACGATCGCTTCAGTATGGCCCGAGCTGTAGGTGTTGATGTGCGCGATGGCGTCGTCGAGGCCGGCAACCACTTTCACCGCGATGATGGGGGCGAGGTATTCCTCGGACCAGTCCTGCTCGCTCGCGGCCCGCAGCTTGTCCGCGGCAATGCCGGCCGCGCGCAGGATTGCCAGTGATTGCTCGCAACCGCGCATCTCGACGCCCTTTTTCGCGAGCATCCGGCCGATTTCCGGCAGCAGGCGCGGCGCGACCTCGCGGGCGACGAGCAATGATTCCGCCGTGTTGCAGGTGCCGTAGCGCTGCGTTTTGGAATTTTCGACGATCGGCACGACTTTCGCCACATCGGCATCGCGATCGATATAGACGTGGCAGTTGCCGTCGAGGTGCTTGATGACCGGCACCCGCGCTTCCTTCGAAATGCGTTCGATCAGACCTTTGCCGCCGCGGGGAACGATGACGTCGACGAACTCGGGCATCGTGATGAGGTGGCCGACCGCGGCGCGGTCGGTGGTCTCGACGACCTGTACCGACGTTTCCGGCAACCCGGCAGCGGCGAGTCCTGCCCGGACGCACTGCGCGATCGCCTGGTTGCAGTGCAGCGCCTCCCTGCCGCCACGCAGGATTGCGGCGTTGCCGGACTTGAGGCACAGCGCCGCGGCGTCGGCGGTCACGTTGGGGCGCGCCTCGTAGATGATGCCGATGACACCGAGCGGCACGCGCATCTTGCCGACCTGGATGCCGGACGGGCGACGCTTGACATCGGTGATCTCGCCAACCGGGTCGGGCAGTCCTGCGACCTGTTCGAGCCCTTCGGCCATCGCCTCGACGCCCTTGGCAGTCAGGGTGAGGCGATCGATCAGCGCCGCTTCGAGTCCCGCGGCGCGCGCCTCGTCGAGGTCGCGTGCGTTCGCCGCGAGCAGTTCCCCGGCCTGTTCCCGAATGGCTGCGGCCATCGCGACGAGCGCGGCGTTCTTGTCTGCCGTCGAAGCGGCCGCAAGCACGCGCGAGGCGGCGCGTGCCTGGCGACCCAGAGTCTGCATGTAGTCGTGAATGTCCATCGGATTCTCGATGTTGCCGTGCAAAAGAGGATTAAAGCATCGATCGGCTCGCCCCCGCCAGTCTGCACGCCCGCGATGAGGCGACCGGACCAATCAGCGTCGTGCGAGTCGCATCGCCAGCTGCAGGAATTCGTCCCACACATCGCCGGGAGCGAGCCCCTTGATGATGCGGTCGATCTTCGCCGCGTGCAGCAACGCGGCGCGAAGCGTGCCGATTCGAAACCGCACCAGCGCAGTGCTTAGCGCGTGCTTGCGCCGTTCGTCGAAGATTCGTTCGGCCTTGAATAGCGTTGCAAGCGGCTGGCCGGCGGCTTTTCCCGCGCACAGCGTGGCCAGCATCCTGATTTCGTTCGCGAGTGCCCACAGCACCAGCGGCGGCGCCGCGCCTTCGCCCTGCAGGCCTTCCAGAAGTCGTGTGCACCGGACCGGGTCGCCTTCGACGAGCGCGTCGCGCAGCTTGGCAATGTCGTAGCGGGCGACGTTCAGCACCGCATCCTGAGCGTCCTCCATGCTGAGGTTTCCTTCTGCATGGAGCAGGCCGAGCTTGAGGATTTCCTGGTGTGCGGCGAGCAGATTGCCTTCGACGTGGTCGGCGATGAAAGCGAGCGCTTCCGGGCTTGCCGTCTGCTTTTGCCGCGCCAGCCGTGCCGCGATCCATTCTCCAAGGCGCTCGCGTTCCGGGGCGTTGAGCTCCACCGTCACGCCGGCTTGCGTCAAGGCGGTGAACCACGCTGTCTTGCGCGCCGCCCAGTCGATCTCGGGCAGCGTGACCAGCGTCACGATACCGCTGGCGAGGCTGCGCGCATAACGCTGAAGGGCGTCGCCGCCGTCGCGTCCCGGCTTTCCGCCTGGAATGCGCAGGTCAATCAGCTTCGAGTCACCGAACAACGACAGATTTCCTGCTGCGGCGGTCAAGCTTTCCCACCGGAAACCCTGCCCGACGACCAGCGTTTCACGCTCGTCGAAGCCCTGACGGCGCGCCGCCGCGCGCACCAGGTCGGCAGCTTCGAGCACCAGCAGCGGCTCGTTGCCGTGCAGCAGGTAGAGTGGGGCGAGCGGCTTTGCGAGATGTGCGGAAAGCTGCTCGGGGCGCAGATTCACGGCTTCGCGGCTGCCAGGCGGCGCATCAGTTGATCGACGAGGTCGATCAGCATGTCGCGGAACAGCAGGGCTTCTTCCTGTTCCTTGGCGAGGACCTGCGCGTCATCGAAGTTGTATTCGCGCCGCGCGGAAATCGTCGTCAGGGGAATCCATTCGTTGCCGTTGCGGCCGACGAGCCGGAAACTCAGGAGGCGCTGGAGCTGGTACTCGCGCACCTTGCCCCCCCCGGTGAGCGTGAGGATTTCGCGCTCGGCCTGATCGCGCAGGATTTCGAGCCTGACGTCGGCTTTCGCCGGGTCGTCCGTGACCGTAGTGTTGCCGTTCGCGACGATGCGGCGATGCAGCGCCGCGCCGAGGTCGGACTGCATGCTGACGCCGAGGTAAATGCTGGGAAACGCGAGCGGCTGCGGGCCGCGCAACTTGAATCCGCAGCCGCCGAGCAGCGCAGCGGCCGCCAGCGTGCCGAACGCCAGGATCAGGCGGCGGCGGGTAGGGGAGGACTTCATCGACATCGCTCAGACGACGATGTTGACGAGGCGGCCGGGCACGACGACGACTTTGCGCGGCGGCTTGCCTTCCATGAATTTCTGCGCCGCCTCCGAACCGAGCGCGAGCGCTTCGATGGCGGAATGGCTTGCCCCCGCGGCGACGCGCAGGCTGCCGCGCAACTTGCCATTGACCTGCAGCACGAGGTCGATCTCGTCCTGCCTGAGCGCGTCTTCGGAAGGCTCGGGCCAGGGAGCGTGCAGCACGTCGCCGGCGAAGCCGCAGTCCTGCCACAGCGCGTGCGCGAGGTGCGGCGTGATCGGCGCGAGCAGGCGCAGCAGGATGTCGAGTCCTTCCTCTGCGACCTGTGCGTGGGGGACCTCGACATCACGCGGCGCTTTTTCGAGGGCGTTGAGGATTTTCATCGCGGCCGACACGACGGTGTTGAACTGGTGCTTGCCGAAATCGTAGTTGGCCTGCCTGAGGCAGGCGTGGATCTCGCGACGCACTGCGGCGAGCGCTTCCGGCAGCCGGGCAGCGCCGAGCTGGCGCTCCGCCGGCAATCGGGGACGGAACTCGCTGACGAAAGCGTGCCCGAAGCTCCACACGCGGCGCAGGAAGCGGTACGCGCCTTCGACGCCGGAGTCCGACCATTCGAGCTGCTGGTCCGGCGGCGCGGCGAAGATGATGAACAGGCGCGCCGTGTCAGCACCGTATTGATCGACAAGCGCCTGCGGGTCGACGCCGTTGTTCTTCGACTTCGCCATCTTCTCGATGCCGCCGATGACGACCGGCGCGCCGTCGGCGGTGAGTTTTGCGGCGACGATGCGGCCTTTCTCGTCACGTTCGACTTCGACGTCGGCCGGATTGATCCACTGCTTCTTGCCGCCGTCGGCGTCGCGGTAATAGGTTTCGGCGACGACCATGCCCTGGGTCAGCAGGTTCGTGAAAGGTTCGGACACATTCACGAGCCCTTCGTCGCGCATCGCGCGCGTGAAGAAGCGCGAATACAACAGATGCAGGATCGCGTGCTCGATGCCGCCGATGTACTGGTCGACCGGCGCCCAGTAATTGACCCGCTCGTCGACCATCGCCTGCCCGTTGTCCGCCGAGGCGTAGCGCAGGAAGTACCACGACGACTCGACGAACGTGTCCATCGTGTCGGTTTCGCGTTTTGCCGGCTTGCCGCACTTCGGACAATCGCATTCGTAGAACTCGGGCATTTTCGCGAGCGGCGAACCGCGACCGGTGACGGCGACGTCTTCGGGCAGCACGACCGGTAGTTGCTCGTTCGGCACCGGCACGTCGCCGCAATCGGCGCAGTGGATCATCGGTATCGGGCAGCCCCAGTAGCGCTGGCGCGAGATGCCCCAGTCGCGCAGGCGGTACTGCGTGCGCTTTGCGCCGAGGCCTTTCGCTGCGAGGTCGGCGGCGATCGCATCGACGGCATCCTGGAAATGCAGACCGTCGTATTTGCCCGAATTGACCAGCCGGCCCTGCTCGGCGTAGGCGTCCTGCCACGGCGCGAGCGTATCGGTGTAGGCATCGCGCGTCGACCTCACGACCATCCGGATTGGCAGCCGGTATTTCGTCGCGAACGCGAAATCGCGCTCGTCGTGCGCTGGCACTGCCATCACCGCGCCTTCGCCATAGCCCATCAGCACGTAGTTCGCGATCCACACCGGCAGATGCTCGCCGGTGAGCGGGTGCACGACGCGCAGGCCCGTCGGCATGCCCTTCTTTTCCATCGTCGCCAGATCGGCCTCGGCGACGCCGCCGTGCCGGCATTCGTCGATGAAGGCCGCGAGTTCCGCGTCGTTCGCCGCGGCCTGGAGTGCCAGCGGGTGTTCGGCGGCGACGGCGACGTAGGTCGCGCCCATCAGCGTGTCGGCGCGGGTCGTGAACACCTTGAGCGCCCCGGAAGAGCCGATCGTCGACACCTCGTACGGGAAATGCACCTCGACGCCTGCGGAGCGGCCGATCCAGTTCTTCTGCATCAGCTTGACCTGCTCCGGCCAGCCCGGCAGGGCGTCGAGCGCTTCGAGAAGCTCATCCGCGTAGGCGGTGATCTTCATGTAGTACATCGGGATTTCGCGCTTCTCGATGAGCGCGCCGCTGCGCCAGCCGCGGCCGTCGATGACCTGCTCGTTCGCGAGCACCGTCTCGTCGACGGGGTCCCAGTTCACCGTGCCGAGCTTCTTGTAGATCAGCCCCTTCTGGTACAGGCGGGTGAACAGCCACTGTTCCCAGCGGTAGTAATCCGGCTTGCAGGTGGCGAGCTCGCGCGACCAGTCGATGGCAAAACCGAGACGCTTGAGCTGCGTCTTCATGTAGTCGATGTTGGCGTAGGTCCACTTCGCGGGCGGCACGTTGTTCTGGATCGCGGCATTTTCGGCCGGCATACCGAACGCGTCCCAGCCCATCGGCTGCAGCACGTTGAAGCCGCGCATGCGGTGGTAGCGCGCGAGCACGTCGCCGATCGTGTAGTTGCGCACATGACCCATGTGCAGCTTCCCCGACGGGTACGGGAACATGCTCAGACAGTAATACTTGGGCTTGCCGGCGTCCTCGGCGACTTTGAATGCCTGGGTGCTTTCCCAGTGCTGCTGGGCGGCGGCTTCGACTGCGGCGGGAGTGTATTTGTCCTGCATCGGGGGCTGGCGTAGGGGCGTGGAAAACGCGCAAGTATATCGCGAAGCCAGCACTGCCCGGGTTGCCTGCCGGATTGCGGGAAATCCTGCAGGAAAAGCTTTCGGAACGCGGGTGCCCCGAGCCTTTCGACGGGGCGGGCGGGACGCGTCGTGGTGTTGTGCCGCCGTCCGGACCGGATCGGGGCGCTTATGCAGCCTTGCGCGCGAGGGCCGAATAACGTTGCCAGCTGGCCGAGACAGCCGACACGACGTCTTCCATCGCGGTGAGCGGCAGACGCCAGAGACGATTCTGGCTGCGGACGAACGGGGTGACGCACGGCGCGCAGAAGTGCTCCTTTTCTTCTTCGAGCAGGCGGAGGAAGGCATTGATCGCCTCGCCCCAATACTCGGCATTGCCGACCCACCCAGTCGCCGCGGTGGCCTCGCGCACCGCTTCATGCCACAGGGTGGTGGCCCGTTCGATCGGGATGCCGGCTTTGCGCGCATACCAGGGCAATAGCTTGGGTGTCTTCATGATTCGTTCTCCAGTGACCTTGTCGGCCTTGTGCGCCGGGGTAGACCTCGTAAGTCCACCGTTCGAGGCGCTGTTAATGCGCTGCAGCATATGAAATTTTCACGAATTCTGCGCCGCTCAAGCGGGGGATTCCTTGATAAAGCGCAAACAGATGCTGCGTTGCACAATTTCAAATTAAAGGATCGCCCGGGGTAAATCAACATCTTTGTTGTGCCGATGCAACAGTGCCTCTTTTTACGTTGTCGCGATTCCGATCGCGAGCGATGCCGGAGTTTCCCCGCGTCCCGGTTAAAATTGGCTGTGCCCCAAGAGAAAACCGAATGTCCGACCTGCTCGCCAACCTCAATCCCGAACAACTCCAGGCCGTTACCTTGCCGCCGCAACACGCGCTGATCCTGGCCGGCGCCGGTTCCGGCAAGACCCGCGTCCTGACGACGCGCATCGCGTGGCTCGTGCAGACCGGGCAGGTCGATCCGCAAGGTGTGCTGGCCGTCACCTTTACGAACAAGGCGGCAAAGGAACTGCTCGCACGCCTGTCCGCGATGCTGCCGCTGAGCTTCAACCGGTCGGCGCGCGGCATGTGGATCGGTACGTTCCACGGACTCTGCAACCGCCTGTTGCGCGCGCATCACCGCGACGCCGGCCTGCCACAGCTGTTCCAGATCCTCGATTCGGGCGACCAGCTTGCCGCGATCAAGCGGCTCCTGAAGGCGCTGAACGTCGACGACGAGAAATTCCCGCCGCGCGAACTGCAGCATTTCATCAATGGCCAGAAGGAAGCCGGGCTGCGTCCGCACGCCGTCGAAGCCTGGGACGATTACACCCGCCGCCGGGTCGAGCTTTACATCGAGTACGAGTCGCAGTGCCAGCGCGAGTCGGTCGTGGATTTTGCCGAGCTGCTGCTGCGCACTTACGAACTGCTGGAGCGCAATGAACCGATCCGCAAGCATTACCAGCACCGTTTCCGCCACATCCTGGTCGACGAATTCCAGGACACGAACCAGCTCCAGTACCGCTGGCTGAAGCTGCTTGCCGACCACGGTCGCGACGGAGCGGCGAAGCTGTTCTGCGTCGGCGACGATGACCAGTCGATCTACCGTTTTCGTGGCGCCGACGTCGGCAACATGCGCGATTTCGAGCGCGAGTTCCACGTCGCCAGCGTCATTCGCCTCGAGCAGAATTACCGTTCGCACGGCAACATCCTGGATGCCGCGAACGCGATCATCCGCCATAACGCCGGCCGTCTCGGCAAGAATCTGTGGACCGAACGCGGCGCCGGCGAGCCGATCCGCGTGTTCGAGGCCTGCGCCGATCTGGACGAGGCGCGCTGGATCGTCGACGAAATCCAGTCGCTGGTGCGCGACGGCATGAGCCGTTCCGGCATCGCGCTGCTGTATCGCTCGAACGCGCAGTCGCGCGTCCTGGAGCACCAGCTCTTTTCCAGCGGCATCTCGTATCGTGTCTATGGCGGCCTGCGTTTCTTCGAGCGGCAGGAAATCAAGCATGCGCTCGCCTACCTGCGCCTGATCGCGAACCCGGACGACGACACCGCGTTCAGCCGCGTCGTCAATTTTCCGACGCGCGGCATCGGCGCCCGTTCGGTCGAGGCACTGCAGGACGCGGCGCGCACCTGGAACAGCAGCCTGTACGCGGCGGTGCCGCATCTGGCGGGGAAGCCGGGCACGGTGCTGGCCCAGTTCGTGCGACTGGTCGAAGACCTGCGGCGCGACACCGCGAAGCTGCCGCTGCCGGAGCTCGTCGACCACGTGCTCGACGCGTCGGGCTTGCGCAACCATTTCCGCAACGAGAAAGAAGGCCAGGAGCGGCTCGAAAACCTCGACGAACTGATCAATGCGGCGGCGAACTTCGTGGCCGAAGCAAGCGTGCAGGCCGATGCGCAGGACATGGCGCACACGCTGCTCGCCGATTTTCTCGCGCACGCGTCGCTCGAGGCCGGCGAGCACCAGGCCGAGGCCGGCAGCGACGCGGTGCAGTTGATGACGGTGCATTCGTCGAAAGGGCTGGAGTTCGACGCGGTTTTCCTTTCGGGCCTCGAGGAAGGGCTGTTTCCGCACGAGAACAGCATTCTGGAGACGGAAGGACTGGAGGAGGAGCGCCGGTTGATGTACGTCGCGGTGACGCGGGCGCGCCAGCGGCTTTACCTGTCGTTCGCGCAGAGCCGTATGCTGCACGGGCAGACGCGCTACAACCTGCGTTCGCGCTTTCTCGAGGAAATTCCCGAGGGACTCACAAAGTGGCTGTCACCGCCGAATCCGCGTACGAGCGCGGTGCGCAGCGGGTTCGGCGGCTACTATCAGCCGTCGCGCGGCGGCGTGGTGGCGAAGGCGTCGGAACAACCGGTTTCGCGCAGCCGCGATCTGGGCGGCTTGCGTGTCGGTCAGCTGGTCACCCATGCCAAGTTCGGCCAGGGCGTGATCATCTCCGCTGAGGGCAGCGGCTCGGATGCCCGGGTCCAGATCAACTTCGGCGCCGCCGGCATCAAGTGGCTGATGCTCGCGGTTGCGAAGCTCGATCCCGCCTGACTTCGGCCGCGCGCGCTACCGGCTGGCCGACGCCCGTCGTCAGGCGCCGTATTTCCGCGCCAGCGAGTCGTGCAGCGCGACGTACTCTTGCGCGAGCTTGTGCTTCGCGTCGAGATGGATCATCGGCCGCGATTGCTCATGGGATTCCTTGATCTTTACCGAGGCGGACAAATAGGGCGTCAGCACCGGCAGGCCTTCGTCGATCAGTTCCTGCACGACTTTCTGCGGCAGTGCGGCGCGTGCCTGGAACTGGTTGACGACGATCCCTTCGACCTGCAGGTCGCGATTGTGGTCGCTGCGGATTTCCTGCACGTTTTCCAGCAGCGAGTACAGCGCGCGGCGGGAAAACTCGTCGCAGTCGAACGGGATCAGGCAGCCGTGCGCGGCGATCAGCGCCGAGCGGGTATAGAAATTGAGCGCCGGCGGCGTGTCGATGTAGATGCAGTCGTAGCGGCCGGCCAGCTCCTCGAGCGCATCGCGCAGCTTGTAGATCTTGTAGCGCGACTCGAGCTTGCTCTGCAGGTCTTCGAGTCCCGGGTGCGAGGGCATCACGTCGAGCCCCTCGAAGGGGCTCGCGACGACGAACTCGGCCGTCTTCTTCGGGTTCAGCTTGAAGTTGAGCGTCTGGTCGAAGAAATTCGCCAGCGTCGTGTCGAACTCCCCGCCCGACCGGCCGAGCAGATATTGGGTCGAGTTGCCCTGCGGGTCGAGGTCGACGACCAGCGTTCGCCTGCCCCGGTGGGCGCTGATCGCCGCGAGGTTGCAGGTAATGGTCGACTTGCCGACTCCGCCTTTCTGATTGAACACTACGCGTCGCATCTTGGCTTTCCTGGTTGGGCTGCCACGCGATTGTGCCAAAAAATGTCCACGGGCAGTGCCGATGTGCGCCGACGCCGCGCAGGGACAGAAGATGGCGCGCGCCGCCATGCCGGCTTACCCTGACATCCCTCTGCCCAAGGCTGGGCGGCTGCGCTAAACTTTCACCTCGTCAAAGGTGGCGTCAGCGGCTGTCGCATGAAGCCGCCGTCATGCGGGCCGCCGAGCCCGATCCGCTGCGATGCCCGGTTCAATGCCGGCCATTCGATCAGAACAAGCCACATCGCTGCGGACATTCCTCATTGGTTGGCGAGGCGCCGGTGCGAGCGCAGAGTTTTTTCCCGCACATTCATGAACAAAGACAACCCACTTAGCACGAGAGGGAGCGCAATGGATCAGGATTTCATCACCGCGGCACTGGATTATCATCGTTCGCCGACCCACGGGAAAATTTCGGTTGTTCCCACCAAGAGTCTGACGAACCAGCGCGACCTCGCGCTCGCCTACTCGCCGGGCGTGGCCGCGGCGTGCGACGCGATCGTCGCGGACCCGGGACAGGCGCGCGAACTGACGTCGCGCGGCAATCTCGTCGCCGTCGTCACGAACGGCACCGCGGTGCTCGGCCTGGGCAACATCGGCCCGCTCGCCTCGAAACCGGTCATGGAAGGCAAGGGCTGCCTGTTCAAGAAATTCGCGAACATCGACGTGTTCGACATCGAACTCGCCGAGCGGGACCCGGACAAGCTGATCGAGATCATCGCCTCCCTCGAGCCGACACTCGGCGGCGTCAACCTCGAGGACATCAAGGCGCCCGAGTGTTTCTACATCGAGCAGAAACTGCGCGAGCGGATGAACATTCCGGTCTTTCATGACGACCAGCACGGCACCGCGATCATTTCGTCGGCAGGGCTGATCAACGGTCTCAAGATCGTCGGCAAGGACATCGGCGAAGTGAAGCTGGTGTGCTCGGGCGCGGGCGCCGCGGCGATCGCGTGCCTCGACCTGATGGTCGGGCTCGGGGTGAAGCGCGAGAACGTGTTCGTCTGCGACTCCAAAGGCGTGATCCGCGTCGGCCGTGACGAGAACATGGAACCGAACAAGGCCCGCTACGCGCAGAGTACCGACGCGACGACGCTTGGCGAGGTCATCGACGGCGCCGACGTGTTCCTCGGCCTGTCGACCGCGGGCGTGCTGAAGCCCGAGATGGTCAAACGGATGGCGGACAAGCCGCTGATCTTCGCGCTCGCGAACCCGAATCCGGAAATCCTGCCCGAAGTGGCGAAGGAAGCGCGTCCGGACTGCATCATCGCCACCGGCCGGTCCGATTATCCGAACCAGGTCAACAACGTGCTGTGCTTTCCGTTCATCTTCCGCGGCGCGCTCGACGCCGGCGCGACGAAGATCACCGAGGCAATGAAGCTCGCGTGCGTGAAGGCGATCGCGGAACTCGCCCGCGCCGAGCAAAGTGACATCGTCGCCGCGGCCTACGGCAACGCCGACCTGCATTTCGGCCCGGATTACATCATTCCCAGTCCGTTCGACCCGCGCCTGATCGTCAAGATCGCCCCCGCGGTCGCAAAGGCGGCGATGGAGTCGGGCGTCGCGACGAGGCCGATCGAGGATCTCGCAGCCTATGCGGCGAGCCTGTCGGATTTCGTCTATCAGTCGGGCATCGTCATGAAACCGGTGTTCTCCGCGGCGAAGCGGATCCCGGCCGAATTCAAGCGCGTGCTGTACGCCGAAGGCGAGGACGAACGCGTGCTGCATGCCGCCCGCGTCGTCATCGACGAGGAACTCGCGCGGCCGATCCTGATCGGCAGGCCGAGCGTGATCGAGATGCGCATCCAGAAGATCGGCCTGAACCTCGTGCCCGGGCGCGACTTCGACATCATCAATCCCGAGTCCGACCCGCGTTATCGCGAGCTGTGGCAGGAATACCACCGCATGATGTGCCGCGACGGCGTGACCCCCGAGCTGGCGAAGGCGAAGATGCGCCGCGACACGACGCTGATCGGCTGCATGGTGCTGCGGCGCGGCGACGCCGACGCGCTGGTGTGCGGTACCTTCGGCTCTTACGACTACCACTTCAAGACCGTCGAGGACGTCATCGGGTTGAAGAAGGGCTCGAAACTGTTCGCGGCGATGAGCCTGCTGCTGCTGCCCAAGCGCATGCTCGCGATCACCGATCCGTACGTGAACGAGAATCCGAGCGCCGAGGAAGTCGCTGAAATCGCCCGGATGGCCGCCGAAGAGCTGCGCCGTTTCGGCGTCGAGCCGCGCGTCGCGCTGCTGTCGCATTCGAACTTCGGCAGCTCGCGTTCGACCTCCGCGCGCAAGATGCGCGAGGCGTCCGAGATCCTCCGCCGCATCGCTCCGGGTCTCGAATGCGACGGCGAGATGCACGGCGATTCGGCGCTGTCGCCGGATATCCGCAAGAAGTCGAACCCGGACTCCATGCTCACCGGCGAAGCCAACCTCGTCGTGATGCCGAACCTCGACGCGGCGAACATCTCGTTCAACCTGATGAAGATCGCGAACGGCGACGGTGTTTCGGTCGGTCCGATGCTGCTTGGCGCGGCGTTGCCGGTGCATATCCTGACGCCGTCGGCGACCGTGCGCCGGCTCGTGAACATCACCGCCGTGTCGGTGGTCGACGCTTTCGAGCAGCGCATGCAGGCGGGCACCGCAGTCTGACGCCCCCGGGACGCGCCGGCGCACCCGTGTCTGCGGGTTCGCCGGCGCGCGGGCGGTCTCGCTGAATTCGACGAGGCTGACCGTGCAGCGCCTACTGATCATCTTCGGCGTCGTTCTGATCGGGGCCGGTCTTGTATGGCCGTGGCTCGCGAAGCTGCCGCTCGGGCGTCTGCCCGGCGACATCCATATCCAGCGCGACGGCTTCGATTTCTATTTCCCGATCACCTCCGGCCTGCTGGTCTCGGCCGTCGTCAGCCTGCTGATCTGGCTCTTCCGGCGCTGACAGCGATTACAATCCCGCTGGCAAACATCGGAACGAGGAGAGACAGATGCCGCAGGCGATTCGCTTTCACCAGGTCGGCGGCCCCGAGGTCCTGCAATGGGAGGCCATCGATGTTCCGTCGCCCGCGCAGGGCGAGGCGCGCGTGCGGCAGCATGCCGTCGGGCTCAACTACATCGACACGTACCATCGCACCGGGCTGTATCCGGCGCCGTTGCCGTCCGGCATCGGTCTCGAGGCTGCCGGGGTCGTGGAGGCGGTCGGCGAGGGGGTGGACGATCTCGCACCGGGCGACCGTGTCGCCTATGCCGGAGGCCCGCTCGGCGCCTATGCGGAACTGCGCAACATGCCCGCCGACCGGCTCGTGAAGCTTCCCGACCCGGTCTCGTTCGAGCAGGGCGCGGCGATGCTGCTGCAGGGGCTGACTGCGCAGTATCTGCTGCGTCGCACCTATCACGTGCAGCCTGGCGACACGATCCTCATCCACGCCGCCGCGGGCGGGGTCGGGCTGATCGTGTGCCAGTGGGCGAAGGCGCTCGGCGCGACCGTCATCGGAACCGTGGGTTCGGACGAGAAGGCTGAACTCGCCCGTGCCCACGGTTGCGACCATCCGATCGTCTATACGCGCGAGAATTTCGCCGAGCGGGTCAGGGAGATCACCGGCGGAGAGGGCTTGCCAGTCGTCTATGACTCGATCGGCAAGGATACTTTCATGGAGTCGCTGGACTGCCTGCGGCCGCTCGGCATGATGGTGCTGTTCGGTGCCGCTTCGGGGCCGGTGCCGCCGTTCGATCTCGGCCTGCTCGCGAAGATGGGGTCGCTGTTCATCACGCGCCCGACTCTGTTTACCTATTCGGCCAAGCGGCCGGATCTGCTCGCGATGGCGGCCGATCTCTTCGATGTCGTCACCTCGGGCAAGGTGCGGATCGAGGTCAACCAGCGTTTTGCGCTGAAGGACGCTTCGCAGGCGCACCGTGAGCTCGAGGCCCGCCGCACTACCGGTTCGTCGATCCTGCTGCCGTGAGTGCGCGCCGCGAAGGTGCATCGCCGGGAAGCCTGCTGGCGCTGTTCCTGATACTGGTCTTTCCGGCCGCGCCGCTCGTGCCGCAGGCGCTGGCGCAACCGGCGGGCCAGAGCGCGATGAGCCCGGCCGCGACGGCGTTCCTCGCGGCGACCAGCCGGCGCATCGAGGACCACTTCGTCAGCGAAGTCGTGCGAATCACCGGCGCCACCCCGGCACAGGTGCGCAGGGCGATGCCCGACGAACGCCGCATCACGTCGACGGCCTCGCGACTCATCTCCGCGCTCGAAGCGGAACTCGGCGCTCCGTTGCCACCCGGGCAGCAGCAGGCGATTCTCGAGGCCGACCACGCGCGCAAGCAGTCGCTGGCACAGGCCCGCGAAGCCGCACGGCAGCGTTGAGCGATCACGTGAGGTGGCGGGGCATCGGGTAAAATTCCGCCCATGACTGCCCCACACGAACCCCGTTTCATCCATCTGCGGCTGCACTCCGAATATTCGATCTCCGACGGCATCGTCCAGATCGACCAGGCGATCGCCCGCGCCGCCGCCGATGCCATGCCGGCCCTCGGCATTTCCGACCTGGCCAACCTCTTCGGCATGGTCAAGTTCTACAAGGGCGCCCGCGGCAAGGGCATGAAGCCGGTCGTCGGCGTCGACACCTGGATCACCAACGACGCGGACCGCGACAAACCCTTCCGCGCCCTGCTGATCTGCAGGAACCGCAAGGGTTACGGGCAGTTGTGCGAGTTGCTGACGCGTGCCTATCTCGACAACAAGTACCGCAGCCGCGCCGAGATGCGCCGGCAGTGGTTCGCCGACGGCGCCGCGTCGGATCTGCTCTGCCTGTCGGGCGCGATGGGCGGGGACATCGGCCAGGCGCTGGTGAATGGCAATCCGGACGTCGCGGAGCGACTCGCAGCCGAGTGGATGCAGCTGTTTCCCGACGCGTTCTACATCGAGCTGCAGCGCGCCGGCCATCCCGGCACCGAAGCTTATATCCGCCAGGCCGTGCAGCTGGCGGGCAAGCTGGGGCTGCCGGTCGTCGCGACACACCCCGTGCAGTTCCTCAAGCCCGAGGACTTCAAGGCGCACGAGGCGCGCGTGTGCATCGCGCAGGGCTACGTGCTTGCCGACAAGCGCCGGCCGCGCGACTTCACCGAGGAGCAGTACTTCAAGAGCCAGGACGAGATGTGCGGGTTGTTCGCCGACATCCCGGAGGCGCTCGAAAATTCCGTCGAAATCGCCCGGCGATGTTCGCTGACGGTGCAGCTCGGCAAGAACTTCCTGCCGCAGTTCCCGACGCCGGAAGGCATGACGCTCGACGACTTCCTCGTGGCCGAAGCGAAGGCCGGGCTCGAAGTGCGGCTCGCGGAGCTCTACCCGGATGAGGCGGAGCGCGAGCGCCAGCGCCCGACCTATGAGGACCGGCTCAAGTTCGAGACCGACACGATCGTCCAGATGGGCTTTCCCGGCTACTTCCTGATCGTCGCCGACTTCATCAACTGGGCGAAGGAAAACGGCGTGCCGGTCGGGCCGGGGCGCGGTTCCGGCGCCGGTTCGCTCGTCGCATACAGCCTGCGCATCACCGACCTCGACCCGCTCGCGTACGCGCTGCTGTTCGAGCGCTTCCTGAACCCGGAACGGGTGTCGATGCCCGACTTCGACATCGACTTCTGCCAGGACAACCGCTACCGCGTCATCGAGTACGTGCGCAGCCGCTACGGCAAGGAGGCGGTCAGCCAGATCGCGACCTTCGGCACGATGGCGTCGAAAGCGGTCGTGCGCGACGTCGGTCGCGTGCTCGACCTGCCGTACGGGCTGTGCGATCGCCTGTCGAAGCTGATTCCGATCGAAGGCGCGAAGCCCGTCTCGCTCGCCAAGGCCTACGAGATGGAGTCGCAGATCGGCGAGATGATGAAGGACGGCAACGACGGCGAGTCGGTACAGGAGCTGTGGAGCCTCGCCGAACCGCTCGAAGGTTTGAGCCGCAACGTCGGCATGCACGCCGGCGGCGTGCTGATCGCGCCGGGCAAACTCACCGACTTCTGCCCGCTCTACATCGCCGACGGCGACGACGCGACGCCAGTGTCGCAGTTCGACAAGGACGACGTCGAGGCGGTGGGCCTCGTGAAGTTCGATTTCCTCGGCCTGCGCAACCTCACGATCATCGAGCTCGCCGTCGAGTACGTCGAACGCCTCACCGGCGAAAAACCCGATCTCGCCGCGCTGCCGTTCACCGACCCGGCCGCCTACCAGATCCTCAAGGACGCGAACACCACCGCGATCTTCCAGGTGGAATCGGAGGGCATGAAGAAGCTGCTGAAAAAGCTCGCCCCTGACCGCTTCGAGGACATCATCGCGGTGCTCGCGCTGTACCGCCCGGGGCCGCTGGGCTCGGGGATGGTCGATGACTTCATCCTGCGCAAGAAAGGCCAGCAGGAGATCGACTACTTCCATCCGGATCTGAAGCCCTGCCTCGAGCCGACGTATGGCGTGATCGTGTATCAGGAACAGGTGATGCAGATCTCGCAGATCATCGGCGGCTACACGCTCGGCGGCGCCGACATGCTGCGCCGCGCGATGGGCAAGAAGAAGGCCGAGGAAATGGCGCTGCACCGCGAGACGATCGCCGCCGGTGCGAAGCAGAAGGGCTACGACCCGGCGCTTGCCGAGCAGCTCTTCGACCTGATGACGAAGTTCGCGGAGTACGGCTTCAATAAGTCGCACACCGCGGCCTACGCGGTCGTCACATATCACACCGCGTGGCTGAAGGCGCACCATTGCGCGGCCTTCATGGCGGCCACGATGTCGGCTGATCTCGACAACACCGACACGATCAGGATCTTCTTCGAGGATGCCGTCGCGAACGGCGTGACGATCCTGCCGCCGGACGTCAACGCCTCCGACTTCCGCTTCGTGCCGACCGACCGCAAGACGATCCGCTACGGCCTCGGCGCCGTGAAAGGGGCGGGGGAGCCTGCGGTTCGCGCGATCCTCGCGGCACGGGAGGCCGGCGGACCGTTCCGCGACCTGTTCGATTTCTGCGCGCGGGTCGATCGGCGCGCGGTCAACCGTCGCGTCATCGAGGCGCTGATCCGTGCCGGCGCGTTCGACCTCATCGAGCCGAGCGGCAGCGCCGACCGCGCGCGCCTGCTCGCGACCGTGAGCCTGGCGATGGAGGCGGCCGAGCAGGCGGCGGCGAATGCGCTGCAAGGGGGGCTTTTCGACCTGATCCCGGAAGCGGCCGGGGCACCGCCGGAGTACGTCCGCGCGCGCCCGTGGACGGAACGCGAGCGGCTCAAGGAAGAGAAGCTCGCGATCGGCTTCTTCCTCTCCGGCCATCCGTTCAACAGTTTCCGCAAGGAGGTGCGCCGCTTTGTCCGTCGGCCGCTCGCCGAGCTCGAACCTTCGCGGGATCTGCTGATGCTCGCCGGCGTCGTCATGGACGTGCGCACGAAGATGACCGGCCGCGGCAAGATGGCTTTCGTCGTGCTCGACGACGGCAGCCAGGTGCGCGAAGTGTCGGTGTTCTCGGAACTGTTCGACTCGCAGCGCAGCAAGATCGTCACGGACGAAGTGCTGGTGGTCGAAGGCAAGGTGAGCAACGACGACTTTACCGGCGGGCTGCGCATCGTCGCCGACAAGCTGATGACGCTCGGCGAAGCGCGCTCCCGGTTTGCCCGCGCGCTGCAGCTGACGGTCAACGGTGAAGTGAAGGCTGCGGGCGGTGCGAGCGCCGCGGCCGAGCGTCTGCAAAGCCTGCTGGCGCCGTTCCGCGAAGGAGGCTGCCCGGTCCGGCTGCGTTACCGCAACGAGGTGGCCGAAGCGGACCTGCCTTTCGGCGAGGGCTGGCGCGTGCGTCTTGACGACGCGCTGCTCGACGGCCTGCGCCAGTGGCTGCCGGCGGACGCGGTCGAAGTGATCTATCCGAACTGAGCTTCGTCACCCCCGGAAGCAAAAACGGCCGCGGCCCTTTCCGGGACGCGGCCGTTTTTATCCTGCAAGCCGGATCAGAGCGCTTCGGCGTGCTGCGCGAGGTAGTCCGCAACGCCGCTGGGGTCGGCCTTCATGCCGGCCTTGCCCTTGTTCCAGCCAGCCGGGCAGACCTCGCCGTGCTCTTCAGTAAATTGCAGCGCGTCGACCATGCGCAGCATCTCGTCGATGTTGCGGCCCAGCGGCAGGTCATTGACGACCTGGTGACGCACGACGCCGGCCTTGTCGATCAGGAAGGAGCCGCGGAACGCGACGCCGCCTTCGGATTCGACGTCGTACGCGCGGCAGATCTCGTGCTTGATGTCGGCCACCATCGGATATTGCACCTGTCCGATACCGCCGCTGTTCACCGGTGTGTTCTTCCAGGCGAGGTGCGTGAACTGGCTGTCGATCGACACGCCCAGCACTTCGACGCCGCGCTTCTTGAATTCATCCAGGCGGTGATTGAACGCAATCAGCTCGGACGGGCAGACGAAAGTGAAATCGAGCGGGTAGAAGAACAGGACCGCGTACTTGCCCTTCGTGAATTGCGAGAAGGTGATGTCCTTGATTTCATTGTTGCCGAGCACCGCCGTCGCGGTGAAATCGGGGGCTTGCTTGCCTACGAGGACTGCCATGGTTGATCTCTCCTCTTTGGTTTGAACGGGGTGTATGCATCTTGGGCCACGCTATCCGGGGCGTCAAATTGCAATTGCAATGGTGGGTTGATAGCGCCTCTCTATCGAGAGGCTTCGTTCTGCATCGGTCGTGGGAATCCGGTCGCGCCACTATGCCGTGGGACGGACCGAAAACGCCCCGGGTTCCGGCCACTCCGCCGCGGCAACGACGACATCCTGCACGTGGGCGGCGGGTGGGCCCCGCCGTGCCCATGCGATGAAATGTTCGACTGCGGTCTCGGGACCAGCGACCAGCGCCTCGACCGAGCCATCCGGCCGGTTGCGCACCCACCCCCGCAGCCCGAGGCGCGACCCTTCGGCCTGTGCGCTCGCGCGGTAGCACACGCCCTGCACGCGACCGCGGATCATCAGATGACGTGAAACGGGCGCGTCAGGCATACGACAGCTCCGGGTCATGCCCGCGCAACCGCTGGGCACGGATCAACGCTTCAGTCATGTTGGCTGCGATGTTGTCGTCGCCGAGGCTCGCCTGGAATCCCGAACGGAACACGAGCGATGCCGGCTGGTTGTTCAGGTCGCACAGGACCAGCTGCGCGCCGCGTTTCTGCAGCGTCCGATGCAGGGTCTGGAGCGCGTCGAGGCCGGTGGTGTCGATGTTGATCACCTTTTCGAGGTCGAGGATCACGACGTCCGGATGGCCATCCTGCATCAACAGCAGGTCTTCGAGTTTGTTCGCGGCGCCGAAGAACAGACTGCCGAATACCCGGTAGGCGAGGATCCGCGGCGTGCCATCGCTCCGCGACAGGGCTTCGACGCCGTAATAGTCTTCAAGCGGGACCCGTTCGATGCGGGTGAGGTCCGACATCCGGTAAATAAAAAACAGACTCGCGAGCAACATGCCGAGTTCCACAGCGAGCGTGAGATCGAACACTACCGTGACGAAGAAAGTGCCGAGCAGGATCATGCGGTATTGGTTCGAATAGCGCGCCAGCTCCTTCCAGGCGAAGGCGTGCCATTCGCCCATGTTGACCGACACCACGACGACGATCGCCGACAGCGCGGCGAGCGGGATGTGGCTCGCGAGCGGCGCCAGCGCGAGCACGACGGCAAGCAGCACCAACGCGTGGACCATCCCGGCGACCGGCGTATGCCCGCCCGAGCGCACGTTGGTCGCGGTGCGGGCAATCGCGCCGGTGGCCGCGAAGCCACCGAACAGTGGCGCGACGACATTCGCGACGCCCTGCGCGATGAGTTCCTGGTTGGGATCGTGACGGTCGTCGATCAGGTTGTCGGCGACGCGTGCCGAGAGCAGCGATTCGATCGCCCCGAGCAGCGCGATCGTCAGGGCCGGCACGATCAGCTTGCCAAGCGTGCCGAGCGACAGCGCAGGCAGGCCGATGTCCGGCAGCTCCTGGGGAATGCCGCCGAAGCGGCTGCCGATGGTGTCGATCGGCAAGTGGATCAGCGCATTGACCGCCGTGGCGATCAGCAGCACTGCGAGCGGTCCGGGCAGGCGGCGCATCCATGCTATCCGCGTCGCCGTGCGGTTCCACGCGATCAGCACCGCGAGCGACGCGATCGATGTGGCCACGGTCGGGAAATCGATCGTGTGCATCGCCGCCAGCAAGGTTTCCATCTTGCCGAAGAACTCTCCCGGCATCTTCTCGATGTCGAGCCCGAGGAAGTCCTTGATCTGCGAAATGAAGATCACCACGGCGATGCCGTTTGTGAATCCGATGACCACTGACACCGGGATGAAGCGGATCATGCTGCCGAGCCTGAAGGCACCCATGCCGAGCAGCATCACGCCCGACATCATCGTGGCGATCAGCAGGTTCTGCACGCCGAAGTCGGCGACGATTGCGTAGATGATCGGGATGAAGGCGCCGGTCGGGCCGCCGATCTGCACTTTCGAGCCGCCGAGGGCGGAGATCAGGAAGCCGGCGACAATCGCCGTCCACACGCCGGCGGTCGGACTCATGCCGCTGGCGATCGCGAATGCCATCGCCAGCGGCAGCGCGAGCACGCCGACGGTGACGCCGGCGGAAAAGTCGTTGATGAATGTTGCCCGGCCGTAGCTGGGCAGGGTGTCAAGCAGTTTCGGGCGAAACTTGATCATGAAGCCTCCTGAATTCCTCGCTGTGTTGCCTACCCCGGGTGCTGCAACGCTGCAGCGGCCCGGGGCCGGTTCGATGCTGCACGAACCAGCGTTTCGAGGGAGTCAGGGGCATGTCCGGTCTATGCTGTAATCATTTCACCCGCATGCCGGGGGCGGCGCCCGTGTCCGGCGACAGGATGTAGATCCCTGCGCCCTTGTCGTCCGCGTCGGAGGCGGCGAGCACCATGCCCTCGCTGACGCCGAACTTCATCTTGCGCGGGGCAAGGTTGGCGACCATCACCGTGAGTCGCCCGACGAGCGCCGCCGGGTCGTACGCCGACTTGATGCCGGCAAACACCTGGCGCGGCTTCGCCTGGCCATTTTCAGTCTCGCCGATGTCGAGCTGCAGGCGGATCAGCTTGTCGGCGCCTTCGACGTGTTCCGCGCCGACGATGCGGGCGATGCGCAGATCCACCTTCGTGAAATCGTCGATCGAGATGTGCGGCATCGCCGTCTCCGCGGACTGGGCTTCGTGTTGCTGCTTTTCCGCGTGGCGTTGCTGCGACGAGGCGACTTTTGCGGCCGGGGCTGCCGGCGCGAGCGATTCGCGGTTCGCGTCGAGCAGGGCGTCGATCTGCTTGCGCTCGACGCGCGTCATCAGGTGCGCATAGGGGTTGATGGTGTGGCCTGCGGGCAACAAAGGTTGAGAGCTATCGAGCACGCTCCAAGTGATCGGGGAGATATTGAGGAATGCCTCGACGGTTTCTGCGAGTTTTGGCAACACCGGTTTGAGGAGGCCTGTGAGCTTGGCGAACATCCTCAAAGCGGTGGAGCAGACTATGTGAAGCCGCTTCAACTGATCTTCTCCCTCCTGCTTTGCCAGTTCCCAAGGTTTGTTGTCGTTGACATAGCCATTTGCAAGATCGGCGAGCCGCATGATTTCGCGCAGCGCACGGCCGTAATCCCTCTGTTCGTATGCTTCTGCGATATCGTCCGATCTCCACCCCATGAGGTAAGCCGCGTCCCGCGCATCAGTGAGGTCGCTCGCGCCGAGCTTGCCGTCGAAGCGCTTGGCGATGAAGCCCGCGCAGCGGCTGGCGATGTTGACGTACTTGCCGACGAGGTCCGAATTCACTTTTGCGACCATGTCGTCGAGGCTGAGATCGACGTCTTCCATCGTGCCGTTCGACTTGGTCGCGAAGTAATAACGCAGCCATTCCGGATTGAGGCCCTGCGAGACGTAGGAGCGCGCCGTGATGAACGTGCCGCGGCTCTTGCTCATCTTCGCGCCGTCGACCGTCAGGAAGCCATTGACGCACAACTGTGTGGGCGTGCGGTAGCCGGCGAACCGGAGCATCGCCGGCCAGAAGAGGGCGTGGAAGTAGAGGATGTCCTTGCCGATGAAGTGCACCATCTCGGTGCCGGCCGTTTCGGCGCGGACGGCGTCGGTGAAGTCGTCGACGGCGATGTCGCCCCGCCGTTCGGCAAGGTTGCGGAAGCTCGCGAGGTAGCCGATCGGGGCGTCGAGCCAGACGTAGAAATACTTTCCGGGTGCGCCGGGAATCTCGAAACCGAAATACGGAGCGTCGCGCGAAATGTCCCAGTCCGACAGTGTGTTCCCGCCTTCGCCGACGGTTTCGTCGCCGAGCCATTCCTTCATCTTGTTCGCCGCTTCGGCCTGCAGGCGGCGGGTGCCGGCGGCATTTGTGCCGCGCGTCCAGTCACGCAGGAAAGCCACCGCACGCGGATCCGACAGGCGGAAGAAATAGTGTTCCGACGTCTTCAGCACGGGCTTCGCCCCGGAAACCGCCGAGTGCGGGTTCTTGAGTTCCGTCGGCGCGTAGGCCGCGCCGCAGACCTCGCAGTTGTCACCGTACTGGTCGGCCGCGCCGCACTTCGGGCATTCGCCCTTGATGAAGCGGTCCGGCAGGAACATCTCCTTGACCGGATCGTAGAACTGCTCGATCGCGCGGGTATCGATCAACTCGGCGGCCTTGAGCTTCGTGTAGACGTCTTCCGCGTAGGCCCGGTTTTCGACGCTGTGGGTGCTGTGGTAGTTGTCGAATGCGACGCCGAAGTCGGTGAAGTCACGCAGATGTTCGCCGTGCACGCGGGCGATCAGCGCTTCGGGCGTGATGCCTTCCTTCTCGGCGCGCAGCATGACCGGCGTGCCGTGCGTGTCGTCCGCGCAGACGTAATGCACCGTGTTGCCGCGCATGCGCTGGTAGCGCACCCAGATGTCGCCCTGGATGTAGCCGACGAGATGGCCGAGGTGAATGTCGCCGTTAGCGTAGGGCAGGGCGTTGGTAACCAATATCTTGCGCGGCATGATGGGCGGAAATGGAAAAAGAAAGAGTGTAACAAAGGCGTCGCCGTTGTCCTGCGGCGCCGCGGGAAACGACTGGCTGCGGGACTATTCGAACGGACGCAGGACGATCTCGACGCGGCGGTTCTTCGCGCGTCCCGCCTCGGTAGCGTTGTCGGCGATCGGCTCGGCTTCGCCCTTGCCGTCGGCATGAAGACGAGTAAGCGCGATGCCGCGGCGGCGCAGATGCTCCGCCACGGTTTCGGCGCGCTGGATCGAAAGCTGCAGATTGTGCAATTCACTGTCCAGGCTGTCAGTGTGACCGAACACCCGGATTTCGACCTCGGGGGACGGAGCCAGGGCCGATGCGACACGGTCCAGACTCGCGGTCAGGGCCGGTTGGGGTTCCGTGCCGCCACGGGAAAAGGCTTCCGCGCCCGGGAGCAGCAGTTGCAGGGTGCCATCGTCGCGTACCTGAGTTGCGATCTCGCTGGAGCCGCTCAAGCGTTTGACGATGCGGTTGCGTTCGGCGGACCAGTCGAAGGCCGCGTTCCTCGCGACGGGCACGGCGCGATGGACCGGGGTCACGGCGGCGGGAGGTGGTGTCGCAGTCGTCGTGGCGCAGGCCGACAGCAGCGCGCTCACGCCAATCAGGACGAATAGCGAAAATCGTTTCATGCTGTGGGTAATCCCGGGTGGTGAAGGGAATCAGTTCGGGGGAGTCAGCTCGTCGAGCGGCGCATTTTACCGCGTGGGGGAGGCTGACAGAATGACCCTGATGAACAAGAGGGTGAGCAGGCACGCAGGCTTAGGTATGATTTACCCTCTTGAGGCCCGAATCGCGGGCTGCCGATCGCCGAGGATATGTCACCATGAGTCTCACCCAGGAATCTGTCACCGAAGCGCTCAAGGGCGTTGTCGATCCGAACACGGGCAAGGATTTCGTTTCGACGCGCTGTGTCAGGAATGTCAGCATCAGCGGCAGCGACGTTCGCGTCGAACTCGAGCTCGGCTACCCGGCGAAGACTCAGCATGAATCGATCCGCGAAATGCTCGCCGCCGCGATCGCCGCGATTCCCGGTGCGGGGCGGGCGACGATCGACGTACACAGCAAGGTCGTCGCGCACGCGGTGCAGCAGGGCGTGAAGCTGCTGCCGGGCGTCAAGAACATCATCGCCGTAGCTTCCGGGAAAGGGGGTGTCGGCAAGAGCACGACCGCCGTGAACCTCGCCCTTGCGCTGACGGCAGAAGGTGCGACAGTCGGACTGCTCGATGCGGATATCTATGGTCCGTCGCAGCCGCATATGCTCGGCATCGGCGACCAGCGTCCGGAGTCGCTCGACGGCAAGACGATGGAGCCGCTCCAGGCGCACGGCCTGCAGGTAATGTCCATCGGCTTCCTCGTCGATGTCGAGACGCCGATGGTGTGGCGTGGCCCGATGGCGACGCAGGCCCTCAACCAGTTGCTGAAGGAAACCAACTGGAAAGATCTGGACTACCTCGTCATCGACATGCCGCCGGGCACCGGCGACATCCAGCTCACGCTGTCGCAGAGCGTGCCGCTGACTGGCGCCGTGATCGTCACGACACCCCAGGACATCGCTTTGCTCGATGCGCGCAAGGGACTCAAGATGTTCGAGAAGGTGGGCGTGCCGATCATCGGCGTCGTCGAAAACATGAGCATCCACATCTGTTCGAATTGCGGCCACGAAGAGGCGATCTTCGGTACTCGCGGGGGCGAGCGCCTGTGCGCCGACTACAACGTGCCTTTTCTCGGCGCGCTGCCGCTCGATCTGCAGATCCGCCAGGAAACCGATGGCGGGGCGCCGACCGTCGTGTCCGATCCGGAAGGTCGCATCGCGGAGCTCTACAAGGCGATCGCGCGCAAGGTTGCGGCACGCGTGGCCGTCAAGGCGAAGGACATGACGCACAAGTTCCCGAGCATCGTCATCAAGAGCACGTGAAAGCGGGCCGGCCGCGGAATCGATTTTTCCCGCTTCCGGTCGGACACCGCTTAGCCTAAACTAGCCGATTTTTCGCGTCCGGCGGGTGCCGGGCCGGCCCCGGAGGAAACGCCACCCCATGTCCATCAAGTCCGACAAATGGATTCGCCGCATGGCGGAACAGCAGGGGATGATCGCACCGTTCGCGCCCGAGTTGGTCCGCCACAACGGCACGGGGAAAATCGTCTCGTACGGCACCTCGAGCTACGGCTATGATGTGCGCTGCGCGAATGAATTCAAGATCTTCACCAACATCAACTCGACGATCGTCGACCCGAAGGACTTCGATGCACGGAATTTCGTCGATTTCGTCGGCGACGTGTGCATCATTCCGCCGAACTCGTTCGCCCTCGCGCGCACGGTCGAGTATTTTCGTATCCCGCGTAATATCCTGACGGTGTGCCTCGGCAAGTCGACCTACGCGCGGTGCGGCATCATCGTGAACGTCACGCCACTGGAGCCCGAGTGGGAAGGTCACGTGACGCTCGAGTTTTCGAATACCACGCCGCTGCCGGCGAAGATCTACGCGAACGAGGGCATCGCGCAGATGCTTTTCTTCGAGGCCGACGAGGTGTGCGAAACGTCGTACAAGGATCGCGGCGGCAAATATCTCGGCCAGACGGGCGTGACGTTGCCGAAAATCTGATTCATCGACTCGATCCGCTGCGCGCGGACCACACGACGAACGGGGCCGGCTGACGGCCCCTTGTGCTTTTCGGTAACCGGGAAGCAGGGTTCACATGGGTATCATGCCCATTGCCCCAACGCAAGAAGCTGGAGAAGAGGGATGCGCTTTCACTTTCCGATCATCATCATCGACGAGGATTTCCGCTCGGAAAATACGAGCGGCCTCGGCATTCGCGCGCTGGCCAAGGCGATCGAGGAAGAGAGCATGGAAGTGCTCGGCGTCACGAGTTATGGTGACCTGACCTCGTTCGCGCAGCAGCAAAGCCGCGGCTCGGCCTTCATCCTGTCGATCGACGACGAGGAGTTTTCTTCGCCGGAGGCGTCCGACAAGTCCATCGCCGAGCTGCGCGCATTCGTCGTCGAGATCCGATTGCGCAACGCCGACATCCCGATCTTCATCCACGGCGAAACCCGTACCAGCCGGCACATCCCGAACGACGTGCTGCGCGAGCTGCACGGCTTCATCCATATGTTTGAGGACACGCCCGAGTTCGTCGCCCGCTACATCGTGCGCGAAGCCAAGAACTACCTTGAGAGCCTGGCGCCGCCGTTCTTCCGCGCGCTGGTGCATTACGCCGCCGACAGCTCGTATTCGTGGCACTGCCCGGGCCATTCCGGCGGCGTGGCGTTCCTGAAAAGCCCGGTCGGGCAGATGTTCCACCAGTTCTTCGGTGAAAACATGCTGCGCGCGGATGTGTGCAACGCGGTCGAGGAACTCGGTCAGCTGCTTGACCATACGGGTCCGGTGGCCGCCTCCGAACGCAACGCCGCGCGCATCTTCAACTGCGACCATCTCTATTTCGTCACCAACGGCACCTCGACGTCAAACAAGATGGTGTGGCACACGACGGTCGCACCCGGCGACGTCGTCGTCGTCGATCGCAACTGCCACAAATCGATTCTCCACTCGATCATCATGACTGGCGCGGTGCCGGTGTTCCTGACGCCGACGCGCAACCACTACGGCATCATCGGACCGATCCCGCTGGAAGAATTCAGCATGGAGACGATCCGGCGCAAGATCGCGGCGAACCCGTTCGCGCGCCCGAGCGCTGGCAAGAAGCCCCGCATCCTGACGATCACGCAGTCGACGTACGACGGGGTTGTGTACAACGTCGAGACGATCAAGGAGATGCTCGACGGCGAGATCGACACGCTGCACTTTGACGAAGCCTGGCTGCCGCACGCCGCGTTTCATGACTTCTACGGCGATTACCACGCGATCGGCGCCGACCGCCCGCGCTGCGAGAAATCGATGGTGTTCTCGACTCAGTCGACGCACAAGCTGCTGGCCGGTCTGTCCCAAGCTTCGCAAATCCTCGTGCAGGACTCGCAGACTCGCAAGCTCGACCGCGACATCTTCAACGAAGCCTACCTGATGCACACCTCGACGTCGCCGCAGTACGCGATCATCGCTTCGTGCGACGTCGCGGCGGCGATGATGGAGCCCCCCGGCGGGCCGGCGCTGGTGGACGAGTCCCTGTCGGAAGCAGTCGAATTCCGTCGCGCGATGCGCAAGGTGGAGGCCGAGTTCGGACCCTCCGACTGGTGGTTCAAGGTCTGGGGGCCCGAATACCTGCCCGAGGAGGGGATCGGTGAGCGGGAGGACTGGATGCTCAAGGCCGGCGAACGCTGGCACGGCTTTGGCAATCTCGCGCCGGGCTTCAACATGCTAGACCCGATCAAGGCGACGGTGATTACGCCGGGGCTGGACGTCGACGGCGACTTTGCCGATTCCGGCATCCCGGCCGGGATCCTCACCCGTTATCTCGCCGAGCACGGCATCATCGTCGAAAAGACTGGGTTGTACTCGTTCTTCATCATGTTCACGATCGGCATCACGAAGGGCCGGTGGAACACGATGGTGACGGAACTGCAGCAGTTCAAGGACGACTACGACCGCAACCAGCCGTTATGGCGCGTAATGCCAGAATTCATTGCCAAGCATCCGCGCTACGAGAAAGTCGGCCTGAAGGACTTGTGCGCGCAGATCCACAGTTTCTACAAGTCGTACGATATTGCACGGCTCACCACCGAGATGTATCTGTCGGATATGGTTCCGGCGATGAAGCCGGCCGATGCGTTCGCCAAGATGGCGCACCGTGAGATCGAGCGCGTGCCGATCGACGAGTTGGAAGGGCGCGTCACCGCGATGCTCGTCACGCCCTATCCGCCAGGGATTCCGCTACTGATTCCGGGCGAGCGTTTCAACGCGACGATCGTGCGTTATCTTAAGTTCGCGCGTGATTTCAACGCGGGCTTTCCAGGGTTCGAGACCGATATCCACGGCCTCGTCAGGGAACATGCAGAGGGACGGTTCGACTATTACGTCGACTGCGTGAGGCAGAACTGACCGACGACGCTGAACCGGGAGCGAGCTTCGGTTCAGCGTGTCTTGCGCCGATACTCCACGAAATCGAACGAAAATTCGTTATGCGCGTCTGCGTCGTGCCTTTCGCGCCTCACCTCGTCGAAGTCTCCCCGGTCGAACGCCGGGAAATGCGCGTCTCCGGCTACGTCGGCGTGCACCTCCGTAAGTAGCAGTGCGTCGGCCCTGTCGAGCATCCGGCGATACACTTCGGCGCCGCCGATGACGAAGACGGTCTCGTTGCTCGCGGCCTCGAGCGCTGTTTCCGGATCTGGAAAAACCTCCGCCCCGGTCGCGGAGTAATTGGTGTCGTGCGTGACGACCAGATTGCGTCGAGCGGGTAGCGGCCGCCCCAGCGATTCCCAGGTTTTGCGCCCCATCAGTACGGAATGTCCGATCGTCGTTTCCTTGAAACGGGCAAGATCCGCCTTGAGCCGCCACGGCAATTTATTGTCTCTTCCGATCACGCCGTTCCGCGCAGTCGCCGCGATGATGATCACTTGCCGCTTGCCCGCGCTCATACGGCCACCTCCGCTTTGATATGGGGGTGGGGGTCATAGCCTTCGAGACGAAAATCTTCGAAGCGAAATCCGAAGATGTCCGTGACGCGGGAATTTACGATCATCCGGGGCAAGGCGCGCGGTTGCCGGGAAAGCTGCAGACGTGCCTGATCGAGATGGTTGAGATACAGGTGGCAATCACCCCCTGTCCACACGAAATCCCCGGCTCGCAGCCCGCAAACCTGGGCCACCATCAGCGTCAGCAGCGCGTAGGACGCAATGTTGAACGGCACCCCGAGGAAGATGTCGGCGCTGCGCTGGTACAACTGGCAGGACAACCGGCCACCCGCAACATAGAACTGGAACAGCGCGTGGCACGGCGGAAGCGCCATTCCGGCCATTTCTCCCGGATTCCACGCTGAAACCAAATGGCGTCGCGAATCGGGATTGCGCTTCAATCCGTCGATCAGTTGTGCGATCTGGTCGATGGTGGTCCCGTTTGCGGTCTCCCAGCGGCGCCATTGTTTGCCGTACACAGGACCGAGCTCGCCATTCTCGTCAGCCCAGTCGTCCCAGATCGAGACGCCATTCTCATTGAGGTAGCGGATATTGGTATCACCGCGCAGAAACCACAGCAATTCGTAAATGATCGACCGGATGTGCAGCTTCTTCGTCGTGAGCAGAGGAAAGCCGTCGTCGAGATTAAACCGCATCTGCCAACCGAAGGTCGAAAGTGTGCCGGTCCCGGTCCGGTCGGATTTCTGGTCGCCGTGATCGAGGACATGGTGCATCAGGTCGAGATACTGTTTCATGGGAAGTCCATCGGTTCGAGGCCGAAATTCTACGGCTACGGAGAGCTTACCGTTTTATTTTTCGAGTGGCGTCGCTGCAATAATAGGTTGACTGCCCCGGAGATCTGTCTATAATTCGCCCCTCTTCGCGGCACCGGGGGTTTTGGCAGTGCGGTGCGGTGCGAGGTGGCGGTAGAGGGAGTCTCCCCGGTTGGCAGGAAAGGGATCGGAGGGGGTTGACAGCGGCAGCAAAGTTGGTCAGAATCTCTTTCTCGCTGCATCGCAGCGGTTCTTTAAAAAGTTGAACAACCGATAAGTGTGGGTACTGGGTTGCTGCGGTGAAGAATTGCCTTCGGGCAGTTTTGGCATTGCAAAGATTGAGTGCTCACGAGTCAGTAATGATTTTGAGTACTTTGTTGGATTGAACTTAAGAGTTTGATCCTGGCTCAGATTGAACGCTGGCGGCATGCTTTACACATGCAAGTCGAACGGCAGCGGGGGCTTCGGCCTGCCGGCGAGTGGCGAACGGGTGAGTAATGCATCGGAACGTACCCAGTCGTGGGGGATAACTACGCGAAAGCGTAGCTAATACCGCATACGCCCTGAGGGGGAAAGCGGGGGACCTTCGGGCCTCGCGCGATTGGAGCGGCTGATGTCGGATTAGCTAGTTGGTGGGGTAAAGGCCTACCAAGGCGACGATCCGTAGCTGGTCTGAGAGGATGATCAGCCACACTGGGACTGAGACACGGCCCAGACTCCTACGGGAGGCAGCAGTGGGGAATTTTGGACAATGGGCGCAAGCCTGATCCAGCCATGCCGCGTGAGTGAAGAAGGCCTTCGGGTTGTAAAGCTCTTTCAGACGGAAAGAAATCGGGCGCGTGAATAGCGTGCCTGGATGACGGTACTGTCAGAAGAAGCACCGGCTAACTACGTGCCAGCAGCCGCGGTAATACGTAGGGTGCGAGCGTTAATCGGAATTACTGGGCGTAAAGCGTGCGCAGGCGGTTGTGTAAGACAGGTGTGAAATCCCCGGGCTTAACCTGGGAACTGCGCTTGTGACTGCACGGCTAGAGTACGGCAGAGGGGGGTGGAATTCCACGTGTAGCAGTGAAATGCGTAGATATGTGGAGGAACACCGATGGCGAAGGCAGCCCCCTGGGCCGATACTGACGCTCATGCACGAAAGCGTGGGGAGCAAACAGGATTAGATACCCTGGTAGTCCACGCCCTAAACGATGTCGACTAGTTGTTCGGGAAGGTAACTTTCTGAGTAACGCAGCTAACGCGTGAAGTCGACCGCCTGGGGAGTACGGCCGCAAGGTTAAAACTCAAAGGAATTGACGGGGACCCGCACAAGCGGTGGATGATGTGGATTAATTCGATGCAACGCGAAAAACCTTACCTACCCTTGACATGCCTGGAATCCTTGAGAGATCGAGGAGTGCCTTCGGGAGCCAGGACACAGGTGCTGCATGGCTGTCGTCAGCTCGTGTCGTGAGATGTTGGGTTAAGTCCCGCAACGAGCGCAACCCTTGTCGTTAATTGCCAGCATTGAGTTGGGCACTTTAACGAGACTGCCGGTGACAAACCGGAGGAAGGTGGGGATGACGTCAAGTCCTCATGGCCCTTATGGGTAGGGCTTCACACGTCATACAATGGTCGGTACAGAGGGTTGCCAAGCCGTGAGGCGGAGCCAATCCCACAAAGCCGATCGTAGTCCGGATCGTAGTCTGCAACTCGACTACGTGAAGTCGGAATCGCTAGTAATCGCAGATCAGCATGCTGCGGTGAATACGTTCCCGGGTCTTGTACACACCGCCCGTCACACCATGGGAGTGGGTTTCACCAGAAGTAGGTAGCTTAACCTTCGGGAGGGCGCTTACCACGGTGAGATTCATGACTGGGGTGAAGTCGTAACAAGGTAGCCGTATCGGAAGGTGCGGCTGGATCACCTCCTTTCAAGAGATGAGGCCGCGGCGGCCCAGTATCCACAACTTATCGGTTGTTCAGGCAAAGAGCCTCGAGGCATGAGGGTCTGTAGCTCAGCTGGTTAGAGCACCGTCTTGATAAGGCGGGGGTCGTTGGTTCGAACCCAACCAGACCCACCAAGCGATCAAGCGGGGGATTAGCTCAGCTGGGAGAGCACCTGCTTTGCAAGCAGGGGGTCGACGGTTCGATCCCGTCATCCTCCACCAGCGTTTGGGGTGGGCAGGCGTCGAAGGGCTAAGCCGTGCGGATGGTGTCCGCAGGGCTTAGGCCTTGGCAGGTTTTTGAGGCTGCGTTCTTTAACAAAGTGGAAGAAGTAAAGTGTGCGACAGTTGGCCGCAAGGCGGGCTGTTGCATGGGTTG
This sequence comes from Aromatoleum bremense, assembly GCF_017894365.1. NCBI lineage: Bacteria > Pseudomonadati > Pseudomonadota > Betaproteobacteria > Rhodocyclales > Rhodocyclaceae > Aromatoleum > Aromatoleum bremense. The sequence goes on from NZ_CP059467.1 coordinate 3,079,131, forward strand.
GTGTGATTGCATTTTTTTGCGGTCCTCCGCGCTTTGAACCAGCGGCGGGGGGCGGCGAGCACAAGCGTGAGTTCGTCTATGGCGGTGGTGCCCTGGTGACAGGGTCCATGGTTATAGGATCAAGCGACTAAGTGCATGTGGTGGATGCCTTGGCGATCACAGGCGATGAAGGACGTGCAAGCCTGCGAAAAGCGGGGGGGAGCTGGCAATGGAGCTTTGATCCCCCGATGTCCGAATGGGGAAACCCACTCCTTTTGGAGTATCCCAGACTGAATCCATAGGTCTGAGGAGGCGAACGCGGCGAACTGAAACATCTAAGTAGCCGCAGGAACAGAAATCAACCGAGATTCCCCAAGTAGTGGCGAGCGAACGGGGATGAGCCTGCACGACTAAACCAATTACTTAGCAAAACGGTCTGGAAAGTCCGACGATACAGGGTGATAGTCCCGTATGCGAAAAGTAGCTGGCGGGTCTGAGCGTGCGACAAGTAGGGCGGGACACGAGAAATCCTGTCTGAAGATGGGGGGACCATCCTCCAAGGCTAAATACTCGTGATCGACCGATAGTGAACCAGTACCGTGAGGGAAAGGCGAAAAGAACCCCGGGAGGGGAGTGAAATAGATCCTGAAACCGCATGCATACAAACAGTGGGAGCCTCCGTCAGGGGGTGACTGCGTACCTTTTGTATAATGGGTCAGCGACTTACGTTCAGTAGCGAGCTTAACCGAATAGGGGAGGCGTAGGGAAACCGAGTCTGACAAGGGCGATTGAGTTGCTGGGCGTAGACCCGAAACCGGATGATCTATCCATGGCCAGGATGAAGGTGCGGTAACACGCACTGGAGGTCCGAACCCACTAATGTTGAAAAATTAGGGGATGAGCTGTGGATAGGGGTGAAAGGCTAAACAAATCCGGAAATAGCTGGTTCTCCCCGAAAACTATTTAGGTAGTGCGTCGTACGGACACTTGCGGGGGTAGAGCACTGTAATCGTTGGGGGGGTCACTGCGATCTACCCCGCGATAGCAAACTCCGAATACCGCAAAGTGATATACGGCAGACAGTCCTGGGGTGCTAACGTCCTGGGACAAGAGGGAAACAACCCAGACCGCCAGCTAAGGTCCCAAATACATGGCTAAGTGGGAAACGAAGTGGGAAGGCCCAGACAGCTAGGAGGTTGGCTTAGAAGCAGCCATCCTTTAAAGAAAGCGTAATAGCTCACTAGTCGAGTCGTCCTGCGCGGAAGATGTAACGGGGCTCAAGCCATGAACCGAAGCTGCGGATCTCGCAAGAGATGGTAGGGGAGCGTTCCGTAAGCCTGCGAAGGTGTCTCGAGAGGGATGCTGGAGGTATCGGAAGTGCGAATGCTGACATGAGTAGCGATAAAGGGTGTGAAAAGCACCCTCGCCGAAAGCCCAAGGTTTCCTGCGCAACGTTCATCGGCGCAGGGTGAGTCGGCCCCTAAGGCGAGGCAGAAATGCGTAGTCGATGGGAAACGGGTCAATATTCCCGTACCGGTTCTGGATGCGATGGGGGGACGGAGAAGGTTAGGCCAGCCGGGTGTTGGACGTCCCGGTTTAAGCGTGTAGGCGTGCCCCGTAGGCAAATCCGCGGGGATTGAGCTGAGGCGTGATGACGAGGGCTCTTTGAGCCCGAAGTGGTTGATACCATGCTTCCAGGAAAAGCCTCTAAGCTTCAGTCCAGAATCGACCGTACCGCAAACCGACACAGGTGGGCAGGTAGAAAATACCAAGGCGCTTGAGAGAACTCAGGAGAAGGAACTCGGCAAATTGATACCGTAACTTCGGGAGAAGGTATGCCCCATTAGCTTGTAGGAGTACATCCGAAGGGCGAAGGGGCCGCAGAGAATCGGTGGCTGCGACTGTTTATTAAAAACACAGCACTGTGCAAACACGAAAGTGGACGTATACGGTGTGACGCCTGCCCGGTGCCGGAAGGTTAAGTGATGGGGTGCAAGCTCTTGATCGAAGCCCCGGTAAACGGCGGCCGTAACTATAACGGTCCTAAGGTAGCGAAATTCCTTGTCGGGTAAGTTCCGACCTGCACGAATGGCGTAACGATGGCCACACTGTCTCCTCCTGAGACTCAGCGAAGTTGAAATGTTTGTGAAGATGCAATCTCCCCGCGGCAAGACGGAAAGACCCCATGAACCTTTACTGTAGCTTTGCATTGGACTTTGACGGGACTTGTGTAGGATAGGTGGGAGGCTGTGAAGCGGGGACGCTAGTTCTCGTGGAGCCAACCTTGAAATACCACCCTGGTGTCGTTGAGGTTCTAACCTTGGCCCGTGAATCCGGGTCGGGGACCGTGCATGGCAGGCAGTTTGACTGGGGCGGTCTCCTCCCAAAAGGTAACGGAGGAGTACGAAGGTCGCCTAGACACGGTCGGACATCGTGTTGATAGTGCAATGGCAAAAGGCGGCTTGACTGCGAGACCGACAAGTCGAGCAGGTGCGAAAGCAGGTCATAGTGATCCGGTGGTTCTGTATGGAAGGGCCATCGCTCAACGGATAAAAGGTACTCTGGGGATAACAGGCTGATTCCGCCCAAGAGTTCACATCGACGGCGGAGTTTGGCACCTCGATGTCGGCTCATCACATCCTGGGGCTGTAGCCGGTCCCAAGGGTATGGCTGTTCGCCATTTAAAGTGGTACGTGAGCTGGGTTTAAAACGTCGTGAGACAGTTTGGTCCCTATCTGCCGTGGGCGCTGGAAGTTTGAGAGGACCTGCTCCTAGTACGAGAGGACCGGAGTGGACGCACCCCTGGTGTACCGGTTGTGACGCCAGTCGCATCGCCGGGTAGCTAAGTGCGGAAGAGATAACCGCTGAAAGCATCTAAGCGGGAAACTCGCCTCAAGATGAGACTTCCCCGGGGCCTCGAGCCCCCTGAAGGGTCGTTGAAGACCACAACGTTGATAGGTCGGGTGTGGAAGCGCAGCAATGCGTTGAGCTAACCGATACTAATTGCCCGTGAGGCTTGATCCTATAACCCTGGATCAACACCGCGACAACTCACCCAATACGCATCACACCCCCCACACACTTTGCTTCCCCGCTTTGTTACCCCTTACAGTCTGACGACCATAGCATCCTGGCACCACCCCTTCCCATCCCGAACAGGACCGTGAAACAGGACCGCGCCGATGATAGTGCCCAATCCGGGTGCGAAAGTAGGTCATCGTCAGACTACCCAATTGCCCGAAAAGCCGCCTTCCCAGCCAGGAAGGCGGCTTTTTTGATGGCAACCGCCAAAACCCCCCCTCCCGCCTCTCGGGCGTGAGCGCATCGTCATTCTGTGTTTCCCGTGGATGACGTGAGCGCTCTGCTTTCGCTCCGCGAGCCGGTGCTCCCGAGTTCGACAGTTAATCTCGTAACTATCTGATTTAGTTAAGCACGATTTTCAAACGTGCCCCTACAACAGCGTCAGCTGCTGCGGTGCGACCGGTTTTTTCACCCGAAGGGCACTGAGGACCTCGTTCTGGTGTGCGTTGATGGAAGACACCCCGGTTACCGGCTCGGAGCCGCCGAGTCGGACGCGGTGATGCTGGATGCGATGCAGTTGCTCGAGCGCGCGCTCGGGGGTGAGGCTGGTGTGCGCCGCACGAAGGCGCGTGCGCATGATCCGGTGAAGGATGAGCGCCATGAAGCAGATCGAGGCGTGCGCGCGAATGCGCTCGGGCAGCCGGTGATAGACCGGCCCGATCTCGATCTCGGATTTCAGCACCTTGAAGCCGCGTTCGATGTCGGCGAGGGCCTTGTAGCGGGTGAGGACCTCGGCGGGGGCGAGCTCCTGCGCGTTGGTCACGAGCAGGAGCTTGCCGTCCATGAGTTTGGCCAGTCCGCGGGCCGTCTCATCGATCTCGTAGCAGAAGAGCTCGGCCTTGAGATCGACGCGGATGATCTTGGACAGATGCGCTTCGCACACCGCGTGGTAGAAGCGCGCCTTCGCGCCGCTGTCCGACAGCTTGCGCCCGCGGTGCTTGACCCCGCCGTCCTGCTCGACGAGCTTGCCCGCCCATTGCTCGCCTTGGCTGACGAGCGCGGCGATCTGCTCGTTGCGCCGCGCCGTCTGCTGCGCCGCTGTGGCCGGATCGTGGGCAATGATGAGCCGGCGCGCCTGCCAGGCGAGCTCGCCGGTCACCTCCTCGGCGGCCTGCGCGCAGTGCGCGCGCTGGAAGGGGTCGAGCAACTCGGCGAACTCGTGATAGCGCCGGCCCGGAACGGCGATGATGAATTCGAGCGGTGCGCCGTTCGCCAGTCGCACCGCCTCCAACGCCTCCAGGTTGTCCAGGCTCAGCAGCCCGCGGTCGGCCACGAGGATGAGCCGGCGCACTTCGGGGAAGCGCTCGAGCACGGTGGCGAGCGTGGGGAGCAGCGTCGTCGTCTCCGCGGCGTTGCCCGCGAACACCTCGTGGTAGATCGGAAGCCCGTCGGCCGTCTGTACCACGCCGAGCATGAACTGGCGGGCAATGAGCCCCTCTTTCGCCATGCCGAAGGCGCGCACGTCGCCGGCCACGGTCGTGAATCCCTCGGCGCGGATCGTGGTGAGATCGTAGAAGACGACCGACAGGTCCTGATCGACGAGCGGGCGCAGCAGGCCGGTCACCACCGCATCGACCGCCGCCTGGTGATCCATCAGCGCGTCCATGCTGCGCAGCAGTTGCTGATGCGTAACGGTTTTGACGTCGACCTCGGGCAGCGCCACCGTCTCGAGCCAGCGCAGCACGCCGAGCTTGGAGTCCGGATCGCACAGGCGGTTGAGCACCATCACGCGGATGAGCGCCTCGACATCGGTCGTGTGGCGCGTACGGCGAAACACGCGACGCAGCGCCCCGAAGCCCAACTCCTTCCACAGCTCGGTAAGGGCCCACACGTCGCCCAGCGCGCGGGCCGATTCGAACGCGACCGAAGGGGGTGCAGGGCGCTCACCCAGGGGTTCTCGGCCGGAGACCTTGAGCAGTCCGTTGATCACGGAATCAAGCTCACCGCCCACCTGGTCGAGTCGGCCAAGGGTCGCCACAGTGCGCTTCTTCACCCGGCCGGCATCATCCCGGTAGGACTCGACGAGTTGGACGTAGCGGCGGCCGCCGGAGGTGGTGATCTTGACGAACATGCCGCCACTTTAGCAGTACTGCATCCGCCGTCAAGAAAGGTAGTTTATGTTACAAACGTGCCACCACAAGACTTTTGGGAAAAACGGGCTGAAACCCGCATGACTACTGGGGCGGGTTTCTCAAAAACGGGCATTTTGGGCCTGAACTGTCGAACTCGGGGTGGCCGAATACGAGCGCACCCTCATCACCGAACGGATGCGCCGTGGCCGTCTGGCCAAGCTGCGCGCCGGGGTGTTGTTGCCCTGGACGCGGGCGCCCTACGGCTACCGCCTTCATCCCGATCGGCCGCGCGATCCGGGCGGGGTGGTCCTGGAAGCCGGCGAGGCCGCCGTGGTGGCGGAAATCTTTGCGCTTTATCTGGAGCCCCAGGTGAGCCTGTTGCAACTGGCGCGCACGCTTGCCAGGCGTCATATCCCGTCGCCCGGCGGCAAGTCGGTGTGGGCAGTCGCCACCTTGCACGGGATACTGACGAATCCCGCCTATACCGGCCAGGTCTATACTGGACGAGTACGTTACCGCCCACCACGCATCCGGCGTTCGGCGACCCACCCGATTGGCCGGCCGCACGAAAGCCGCATCCCGGTGCCACGCGCCGAATGGATTGCGGTGGCGACGGTGCCGGCCATCGTGACCACCGAGCAGTTTGATCGGGTACAAAGCAAGTTGGCGAAGAATCGATGCTTTTCGCAGCGCAACAACACGGCGCACCCCTACCTGCTGCGGGCGCTGGTCAGCTGCGGCTACTGCCGGTATGCCTGTATCGGTCGCACGGCGGTCCGTTCTCCCTATTCGTATTACATGTGTTCGAGCAAGCTCAAATGGGCCATGTTGGGGCGTGAGCCTTGCCATGCGCGTTTTGCTCCGGCCGGCCAACTCGATGATCTGGTGTGGCGCGACTTGTGCGAAGTGCTGACCCACCCGGCTGAACTCACGCGGGCGCTGGAACGGGCGCACGGCGGACATTGGTTGCCGCAGGAATTGCAGGCACGCCGGGAGAACCTGCGCCAAGGCCGGGTCAGCCTGGGCCAACAGATCGACCGCCTCACGGAAGCCTACCTGCACGACGTCATTGCCCTGCCTGAGTATGAGCGGCGGCGTCGCGACTTGGAACAGCGCGATCAGGCGTTGGCGGAACAGGAACGCCAGTTGTCCGCCCAAGCCGACCGGCATGAGGAACTCGCCGGCACCGCCATCGCCATCGAGAACTTCTGCGCCCGCGTACGCGCTGGACTGGATAACGTCAGCTTCGAGCAGAAGCGCCAGTTGGTCGAACTGCTGATCGACCGGGTCATCGTCACCGACACCGCGGTGGAAATCCACTATGTGATTCCCACCCACCGGAGCAGCGAGCACGTCCGTTTTTGTCATTTGCGTACGGACTATCTCTCTACCTCCCAGTGACTGCGTACGGCCCGAGCGATGCGCTCTGCATCGGCCGGCAGGCTGCTGATGTAGTAGGCGCGCTCGGTGCTGGTGCGATTGCCGAGCGTACGCACGCGCTCGACCACGGCAAAGCTGGCCACGTCCTGCCAGTCCTCACTCTTGTAGAGCCGATCGGTCGCATCGTACGCCCAGCATCGTCTGATTTCGGTACGCCCGTGGCCAGGCGTGCTGGTTTCGTGCGTCGAACTCGGTGTCAGAGGCCCTTTCGGCCCGATGCCTGCAAACATGATCGAGTCGAGCAGTTTCGGGTGGTTGTCCTTCACGCACAGTACGTAGTGGGCGCCCCGATCGCGGATCGTGCGCGCGATCTTCGTCTGCGTGCCCATCGCATCGATGGTCACCACGCAGCCCTCGAGTGCCAGTTTGGCGAGCAGCTCGGGGATTGCGGTGATCTCGTTCGATTTCTCGGCCGTGGCCGTCTGGCCCAGCACGACACCCATACCTGCCGCAAAAGCGCTGACCATGTGCAGCGGCGTACTGGGTGTTTTGCCTTTGCTACCGGTTCGGCGGCTCGTCTTGCCGTCGATGGCAACGACCGTATCCTCGGCCAGCGCGGGCACCACCATGCCGACCCAGCGCCGAAACGCCGCTTCAAACTCGTCGGGCGCGATCATGCCGAACACGCGCCCGATCGTGTCGTGCGACGGGATGCCGTGCTCAAGCTTCATGAAGCCTCGCAACCAGTCGATCTTGGCCTCGGCCCACAACTCGATATCGACGAAGTCGTCCACGCCCGAGAGCACCGCGCACACGGCCACCGTCAGCAATTCGGAAAGATCGTGGCGTTTGTGCCGCTTGCTGCGCGGATCGGGAACCGAGACGAACACCTGCGTCAGCGGCATGATGTTTCCTGCCTTCATGGGATGCCCAAAAAGGCAGGAAACTACACAAAATGTGACGCTGTGAACAGGGGCTTGTTAAGCTCATGAAAGTAAACGCGCTTTTACAACCATTCATGCAAAGTAGGTGCGATTGCCCTGGCTCCAGTACTCCAATGAGTTCTGAATAGATCAGAGCTTCCTTGGCGAGTTCTACGATACTCAGGCTGCGCGTTTCGCGTGAATGAGGTAATTCACGTCGGTATCATTTTCGAGTGAATACACGCGTGTCAATGGACTGTAGCTCATGCCGAGCAATTCGGCGATTTCCAAGCCGGCTTGGCGGCAATACCGCGCGAGTTCGGATGGCATGATGAATTTAGCATAATCGTGCGTGCCGCGCGGCAATAACTTCAGGATGTATTCGGCTCCGAGGACTGCAAATAGATAGGCTTTGAAATTCCGATTGATTGTTGAAAAAAATACGTGGCCGTCGGGTCGGACCAGTTGGGCGCACGCGGCCACTGTGCTTGCCGGATCAGGAACATGCTCGAGCATTTCCATGCATGTCACAATGTCGAACTCACCAGCATGTTGCGCGGCGAATTCCTCGGCGCTCGCATGATGATAGTCGACTTTCTGGCCGCTTTCGAACAGGTGAAGGCGAGCGACGCCGAGAGCCTTTTCTGACAGGTCGATGCCTGTGACATGAGCGCCTGCGGCCGCCATGCTCTCGGACAGGATTCCTCCGCCACATCCAATATCCAGGACACGCTTGCCTGCAAGCCCCGCATTCCTGTCTATCCAGTCGAGGCGCAACGGGTTGATTTCGTGAAGGGGTTTGAATTCGGACGTGGTGTCCCACCAGCGGTGGGCGAGTTCGCTGAATTTCTGCAGTTCTGCGGGGTCTGCATTCATGTTCATTGCCTGAAGTCTTTTGTCACGATGGGACCAGTGCGGCGCAGCCGTGTTCCCCTTTCGCTGGCCAAATGAAAAAGCCCTGCCGGGGCAGGGCCTTCACAGGCACTCGGGTGGATCGGTTACTTCGTGCCGATCACTTCAACCTCGACGCGACGATCCGGCTGCAGGCATGCGATAAGAGCCGTGCGACCGAGTTTGTCCGAGCAACTGGTGCCCGTGACTGGCTGGCGCTCGCCCTTGCCTTCGGTATAGATGCGGTTTGCTTCGACGCCTTTGCCAACCAAGTAGGTCTTCACGGCGTTCGCACGGCGCTCGGACAGCTTCTGGTTGTAGGCATCGGAGCCGAGGCGGTCAGTATGGCCGACCGCGAGAATCACTTCCAGCTTGACGCTCTTCGCCTGCTCGGCCAGCTGATCCAGCTTGGTCCTGCCTTCGGGCTTGAGGACGGCCTTGTCGAAATCGAACAGGGTGTCGGCCGAGAGTTTGATCTTTTCAGCGGTGGGCTTCGGCGCCGGAGCCGGAGCCGGGGCGGGAACTGCCGCTGGGATCACTGCCGGCGTACACTTTTCCTTCGGCACGATATCGCTATCGCATTCGCAACCCGCCGGGAACTGACCCGCCATCGCGGTACCGGCAGCGGCCGGGCTCCAGTAGCCGGTGCGCCAGCACAGGCCGGTACCGCTACGCGCGACGACGTTGCGCGAATCGATAACGTAGGGGATCTCGCCCTTGCCATCGACCACGACATCCTTTGCCTGCGCAAACGCGGCCGGTGCGGAGAGGCCGATCGAGGCGATTGCGGCCAGTATGAACATCTGCTTTTTAGTCTGTTTGATCATGATTTCCTCGTCGATGGGCAGGAGGATGAGTGGGGATGACTGATTAACCGGGCGAATCGAATTCTGCAGTACCCGCCAAGAGTAAGAGCCAAACATATCCAGTTCAGCTACCAAGCTTAGTTTGCCACAGTGTAGTAAGCGCGAGCAATTCGCTGTCGTTTAATTGCAACACCAAATTCCCTTTATTTACACGGATTTCTCCACCGACCCATACGTGGGAGACGTGCTCCCGTCCTGCAACATAGACCAAATGCGAGGCAGGATTGAAGCAGGGGCGTGTTTCGATCCGGTCCAGCGCAACGGCGCAAAGGTCGGCTTCCTTGCCCGGTTCGATCGACCCGATCCGGTCTCCCATTCCCAGGGCGCGGGCGGCATCGAGTGTCGCCATCCGGATGGCGGCATGGGCAGGAATCGCGGTGGCGTCGAGGGTGGAGACCTTCGCAAGAAGACAGGCATGACGGATTTCCTGGAAGAGATCAAGGCGGTTGTTGCTGGCTGCGCCGTCGGTGCCGAAGCCTACCGTGATGCCGTCTTCTCTCAAGCGGGCAACCGGTGCGATACCGCTTGCCAGCTTCATGTTCGAAGTGGGGCAGTGCGCAATGCTGCAACCATGCAGGGCGAGCAGGTCGAAATCGGATTGGTCGAGATGAACCGCATGGACCCCGAGCAAATTGCTGCCAAGCAGCCCGAGTCGCGCGAGTCGGGTGAGCGGACGGACGCCGTACCGGGAATGGGAGTCCTGAATCTCCTGGAGCGTCTCGTGGAGGTGGATGTGGATCGTCGTGTCGAGTTCGGCCGCGAGGCTGGCGACGCGCACCAGGGTTTCATCCGAAACCGTATACGGCGCGTGCGGTGCGAGCGAAAAACCGATCCGCGGATGAGTGTGCCACTGACCCCGCGCCGCCAGTCCCTTGCGGAGATAGTCGTCGGCGTCGCTGGCGTAGGGCGTGGGAAATTCGAGCACGGTAATGCCGAGGACGGCGCGCATTCCCGCCTGGTCGAACGCTTCAGCGGCCGCGTCGGGGTAGAAATACATATCGTTGCAGGTAGTGATTCCGCCCTGCAGCATTTCAGCCGCCGCCAGCAAGGTCCCGTCGCGGACGAAAGCGTAGGACACGTGCCTGCTTTCAGCCGGCCAGATCGCCTCTTGCAGCCAGCGCATCAATGGCAGGTCGTCGGCGATGCCGCGCATCAGCGTCATCGCTGAATGCGCATGAAGATTGATCAGCCCCGGAATCAGGACGTGATCGGCAAGTTCGAACGATTCGGGTGCGTGATAGCGCGAGCGTGCTTCATCCTGCGGCAGTATCGCCAGGATGCGCCCGTTGCGCACCACGACGGCATGGCGCTCGAGTACGGCGTTCGCGGGCTCGACGGGAACGATCCAGCGGGCGTGGATCAGCAGGTCTGCAGGCTGGCTCAACTCTTGCTCCAGAAGATGCAGACGCTGCGCATGTGCGAAAGCTTTGCATCTCGGTTTTTCGACGATTTAAGCATACGTCCGTTTGTCCCGCCATCGGTGCGTCCATGATGCGTACCGTCCGGCACACCGGCAATGCGGACCGTCCGGTACTGGCCGCATGGTAAGATTGCACGCTTTTGACCGAGCGGTTTTCGCCGCCGCCGCTAAATGACCCCGTTTGCCAAGGAAACGCTGCCGATCAGTCTCGAAGACGAGATGCGGCACTCCTATCTCGATTACGCGATGAGCGTGATCGTCGGTCGCGCGCTGCCCGATGCACGCGATGGCCTCAAGCCGGTTCACCGGCGCGTGCTGTTCGCGATGCACGAGCTGTCGAATGACTGGAACAAGGCTTACAAGAAGTCCGCGCGGATCGTCGGCGACGTCATCGGCAAGTATCACCCCCATGGAGACTCCGCGGTCTACGACACGATCGTGCGCATGGCGCAGGACTTCTCGCTGCGCTACATGCTCGTCGACGGGCAGGGAAACTTCGGTTCGGTCGATGGCGACAACGCCGCAGCAATGCGATACACCGAAATCCGTATGGCGCGCATCGGCCACGAACTGCTCGCCGACATCGACAAGGAAACGGTGGATTTCGGCCCGAACTACGACGGTTCGGAGAGGGAGCCGCTGATCCTGCCGGCGAAAATCCCGAACCTGCTGATCAATGGTTCATCGGGCATCGCTGTCGGGATGGCGACGAACATCCCGCCGCACAACCTTGGCGAAGTGCTCGATGCCTGCCTGAAGCTGCTGGAAAATCCGGACACCGATATCGAAGAGCTGATCGCCCTCGTCAAGGCGCCGGATTTTCCGACTGCCGCGCTGATCTACGGGCTCTCGGGCGTGCACGACGGTTACCGTACGGGCCGCGGCCGCGTCGTGATGCGCGCGCGCACGCACTTCGAGGATCTGGAAAAAGGCAACCGCCAGGCGATCATCGTCGATGAGCTGCCGTACCAGGTGAACAAGCGCACGCTGCTCGAGCGCATCGCCGAGTTGGTGAACGAAAAGAAGATCGAGGGCATCAGCGAGATTCGCGACGAGTCGGACAAGTCCGGTATGCGTGTCGTCATCGAACTCAAGCGCAACGAAGTGCCTGAAGTCGTGCTGAACAACCTCTTCAAGCAGACCCAGCTGCAGGACACGTTCGGCATGAACATGGTGGCGCTGGTCGATGGCAAGCCGCGCACGCTGAACCTGAAGCAGATGCTCGACTGCTTCCTGTCGCACCGGCGCGAAGTCATCACGCGCCGCACCGTGTTCGAGCTGCGCAAGGCGCGCGATCGCGGGCATATCCTCGAAGGGCTTGCCGTCGCGTTGTCGAATGTCGACGAGATCATTGCGCTGATCAAGGCGGCGCCGACACCGGCCGACGCCAAGCGCGGTCTGATGGCACGCACGTGGCATTCCGTGCTGGTCGAGGAGATGCTCGCGCGCGCGCTCGCCGACAGCTACCGGCCCGACGGCTTGCCGCCCGAGTTCGGGCTCTCGGCGCAGGGCTACCGGCTGTCGGACGCGCAGGCGCAGGCGATCCTGGAGCTGCGCCTGCAGCGCCTGACCGGACTCGAGCAGGACAAGATCGTCACCGAATACCGCGAAGTGATGGAGGTCATCACCGACCTGCTCGACATTCTCGCGAATCCGGCGCGCATCACCGCGATCATCGTCGAGGAACTGGGCGCGATCCGTAACCAGTTCGACGACCCGCGCCGCTCCGAGATCGTGCTGAACACGGCCGAGATCAACATCGAGGACCTGATCGCGCCCGAAGACATGGTCGTGACGCTGTCGCACGCCGGCTATTTCAAGCGCCAGCCGCTGACCGACTACCGCGCGCAGCGCCGCGGCGGTCGCGGCAAGCAGGCGACCGGGATGAAGGACGACGATTTCATCGACCGCCTCTTCGTCGCCAATACGCATGACTACATCCTGTGCTTCTCCAGCCGCGGCCGTGTCTATTGGCTCAAGGTGTATGAGGTCCCCGAAGGCACGCGCAACTCACGCGGCCGTCCGATCGTGAATCTTTTCCCGCTGATGGAAGGAGAGAAGATCAACGCGGTGCTGCCGGTGCAGGCTTTCGACGACGATCATTTCGTCTTCATGGCGACCGCCGAGGGCACGGTGAAGAAGACCGCGCTGACGGCGTTTTCCAATCCGCGCAAGGCCGGCATCATTGCGGCGAACCTCGACGACGGCGACCGCCTGATCGGCGTCGCGATCACCGACGGCAACAGCGACGTCATGCTGTTTTCCGATGCCGGCAAGGCGGTGCGCTTCCCCGAAGGCGACGTGCGCCCGATGGGCCGCGAGGCGCGCGGGGTACGCGGCATGAATCTCGAGGAAGGCCAGCGCGTGATCGCGATGCTGGTCGCGAAGGACGAGGAGCTGTCGGTGCTGACAGCGACCGAAAACGGCTATGGCAAGCGCACGCCGGTCGCCGAATACACCCGCCACGGGCGCGGCACCAAAGGCATGATCGCGATCCAGACGTCGGACCGCAACGGCAAACTTGTCGGCGCCTGCCTCGTCGAGGAAAGCGACGAGGTGATGCTGATCTCGACCGGCGGAGTGCTGATCCGGACCAGGGTGCAGGACATCCGCGAACTGGGCCGGGCGACGCAGGGTGTGACGCTGATCAACCTCGACGAGGGCACCTCGCTGGCGGGGATCGAGAAAGTGGCGGAGTCCGAAGTCGACGAGCCTGCGGCCGACGCTCCCGACGACGGCGTCCCGGAGGCCGACTCCGCGTCTGCGGTGGATGGCACGCAAACGGATGGTCTGCTGGAGTAAGACCGCGAAGGGGGAGTTCCAGACGATGACACGTATATACAACTTCAGCGCCGGACCCGCGGCGCTGCCCGAGCCGGTGCTGCGCCAGGCCGCCGAAGAGATGCTCGACTGGCATGGCGTGGGTTGCGGCGTGATGGAAATGAGCCATCGCGGCAAGGAGTTCACGTCGATCGTCGCACAGGCCGAAGCGGATTTGCGCGAGCTGCTGGCGATTCCGGACAACTACCGCGTGCTGTTCCTGCAGGGTGGTGCGACGCAGCAGTTCGCGCAGATCCCCATGAATTTGCTCGCCGGAGGGTCGGCCGACTATCTCGTGACTGGGACCTGGTCGAAGAAGGCTTACGGCGAAGCGAAGCATCTGGTCGGCGCGCTCGGCGGCGCAGTCCGGCTCGCCGGCTCCACGGAGACTGCCGGATTCACGCGCCTGCTGCGCACGGAAGAACTCGACCTCGACCCGCGGGCGCGCTATCTGCATCTATGCACCAACGAGACGATCCACGGCGTTGAGCTGCGCGAAGTCAGCCGGTTGCCGGACACCGGCGTGCCGCTGGTCGCCGACATGTCGTCGCATATTCTGTCGCGCCCGCTCGACATCGGCCGCTACGGCCTGATCTATGCCGGGGCACAAAAAAACATCGGTCCTTCCGGGCTGGTCGTCGTCATCGTGCGCGAGGACCTGCTCGGCCATGCTTCGCCGGTAACGCCGACAATCATGGATTACCGCGTGATGGCGGAGAACGGGTCGATGCTCAACACTCCGCCGACCTACGCGATCTACATCGCCGGACTCGTATTCCGCTGGCTCAAGGCGCAGGGCGGCCTCGCGGCGGTCGAGGCGAACAACATCGCGAAGTCGGACCTGCTCTACGATTTTCTCGACGCCAGCGATTTTTACGACAACCGCGTCGAGCACGACAGCCGCTCGCGGATGAACATCCCGTTCCTGCTGCGTGACGACGCGCTCAACGACGCTTTCCTTGCCGGGGCGAAGGCCGCCGGGCTGACCCAGCTCAAGGGGCACAAGTCGGTCGGCGGGATGCGCGCCTCGATCTATAACGCGATGCCGCTCGCCGGAGTGCAGGCGCTGGTTGATTACATGCGGGATTTTTCCGCGCGAAACGGTTGAACACGGACGGCTGAAAGGGCGAGCATGAGTGACGAACTGCTGAACCTCAGGAAGAACATCGACCGCCTCGACGAGGAAATCCTCGTCCGTCTCGCAGAACGCGCCCGCAACGCGCAGCGCGTCGGCGAGATCAAGCAGGGCAACGTATATCGCCCCGAGCGCGAGGCGCAGGTGCTGCGCCGCCTCGGCGCTGCCAATCCAGGGCCGTTGCCGGATCTGGCGGTGCAGCGGATCTTCCGCGAAATCATGTCGGCGTGTCTCGCGCTCGAACGGCCGCTCAGGGTCGCCTACCTCGGGCCGGCGGGCACCTTTTCGGAGAGCGCGTCGCGCAAGCATTTCGGCTCGGCGCCGAACTTCGTGCCGACGTCGACGATTGATGAGGTCTTTCGCGCGGTCGAAGCCGGCAATGTCGACTACGGCGTCGTCCCGGTCGAGAACTCGACCGAGGGTGTGGTCGGCGGCACGCTCGACCTGCTGCTCGAGAATCCGTTGCAGATCTGCGGTGAAGTCAAGCTGCGGATCCATCAACACCTGCTGTCGAAAGCTGCCGGCGTCGGCGCGCTCAAACGGCTGTATTCGCACGCTCAATCCCTCGCCCAGTGCCACGAGTGGCTGAACCGCAACCTGCCGTCCCTTTCGCGCGTGCCGGTCGCGAGCAATGCCGAGGCGGCGCGGCTGGCGGCGGAAGATCCCGAATCGTGCGCGATCGCAGGCGAGGCGGCCGCCGAACTGTACGGCCTCGACGTGCTGGCCGCGAACATCGAGGACGATCCGAACAACACCACGTGCTTTCTCGTTATCGCGCACCACGACGCGGACCGCTCCGGCCAGGACAAGACCTCGCTGGTGTGCTCGGCGCCGAACCGGCCGGGCGCGATGCATGCATTGCTCGAACCGCTGGCGAAGCACGGTGTCAGCATGAGCAAGCTGCAATCCCGTCCGGCGCGCGGCGGATTGTGGGAGTACGTGTTCTACATGGACATCGAAGGGCACCGCGAAGACCCGGAGGTGGCCGCGGCCTTGAAGGAACTCAACGAACGTGCAGGGTTCGTCAAGGTGTTGGGATCCTATCCGGTGGCGGTGATCTGACCGGCGCGGCAACGACAATCAGGAGATCGCAATGAGCGTAGCCAGCAAGGCCCCCGATTACATCCATGCAATCACGCCCTATCCGCCCGGCAAGCCGATCGGGGAACTGGCGCGGGAAATGGGGATTCCCGAGGCCAGCATCGTCAAGCTGGCGTCCAACGAGAACCCGCTCGGCATGAGCGTGCGGGCCAAGGAAGCCGCGGTGGCGGCGCTCGTCGACATCGAGCGCTATCCGGACGGCAATGGCTTTGAGCTGAAGGCGGCGCTGTGTGCGCGCTTCGGCGTGCAGCCCGACCAGATCGTGCTCGGCAACGGCTCGAACGACGTCCTCGAGCTCGCCGCGCATGCGTACCTCGCCCCCGGCAGTTCTGCAGTGTTCTCGCGGCACGCATTCGCCGTCTATCCGCTCGCGACCAACGCAATGGGCGCGCGTGGCATCGAGGTGCCGGCGCGGGCCTACGGACACGATCTGGCCGCAATGGCAGCCGCGGTCGCGACCGACACGCGGATCGTGTTCATTGCGAATCCGAACAATCCGACCGGCACCTTCGTCGACGGCAGCGAGCTCGAGGCTTTCCTCGCCCGGGTGCCGTCCGATGTGCTCGTCGTGCTGGACGAGGCCTACACCGAATACCTGTCCGAACAGCAGCGTTACGACAGCCTCTCGTGGTTGCCCCGCTTTCCGAACCTGCTCGTTTCCCGCACTATGTCGAAAGCATACGGCATGGCGGGCCTGCGCGTCGGCTACGGCATCGGGCACCCCGATGTCGTCGACCTGATGAACCGCGTCCGCCAGCCGTTCAACGTCAACAGCGTGGCGCTCGCGGCGGCGACGGCTGCGCTCGCCGACGAGGAATTTCTCGCCCGCAGTGCCGACGTCAATCGGCGCGGCATGGCGCAGATTACCGAGGCGCTGGCCGAACTCGCGCTGGAATGGATTCCGTCGGCGGGCAATTTCGTCACGTTCAGGGTCGGCAATGCAGCGGCGGTGAATCTGGCGCTGCTGAAACAAGGCGTCATCGTGCGGCCGATCGGCGGCTACGGTATGCCCGAATGGCTGCGTGTTTCGATCGGCCTGCCCGAAGAAAACGCCCGCTTCATCACCGCCCTCCGGCAGGCGCTCGCATGAAACAGGCAAGGTGCAGGCAATGGTCATGATCGACAAGCTGGTCGTCTGCGGCGTCGGCCTGATTGGCGGTTCGTTCGCGCTGGCGCTGCGCCGGGCCGGACTTGTCAGGCGTATCGTCGGGATCGGCCGCAGGCCGGCATCGCTTGCCCGCGCAGTGGCGTTGGGAGTCATCGACAAGGCGGCCGCCGGCTGGGCCGACGCGCTGGACGGCGCCGATTTCGTCCTGCTGGCCACCCCGGTCGGGCAGATGGATGCGGTGATGGCGGCGATGGCGCCACATCTGGCGCCGGGAACGGTAGTCACGGACGCGGGCAGTACCAAGCGCGACGTCATCGAGGCGATCTACCGCCATCTTCCCGGCCATCTGCCGTACGTTGTCCCGGCGCACCCGATCGCCGGCGCCGAGTGCAGTGGTGTCGAGGCGGCATTCGCCGGCCTGTACGACGGCAGGAAAGTCGTCGTCACGCCGCTGCCGGAAAACGAGCCGGGCGCGGTGCTGCGCGTGCGCGAGGCGTGGGAGGCGTGCGGGGCGCTGATGTACGAGATGCCACCGCAAGAGCACGATCGGGTGTTCGCCGCGGTCAGTCACCTGCCACATCTGCTGGCGTTCGGGCTGGTGCACGACCTTGCCGGACGGCCGAACGCCGAACAGCTGTTCGGGTACGCCGCGAGCGGCTTCCGCGACTTCACGCGCATTGCGGGCAGCCATCCGGAGATGTGGCGGGATATCTGCATCGCAAACAGGCAGGCGCTGCTGGGCGAACTGGACCAGTATCTTGCCGAGCTAGCATACCTTCGGGCGCTGCTCTTGTCCGCTGACGGCGACCGGCTCGAGCAACTGTTCGCCGAGGCGCGCCACGCCCGCAACGCGTGGGCCGAGCAATTCTCCACCGCCCCCAACGCTGTTCCGACGCCTGAATGACCATAGACTTTCTCGACCTTCCGCCGATGCTCGATGCCACGGGGCGGGTGCGTCTGCCGGGCTCGAAGAGCATCTCGAACCGCACTTTGCTGCTTGCCGCCCTGGCCGAGGGACGCACGGAAATCCGCGACCTGCTCGCCTCCGACGACGTCGAGCGGATGCTCGACGCGCTGCGCACGCTGGGCGTCTCGTGGGCACGCGAGGGCGACAGCGACCACTATCGGGTCGACGGCGTCGCCGGGCCCTTTCCGGTCAAGGCCGCAGACCTGTTCTTGGGCAATGCCGGCACGGCGTTCCGTCCTCTGACTGCCGCGCTCGCGCTGTCGGGCGGCGAATACCGCCTGACGGGGGTGCCGCGGATGCATGAGCGGCCGATCGGCGATCTCGTCGACGGCCTGCGGCAGATCGGTGCGGACGTGCGCTATCTCGGTATCGAAGGCTTCCCGCCGCTGCATATCCTGCCCGCCACGATTCGTCCTGGCGGCGTGCTGCGCGTGCGCGGCGACGTTTCGAGCCAGTTCCTCACCGCGCTGCTGATGGCCTTGCCGCTCACCGGAACCCGGACCACGATCGAAGTCGTCGGCGAACTGATCTCGAAGCCGTACATCTCGATCACGCTCGATCTGATGGCCCGCTTCGGCGTCGAGGTGCAGCGTGAGGGGTGGACACGTTTTATCGTTCCCAGCGGTGCCCGCTACCGCAGCCCCGGCAGGGTGTTCGTCGAAGGGGACGCCTCGTCGGCTTCGTACTTTCTTGCCGCGGGTGCGATCGGGGGCGGGCCGGTTCGCGTCGAAGGCGTGGGCCGCAGCAGCATCCAAGGCGACGTGCGCTTCGCTGAGGCGCTCGCCGAACTCGGCGCGCGGGTCGACATCGGCGATAACTGGATCGAAGCGCGCGCGCCGGAGAGCGGGCGGCTGAAGGCGTTCGACCTCGACCTGAACCATATTCCCGACGCTGCGATGACGCTCGCCGTCGCGGCGCTGTTTGCCGACGGTTCGTGCACGCTGCGCAATATTGCAAGCTGGCGGGTCAAGGAAACTGACCGCATCGCCGCGATGGCGAAAGAATTGCGCAAAGTCGGCGCCATAGTGGAGGAGGGCGCGGATTTCCTGCGCGTCACGCCGCCTGCGAAGCTCGTGCCGGCCGCGATCGACACCTACGATGACCACCGCATGGCGATGTGCTTCTCGCTGGTGAGCCTGGGCGGCTGCCGCGTACGCATCAATGATCCGAAATGCGTGAATAAGACTTTCCCGACCTATTTCGAGTGTTTCGCCAGCATCACCCGGCCTGTCCCGGTCGTCGCGATCGATGGACCGTCGGCCTCCGGCAAGGGCACGGTCGCAGCGCGCGTCGCCGCCGCGCTGGGCTACCACTACCTCGACAGCGGTTCGCTGTACCGCCTGGTCGCGCTCGCGGCAATGCGTTCGGAGCTTTCATTAGACGATGAACCGGCGCTCGCGGCGCTCGCTGCCCGGTTGCCGGCCCGCTTCAGCGCAGCGCAAGTGATGCTCGACGACGAGGACGTCACCGACGCTATTCGCACCGAAAGATGTTCGGTCGGCGCCTCGCAGGTGGCGGCATTGCCTGCGGTGCGTGCTGCCCTGCTCGATCGCCAGCGCGATTACCGTCGTGCGCCCGGACTCGTTGCGGAAGGGCGCGACATGGGTTCGGTCGTTTTCCCGGACGCGACAGTCAAGATATTCCTCACCGCGACTGTCGAGGCACGCGCGCAGCGGCGCTATAAGCAGTTGATGGAGAAAGGAATGGGTGCTAGCATGGAAAGTCTTTTAAAGGATCTTCACGAACGGGATGCGCGCGATGCCGCCCGCACTGTCGCTCCTTTGAAGAAATTGCCGGATGCGGTGCTCCTGGATACGACGGAAGTCAATGTGGAGCAGGCGGTCGGTTTCGTGCTCGACCGGGTCCGCTCTTAGATCGTTCCCGCAGGCGGGAAACAGACTCGCAAGAGTTTGTTTTCTGATTTTCAATCCTCTACTGGTAGCCGCTTTCGGGCGGTTTTTGGACCTTCACTCTTTATGACCACTGCCACCCCCGTTTCCGATTTCCAGGAAAGTTTTGCCGACCTGTTCGAAGAAAGTCTTGCGCGTCAGGAGATGCGCTCCGGCGAGGTAATCACCGCCGAGGTCGTGAGCATCGACCACAACTTTGTCGTCGTGAATGCCGGCCTGAAGTCCGAGAGCTATGTGCCGATCGAAGAGTTCCGTGATGACCGCGGCGAACTCGAAGTCAAGGTCGGTGACTTCGTCCACGTCGCCATCGACGCGTTGGAAGACGGCTATGGTGAAACCCGTCTGTCGCGCGAGAAGGCGAAGCGGATCGCAGCCTGGAACGATCTGGAAAAGGCGCTCAACGAAGGCTCCCTGGTGAAGGGCCTGATTTCGGGTCGCGTCAAGGGTGGCCTGACGGTCATGACCAACAGCATCCGTGCGTTCCTGCCGGGCTCGCTGGTCGACATGCGTCCGGTCAAGGACACGTCGCCGTACGAAGGCAAGGAATTCGAGTTCAAGGTCATCAAGCTCGACCGCAAGCGCAACAACGTCGTCGTGTCCCGCCGCGCGGTGCTCGAAGAGACAATGGGCGAAGAGCGTGAAAAGCTGCTGGCGAACCTCAAGGAAGGCACGGTCGTCAAGGGTATCGTCAAGAACATCACCGACTACGGTGCGTTCGTGGACCTCGGCGGCATCGACGGCCTGCTGCACATCACCGATCTGGCGTGGCGCCGCGTGCGTCATCCGTCCGAAGTGCTCAACGTCGGCGACGAGATCGACGCCAAGGTGCTGAAGTTCGACCAGGAAAAGAACCGCGTCTCGCTGGGCCTCAAGCAACTGGGCGAAGATCCGTGGGTCGGCATCGCTCGCCGCTACCCGCAGGGCACCCGCCTGTTCGGCAAGGTTACGAACATCACCGACTACGGCGCGTTCGTCGAAGTCGAGCAGGGCATCGAGGGCCTGGTGCACGTCTCCGAGATGGACTGGACCAACAAGAACATCCATCCGACGAAGGTTGTCCAGCTGGGCGACGAAGTCGAAGTGATGATTCTCGAGATCGACGAAGACCGCCGCCGCATCTCGCTCGGCATGAAGCAGTGCATGTCCAACCCGTGGGACGATTTCGCGATCAACCATAAGAAGGGCGACAAGGTTCGCGGCCAGATCAAGTCGATCACCGATTTCGGTGTGTTCATCGGTCTGGACGGCGGCATCGACGGTCTGGTGCACCTGTCCGACCTGTCATGGAGCGACACCGGCGAAGAGGCCGTGCGCCGCTTCAAGAAGGGCGACGAAGTCGAGGCTGTCGTCTTGGCGATCGACGTCGAGCGCGAGCGCATCTCGCTCGGCGTGAAGCAGCTCGAAGGCGATCCGTTCACGAATTTCATCGCGACACACGAGAAGAACAGCATCGTCGGCGGCACCGTGAAATCGGTCGACGCGCGCGGTGCGGTGATCGCGCTGAACGAGGATGTCGAAGGCTACCTGCGGGCTTCGGAAGCTGCTGCACATCGTGTCGATGACTTGACAACCGTGCTGAAGGAAGGCCAGGAAGTCGAGGTCATGATCATCAACGTCGACCGCAAGACGCGTTCGATCAACCTGTCGATCCGCGCGAAGGACCAGGCTGAGCAGAGCGACGCGATGCAGAAGTTTGCATCGGACAGTTCCGCAGCCAGCGGTACCACGAACCTTGGTGCGCTGCTGAAGGCCAAGCTCAACGAGCAGAAGCAGTAAATCCGGTTGGATATGACCAAATCGGAGCTGATTGCGAGGCTGGCTGCGCGTTTTCCACAGCTGGTCGCAAAAGACGCCGATTACGCGGTCAAGATGGTGATCGATGCGATGTCGGAAGCGCTTGCGCGCGGGGATCGCATCGAGATCCGGGGATTTGGCAGCTTTGCATTGAACTATCGACCGCCGAGGGTGGGGCGTAATCCGAAATCCGGGGACAAGGTTCTGGTTCCGGAAAAGTACGTGCCCCACTTCAAGGCCGGCAAAGAGCTACGCGAGCGCGTCGATATCGCCGGATGAGCTGCGCGGCGATCGGGTCTGCATCATGAATGTCCGGGAAGGCGGCGCGAGCCGCCTTCTTTTTTGCCCCTCGCTCGGAGATAATTCATCCCATGCGCGTCGTAATGTGGATCATCCGGCTCCTGCTGTTCTTTCTGCTGTTCGGTTTCGCAGTGAAGAACGACCACCTCGTGAGCCTGCATTTCTTTTTCGGCAGCAGCTGGCAACTGCCGCTGGTGTTCGTCATCCTCGTTGCATTCACCGCGGGCGCCCTGCTCGGCGTGACCGCGACTTTCGGCTCGTTGCTGCGTCAGCGCCGCGAGATCGGACGTTTGCGGCGCCAACTCGATCGCGCCACGCGTGATCGTCCGGCTACCCCGATTCCGAGCGCGGCCGAAGTGCAGGCGCCGGAGACTTTTTGAGCGATGGAAATCGAATTCTGGTGGTTTCTGGCGCTACCGCTTTTTTTTGCACTGGGCTGGCTGGCCGCCCGCATCGACATACGTCAGGTGGTGCATGAATCGCGCGCGCTGCCGCGTTCGTACCTGTCGGGTCTGAACTTTCTTCTCAATGAACAGCAGGACAAGGCGATCGATGCATTCATCGAAGCAGTGAAGCTCGATCCACAAACGATCGAGCTGCATTTCGCGCTGGGAAGCCTGTTTCGACGCCGCGGCGAGACCGATCGCGCGATCCGCATGCACCAGAGCCTCGTCGACCGCGAGGACCTCTCCGATGAGCAACGCCTTCAGGCGCTCGCCGAGCTCGGCCAGGATCATCTGAAGGCCGGGTTGCTGGACCGCGCCGAGGCGGTGTTCCTGAAGCTTCGGAACACACGCCTCAATGACACTGCGGTGCGTTTTCTGCTCGAGATCTACCAGCAGGAAAAGGACTGGGCAAAGGCGATCGAGGCGGCAAAGGCCCTGCCGGATCACGAGAGCGTCCTGTGGCGCAAGGAAGTCGCGAATTTCTATTGCGAACTGGCGACCCTCGCCCTTGCAAGCTCGCGGAACGACGAAGCGCGGCGCCATCTCGACCAGGCGTTCGCGATCAACCGGCGGTGTGTCCGCGCGAGTATCGTCCTGGGCGATCTCATGGCGGCGGAGAAGCGCTACGACGAGGCCATCGAAGTGTGGAAGCGCGTCGAGAGCCAGGACCCGGTCTACCTTGCGCTGGTCGCCGAACGCATCATGGACGCCCACCGGCGGCTCGACCGGGTCGAGCAGGGGCAGACGTTGCTGCGCTCGTGGCTCGAGCGTCATTCGTCGCTCGATCTCCTCGACGAGGTGTTCCACTGGGAGCTCGAAAAGGAGGGGTCGCGCGCAGCCTATGACCTCGTCAGGGAAGAGCTGCGCCGCAATCCGACGCTTCTCGGGCTCGACAAGTTGCTCGAAGCCGCATTGCTGAATGCGCCGGCCGAGCAGCGCAGCGACATCGAACTTGTAAAACAGTTAATCCATGGTCACACCCGCCGGGTCGCGCGTTATCGTTGCGCCGAATGCGGGTTCAAGGCGCGCCAGTTCCAGTGGCGTTGCCCCGCGTGCGGCGGCTGGGAAACGTATCCTCCGCGCCGCACGGAAGAATACGATCTCGCGCCGTAAGCGCCGATGACATGTGTCGCCGGTCGCGCGCGGATCGCCCGCCGGTTTGTTGTTTCTTCCGATTGAGGACGATTCATGAAAATCACCGTCGTGGGTACCGGGTATGTCGGACTCGTCAGTGGCGCCTGCCTCGCGGACGTCGGCAACGATGTGCTGTGTCTGGATGTAGATCCGGCCAAGATCCGCATACTCGAGGACGGCGGAATCCCGATCCACGAACCGGGGCTGCTGGAGATCGTGCGCCGCAATGTCGATGCCGGACGGCTGTTTTTTACCACCGACGCCGAATATGCGGCGCGCCACGGAACGGTGCAGTTCATCGCGGTCGGGACGCCGCCGGACGAGGATGGGTCGGCGGATCTGAAGTACGTGCTTGCGGCGGCGCGAAACATCGGCAAGCACATGGACGACTATCGCGTCGTCGTCAACAAGTCGACGGTCCCGGTCGGTACAGGTGACCGCGTTCGCGAGGCGATCGTCGCGGAATTGGCGGCGCGCGAAGCCGGTTTCCCGTTCAGTGTCGTGTCGAACCCGGAGTTCCTGAAGGAAGGCGCGGCGGTCGATGACTTCATGCGCCCGGACCGGATCATCGTCGGTGCGGGCGACGAGCGCGCGATCGATCTGATGCGCGAACTGTACGGCCCGTTTCAGCGCAATCGCGAAAAGATGCTGGTGATGGATGTCAGGAGCGCCGAGTTGACGAAATATGCCGCCAACGCGATGCTTGCGACCCGCATCAGCTTCATGAACGAACTGGCGAATCTCGCCGAGACGCTCGGTGCGGACATTGAACTGGTGCGCCAGGGCATCGGCTCGGACCCGCGCATTGGCTGGCACTTTCTCTACGCCGGATGCGGCTACGGCGGTTCGTGCTTCCCGAAGGATGTGAAGGCGCTGATCAACACCGGCAACGAGCGCGGACATGATCTGCTGATCCTGAACGCCGTCGAGGCGGCCAACGAGGCGCAGAAGCTGCGTCTCGTCGACAAGGTCGTCGCCCGGTTCGGCGAGGACCTGTCAGGTCGCCATTTCGGACTGTGGGGACTCGCCTTCAAGCCCAACACCGATGACATGCGGGACGCCCCGAGCCGGATAATCGTCGCCGAGTTGCTGCGCCGTGGCGCTACGGTCGTTGCCTACGATCCGGTCGCGATGGACGAGGCGCGGCGCATCTTCGGCGACGAACCGCGGCTGGCGTATGCCGAGCGGCCGATGGAGGTCCTCGAAGGTGCTGATGCGCTGATCATCGTCACCGAATGGAAGGAGTTCCGCAGCCCCGATTTCATCCGGATCAAGCAGATGCTGCGGCACGCGGTGGTCTTCGACGGGCGCAACATGTACGAGCCGTCGGTCATGGCACGGGTCGGCCTCGAATACTACGGCATCGGACGGCGCTAAGTCCCCGTTCCAGAACGATTGCCGATATAAGCTTATGCCGCCCCGCGGGTTTGCGCGGACGGGCTCCACGCTTACTATCGGCCCATCGAAATCAGACCGGACCACAGGGATATGGACTACAAAACGCTTGAAGACTATGTGGGCCACACGCCGCTGGTGCGCCTCAAGCGCATCGGCGCGGGCCGCAACAACGTCATTCTGGCGAAGCTCGAAGGCAACAACCCCGCCGGGTCGGTAAAGGACCGGCCGGCGCTGTCGATGATCGTGCATGCGGAAGCGCGCGGCGACATTCGCCCCGGCGACACGCTGATCGAGGCGACCAGTGGCAACACCGGGATCGCGCTGGCGATGGCGGCAGCGATGCGCGGCTACCGGATGATTCTCGTGATGCCGGAAAACCAGAGCGTCGAGCGGCGTCAGACAATGCGGGCGTTCGGCGCCGAGCTCGTGCTGACACCACGCGACGGCGGCATGGAAATGGCCCGGGACGTCGCCGAGCGGATGCGCGACGAAGGCAGGGGGATCATTCTCGACCAGTTCGCGAATCCCGACAATCCGCTCTCTCATTACGAAGCGACCGGTCCCGAAATCTGGGAGCAGACGGGCGGCCGGATCACGCATTTCGTCAGCAGCATGGGCACGACCGGGACGATCATGGGCTGCTCCCGCTTTCTGAAGGAAAGGAATCCGGCGGTCCGGATCATCGGCTGCCAGCCCGACGAGGGCTCGCAGATCCCGGGCATCCGCAAGTGGCCCGAGGCCTATCTGCCGAAAATCTACGAAAAACCGCGGGTCGATGCGCTCGAAAACGTGAGCCAGGCCGATGCCGAGGAAATGACGCGGCGTCTGGCGCGCGAGGAAGGTATTTTTGCCGGGATCTCCTCTGGTGGCGCGATGCACGTCGCGGTCCGCATTGCTGCCGAATTGGAAAATGCGGTGATCGTGTCCATCATCTGTGATCGTGGCGACCGGTACCTGTCGACCGGCGTGTTTCCGGGCTGAGCTCCGTTCCGGCCGGCGCATGATGCGCCTGGCTTTTCTTCTTTTGATCCTGGCGTGGTCAGGGTTTGCCGGAGCGCGGGCCCTGCAACTCGACCTGGGCCGCCTCACGCATCCTGTTTTCGTCATCGATGGCCTGCGCGTCCGTCTCGGTGACGAAGGCGAGGCGGCCGAACTGGCAATCGAACGCTTCGCGATCGGCAAGCGCGACTGGCAGAACGTCACGATCCGTTGCCCCGCCTTTCGCCTCGAACGTGCTGTGGTCCGCTGCCGGAGAGGCATGTTGACCGTGCCGGGCCTGTTCGAGCGTGCGACCATCGACCTGCACTTCGACACACGGAACAAGAGCGGCGAACTCAATCTCCGCATGCCCGGCCGCGAAGCGATCAACATCGTGATGCGCCCGGATGGCCGAATCGTCGCGTCGCTTGCAGGGCTTGCCGTCGCGCGGCTGGGGGAGCTTCTCGATCTGGCAAGCTGGAATGCGGCGGGGCGGCTCGTCGGTCGCATCGAATATTCCCCGACGCGCGACGGCGCCCGCATCCGTGTGTCGGGCAAGCTCGAAGGCGGCGGATTTGCGCAGGCGGATGGGCTGCGGGCGGGGGAAGGACTGGGCCTGGATATCAATCTGGGGGCGCGGCGCGGGCCCGCCGGATGGGATTGGCAGGGGCGCGTGGCGTGGAACGCAGGCGAGGCATATCTACATCCGCTGTACCTCGTGGCCGGTCCGGCTGTCGAGGCGGCGGGGCGGCTCGAAGCGGAGGTGCTCACGGTGGCGCGCGCGCGGCTCGAACTCGAAGGCGTGCGCACGATCGCCGCGAACGCCGAGATCGGTCTGCAACCCCTGGTGGTGAGAAGCCTGGCGTTTTCGGTCGCCGACGCCGATCTCGCGGTGGTCGGTCCGCGCTATCTCGCACCGGCGTTTGCGCCGGCCGTAACGGACCAGCTACGGTTCTCGGGTCACGTCAGCGCCGCGGCGACACTCGAAGAGGGGGTGCCGACCGCGGTGGACTTTGCATTCGACGAGGCCGGCTTCGGCCTGAGTGACAAGGAACTGAGTTTCGGTCCGCTGACCGGCGTGATGCCCTGGCGCGCCGAGGCTCGCACCGAAGCGCGACTGGCAGTCGGCGGCGGTCGCTGGCAGAAGCTCGCGCTGGGCGCCTTCGAACTTGTCGCACGGCTCGACGGGAAAGGCGTCGACGTCGACCGCGTCGCGATCCCGGTGCTCGACGGAGCGCTGGTGCTCGAGCGGCTGGCGCTCGCGCGCGATGCGGCGGGCTGGCATGGCAGCGGCGCCGCGGTCGTCGAGCCGATATCGATGGCGCTGCTCGCCGAGGCGGTCGGCCTGCCTGCGATGTCCGGCGTGCTGACCGCGTCGTTGCCGGGGCTGCGCGTCGCGCCCGGTGAAGTCTCGCTCGACGGCGCTCTGGTGATTTCGGTGTTCGACGGCTACCTGCAGGCGACGCGGCTGCAACTGTTCGAACCGTTCGGCGTCGCGTCGCATCTCTACGCCGACGTCCAGGCGCGCCACCTCGACCTCGCGCAATTGACCGAAGCCTTCTCGTTCGGCAGCGTGTCCGGCTTTGTCGACGCGGACGTGCTCGGGCTGGAACTTGCGCGCTGGCGGCCGGTGCGCTTCGATGCCCATGTCGTCAGCAGCCCCGGAAACTATCCGCGGCGGATCAGCCAGCGTGCGGTGCAGAACATCAGCGCGCTCGGCGGGCCAGGTGCGGTGGCCGCGCTGCAGCGCGGGCTGCTCGGCTTGTTCGAGACGTTCGGCTACCGCGAGATCGGCATCTCCTGCGTCCTGCGCGACGGCGTATGCCGCATGGACGGTCTGGATGACCACAGCGCGCCCGGTGACGGCTACTACATCGTACGTGGCGGCGGCATCCCCGCGTTGAATGTCATCGGCTACAATCGGCGCGTCGATTGGAACGAGCTGATCGACCGCCTGCAGCGGGTGATCGCGTCGAACACGCCTCCCGTCATCCAGTAGCAGTCGGAATTCGCGGCTTCGCCGCAACAGGCCCGGCTCGCCGCGGGCAGGAACAGGAGGCCGGATGACCGCATTCCCCAGAGTCGCTGTGCTCGGTGCCGTAGTGGCGATCGCCAGCGCCTGCGTGACGATCAATATTTATTTTCCCGCTGCGGCCGCGGAAAAAGCCGCCGATCGCATCATCGAAGACGTCTGGCAACTGGGCGAAGGCGAGACGCCGACGATCCGACCGCAGCCGGATGGGGAGACGAAATGAATGCGATGACGAATCCGATAACGAAATTTCGCGGCTGGATCGCCGTGTTGCTGCTCGGCTTTGCCGGACTGGTGCTCGCGCAGGGGAACATCGAAATCGACACGCCGGCGATCGCGGCGCTCAAGCAGTCGATGCAGCAGCGTCATGCGAAGCTCGCGCCGTTGTATGCGTCGGGCGCCGTCGGGCTGGCAGCCGACGGCAATGTCGCCCTGCGCGATGCCTCCGGCGTCCCGCTCGCGCAGCGTGGCCAGGCGAACGCGCTGGTCGCTGCTGAAAACGCCGATCGCGCGGCCCTCTACCGCGAGATTGCGCGCGCCAATGGCCATCCCGAGTGGGAGGCGGATGTGCGCGCCACGTTCGCACGGCGCTGGATCGACCGCGCCCAGCTGGGCTGGTGGATCCAGCGCGATGGCAGCTGGGTGCGCAAGTGATGCCGGTCCTCGTCTTCGATATCGAGACCATCCCGGACGTCGAAGGCATCCGCGTGCTCAACGATCTGCCCGACGACCTCGACGATTACGAAGTCGCCGAGTTCGCTTTCCAGCAGCGGCGGGCGGCCAACGGCAGCGACTTCCTGCAGCATCACCTGCAGCGCGTCGTGACGATTTCGTGCGTGCTGCGAGACACCTCCCAGTTCCGGGTGTTCTCGCTGTCCGCACCGGACTGCACGGAAGGCGAGATCATCCAGCGCTTCTACGACGGCATCGAACGCTTCACGCCGCAGATCGTGTCGTGGAACGGCGGCGGTTTCGACCTGCCAGTGCTGCATTACCGCGGTCTGAAACACGGCGTGTCGGCGCCGCGGTACTGGGACCAGGGCGAAGGGGATTACCAGGATTCGCGCGATTTCAAGTGGAACAACTACATCGGCCGCTATCACAGCCGGCACCTCGACCTGATGGATCTGCTCGCGCTGTACCAGCCGCGCGCGAACGCACCGCTCGACGAGATGGCGAAGCTGATGGGGTTTCCCGGCAAGCTCGGCATGGACGGTTCCGCGGTGTGGTCCGCGTGGCAGGACGGGCGCGCCGCGGAAATCCGCGATTACTGCGAAACCGATGTCGTTAACACTTACTTGGTGTATCTGGGTTTTCAGCGCATGCGCGGTCAGCTCGATGCGGCGTCGCACGCCGCCGAACTCGCAGTCGTGCGCGAAGCGCTTGCGCGCATCGACGCGCCGCACTGGAAGCAGTTCCTTGCCGCCTGGCCCGAAGTCTGAACATCAAGGAGATACGCTAATGTCGGTCATCGGGACCATCATCATCGGCTTCATCGTCGGACTCCTTGCACGCCTGCTGCATCCTGGCAAGGATGGCCTCGGGATCATCATGACGACGCTGCTTGGCGTCGCGGGGGCGATGCTTGCGACGTACGGCGGGCAATTCTTCGGCCTGTACCGGCCGGGGGAGCCCGCCGGCTTCATCGGCGCGGTCGTCGGCGCAATCATCATTCTGTTCATCGTGAGGCGCCTGCGCAAATGATCGGCGCGGAGGGCTGAAAAAACGGCCAGCGTGAAGCTGGCCGTCTGTGTTTCACGGTCGGCGGCACCCGCCGCCGCGAAACTCAGTACACGTCGTGCTGGGTGTTATAGATGTTGAAGTGCCCGGTCGGCGTGATCAGCTTCGGATCCTTGATCACGCTCTTCAGTTCGAGCGTCCTGTCGTCGACGACGACGATCGCGGACTCCTTGTCCTTCGCCGACCACACCGAGAACCACACTTCATTACCGTCCTTGTTGTACTCCGGTTGCACGACCCGCTTCGCGCCGTCGTCCTTCAGATCGGCCCATTCGGCGATCGGCAACACCTTCGAACCGGCCTGCAGGTTCGTGAGGTCGTACACCGCGACCGTCTGGCTGACCTTCGCGTCAGGATGAAGCGGGTTGTCGACGTACAAATGCTTCGACTTCGGATGCGTCTTGATGAACAGTGACCCTCCGCCCTGGCTCTTCAGCGTGTCGACCATCTTCCAGGCGTACTGCTTGTGGTTCTTCGGGTCGGTGCCGATCAGCGCAATCGTGTCGTCGCCGAGGTGGCCCGTCGCCCACACCGGGCCGTACTTCGGATGCGTGAAGTTCGCGCCACGGCCCGGGTGCGGGATCTTGCCGACGTCGATGAGCCCGGCGAGCTTGCCCTCCTTCGCATCGATCGCGGCGATCTTGTTCGACTGGTTCGCTGCGACCATGAAGTAGCGCTTCGACGCGTCCCAGCCCCCGTCGTGCAGGTAGCGCGCGGAGCCGATCTCGGTCGTCTTCAGGTTCTGGATGTCGGAGTAGTCGACCATCAGCGTCTTGCCGGTTTCCTTGACGTTGACGACGAACTCCGGCTTGAAGTGCGACGCGACGATTGCGGCGACGCGCGGCTCGGGGTGGTATTCCTGCGTATCAACGGTGAGGCCGCGGGTCGAGACGATCTTCTGCGGCTCGAGCGTGTCGCCGTTCATGATGACGAACTGCGGCGGCCAGTACGCGCCGGCGATCGCGTATTTATCCTCGTAGCCCTTGTACTTCGAGGTGTCGACCGAGCGGGCCTCGAGGCCGATGCGGATCTCGGCGACGTTGTCCGGCTTCTCCATCCACAGGTCGATCATGTTGATCTTCGCATCCCGCCCGATCACGAACAGGTAACGGCCGGATGCCGAGATGCGGGAGATGTGCACCGCGTAGCCGGTCTTGACGATATTGATGATCTTCTTCGTGTCGCCGTCGATCAGCGCGATCTCGCCGGTGTCGCGCAGCGTCGTCGAGAAGATGTTCGAGATGTTGTAGTCGTTCATCTTCTTCTTCGGCCGCTGCTCGGGCGGGACGATGACTTTCCAAGTCTCCTTCATTTGCGCCATGCCGAACTCGGGCGGTTGCGGAGGCGACTGCTGGATGTAGCGCGCCATCAGGTCGACTTCGTCGTCGGTGAGTTCGCCCGACGTGCCCCAGTTCGGCATGCCGGCGGGCGAGCCGTACTTGATGAAGACCTTGAGGTATTCGCTGCCCGCCGCGAGCGTCTTGTCGGGCGTCAGCGGCTTGCCGGTCGCGCCCTTGCGCAGCACGCCGTGGCAGCCGGCGCAGCGCTGGAAGTAGATATTCTGGGCCTTCGCGAATTCGGCCTTGGTGATTTTCGGCGCGTCGGGATTGATGTCCTGGTACATCTCGACGTCGGCCAGCGGAGAACCGCCGGCCTGGTATTTTGCCTCCTCTTCGCCGACGTGCTCTTCGGTGTTCGCCTGGGCGAACACCTGTGACATCGCGAGTGGCAGGCTCGCAAGCAGGAACACGCCGCTGATCCGACTCCTCTTGATACCCATCGTCGATCTCCTTCAGGGAAGAACTCGTGGCGCAACGACTCCGCCGGGTACTGTTTGTCGAGGAACTCACCCCGTCAGCGCGAGTTCCTCGATTGTTGTTCCATTGCCAAGCAGGGCATGCAGCGACACGACCGACCCGATCATGATCAGCGCCGGAGACTTGAGCTGTGCCCGTTTCACGGTCGCCGAGAGCTGGTCGAGCCGGCCGGTCACGGTGATCTGCCTGTTCGTGGTGCCCGCATGGACAACCGCCGCCGGCGTGTCGCCCGGAAGGCCGTGGACCACCAGCTGGCGGCAAATGATGTCGAGCGCGCCAAGCCCCATGTAGATGACGACCGTCTGTTTCGGCCGGGCCAGCGCCGGCCAGTCGAGATTGACCGTGCCGTCCTTGAGATGCCCGGTCGTGAAGATCACCGAGCGGGCGTGGTCGCGATGCGTCAGGGGTATGCCCGTACAGGCGGATACCCCGCATGCCGCGGTGATCCCGGGTACGACTTCGCACTCGATCCCGGATTCGAGCAGCTCTTCCATCTCTTCGCCGCCGCGGCCGAACATGAATGGATCGCCCCCTTTCAACCGCACGACCTCGAGCCCGCTGCGGGCGAGATCGACCAGGAGACCGTTGATTCGGTCCTGCGGCAATGAATGGTATCCCGCCTCTTTGCCTGCATAGATCATCCTTGCCGCCGGATTGGCCAAGTTGAGGATTCCCTCGCCGACAAGGTGATCATAGACGACCGCCTGCGCCTTCGACAGCAGGCGTGCCGCTTTTAGCGTGAGAAGCTCCGGATCGCCGGGGCCCGCCCCGACCAGGTACACCTTGCCGGGCCGTCTGCCTGCTGCCGGGTCATCGGGACTGTCTCCCGAAGGATCGAAGCCGCCGATATGCTTGCTCATGAGTGGCTCTCCGCGTGTGCCGCGAATCTGTGCTCCGCGGCGGTTCGAATGGCGCGAACAGGAGGTTCGGGCGCCGCCACTTTATCCCTACTTGCCGTCCGGGAAATTAACCGATATCAAGGAGGTCCGGGCTATGTCGGTACGATACTCGGGCCGTAGCTGAGCGGATCCAGGTCGGCGTCCCGTCTCCCGTCCGGCATGGCTAATCTTTCCAGTGCGGACTGACGAGGACCCGAGCGTGTTCTGTCGAAGCATCCTGATCGCGGCTTTCCTTCCGGCGCTGGTTTTCCCGGTTCACGCCCAGAACACTGCTCCCGACAACAAGCGGCAGCGCGAGCTGGTGCATATGGTTCGCCAAGACTGTGGATCGTGCCACGGGCTGACTTTGCAGGGCGGCCTCGGCCCGGCCCTCACCCCGGCGGCGCTACGCGGCAAGCCTTCGGAGGGGCTGGTGGCGACGATTGTCCATGGTCGGCCCGGCACGCCGATGCCGCCGTTTCGCGGCCTCCTCGATGAATCGGAGGCCGCATGGGTCGTAGAACGGCTCGTCGAAGGCTTCCCCGCGGATGGCGGTCCGGCGCCGACCCAACAGACCGTGGGCGCGCGGTGATGGCACCTTGGCCGGCCTGCGCATCGGCACCCGATGAAGAGAGACGGATGATGCTCGGAAGCATAATGAAGCGTGCAGCATGGACAGTCTCAATGCTCCTGCTGTCGGCGTGCGCGTCCCAACAGCCTGTCGTCTTGCGCGGCACCGGCGATCTCGGCGTCGTCGTCGAGCGCGCGACCGGACAGTTGCAGGTCATCGAGACGACGCATCGTCGGGCGCTCGCGCAGGTTTCCGGCCTCGGCGATCTGTCCCACGCGTCGGTCGTGTTTTCACGTGACAGTCGTTACGCCTACGTTTTCGGTCGCGACGGTGGCCTGACCAAAGTGGATCTCCTCACCGCGACGATCGCGAACCGCGTGGTACAGGCGGGCAACGCAATCGGCGGCGCGATTTCCCAGGACGGACGCATCCTCGTCGCGCAGAACTACGAACCGGGCGGAATCAAGGCCTTCGACGCCGGCACGCTGGAGCTGCTCGCCGATGTACCGGCCACCTACGGCCCCGACGGCAAGCGCTCGAAAGTCGTCGGGCTGGCCGATCTGCCGGGCAACCGCTTCGTCTATTCGCTGTTCGACGCCAACGAAATCCGCGTCACCGACCTGTCCGATCCGGGGCATCCGAAGACCGAGCGTTACCCGTCAGGCAAGCAGCCGTACGATGCGCTGGTGACGCCCGACGGGCGCTACTACATCGCCGGGCTGTTCGGCGAGGACGGTCTGTCGATGCTCGACCTGTGGCATCCCGAACTGGGCGTACGCACGATCCTGCCCGGCTACGGCCGGGGCGAGCAGGCGTTGCCGGTGTACAAGATGCCGCACCTGCGCGGCTGGGCCGTTGCCGCGGGACGGGCGTATCTGCCGGCCATCGGCCGCCACGAAGTCCTGGTCGTCGAGCTCGGCAGCTGGAAGGAGGTCGCGCGGATTCCGGTCAAGAGCCAGCCGGTGTTCGTGATGGCGAGGCCCGACGGCCGCGAAGTGTGGGTGAATTTCGCCTTCCCCGACAACGGCTGGGTCCAGGTGATCGATACGATCCAGAACAGCATCGTCGACACGCTGCAGCCCGGCCGGGCGATTCTCCATATGGAGTTCGCGCCGAAAGGCGAGGAGGTCTGGGTGTCTGCGCGCGACGACAACAAGGTCGTGATCTACGGCACCGCGAAGCGCGACAAGCGCGCCGAGCTTCCCGCCGCCAGCCCGAGCGGCATTTTCTTCACCAGCCGCGCATTCCGGACGGGTTTCTAGGACATGGCCTGCACGAGCGCCACGCAGATGTGCACCACGACGATGGCCGGGCGCGGGGTGGTTCAACCCGAAGCGGCCACGTTTCGCCTGCTGAACGACTACCAGCGCGGGTTTCCACTTGTTTCCGAACCGTTTGCCGCGATCGGGGCGGAATGCGGATTGAGCGAGCCGGCTGTTCTCGCCGCGCTGCAGGACTGGCTGCGCTCGGGCGTCGTCAGCCGGGTGGGCGCGGTATTCGCGCCGCGGCGCGTCGGCGCCAGCGCGTTGGCGGCGCTTGCAGCGCCCGCATCCCGGCTCGAGTCGATCGCTGCCCGCGTCAGCGCGGTTCCGGAAGTGAATCACAACTACCAGCGCGAACACTCGCTCAACCTGTGGTTCGTGATCACGGCTGCGTCGGGGCAGAGATTGCGGCAGATCGTCACGGAAATCGAGCGGGACACCCGCTGTAGGGTCGTCGTGCTGCCCCTCGAAGAGGAATTCCACATCGATCTCGGCTTCGATCTCGGCGGTGCCGGGCGCGGCGCTGCCAGCGTTGCGACGGGCGATTTGCCGGCCCTCGGCGAGACGGCCTGTGCGCTGCCCGGCATCGAGCGCCGGTTGATGGTCGCCTTGCAGTCCGGACTGCCGTTGCTGCCGCGGCCATTCGACGCGCTCGGGCGCAGCGTCGGGCTCAGCGAAGCGATGGTCATCGAGCTGATCGCTTCGTGGCTCGAAAACGGCCTGATCAAGCGTTTCGGGATCGTCGTGCGCCACCATGAGCTCGGCTTTTGCGCGAACGCGATGTGCGTGTGGGATATCCCGGACGACCAGGTGAGCGAACTGGGCCGCAGTCTCGCAGCCGAGCCTGCGGTGACGCTTTGCTACCGGCGCAGCCGCGTCCTGCCGGACTGGCCGTACAACCTGTTCTGCATGATCCATGGCAAATCGCGCGACGCGGTGCTCGAAGTGCGCGAAGCCATCGCCGCGCGCCACCACATGAATCGCTGGCCCGGCGCAGTGCTGTTCAGCACCCGGCGCTTCAAGCAGCAGGGCGCGCGTTATCTGGCGGACGGTGACGCATGAGCCGGGCGACAGCGAAGGGGCGGGCGCCGGTGCTCGACGAGACCGACCGGGCGCTGATCAACATGCTGCAAGGTGATTTTCCGCTGGTGCGCAACCCGTTTGCCGATGTCGCCGTCCGGCTCGGGATCGACCAGGAGGAGGTCATCGACCGGCTGCAGCGCCTGCTCGATCAGCGTGTATTGACCCGGTTCGGCCCGATGTTCCAGATCGAACGGATCGGCGGCGCGTTCTGCCTCGCGGCGATCGGTGTGCCGGAAGCCGATTTCGAGCGCGTCGCGGCCGAAGTGAATGCCTTTGCCGAAGTGGCGCACAACTACCGTCGCGACCACGCGCTCAACATGTGGTTCGTCCTGGCGACCGAAACCCCGCAGGGCATCGCCGCGACGGCAAGACGGATCGAAATCGCGACCGGGCTGCCGGTGTTCCTGTTTCCGAAGGAGCGGGAGTATTTCGTCGAAATGAAGCTGGAGGCGTGATGGCAGCGCACCGGGAAAATCCGGCCCCGCAGGACGCAAGCAACCCCGGTGCCGCGTCCGGCGTCGGCTGCGACGAGGCGATCGAGCGACGCATCATCGTCGCGACCCAGGGTGGGCTGCCGCTGGTCCCGCAGCCTTGGGACGAAGTGGCCCGGGAGGTCGGCCTCCCGGTCGATGAACTGCTTTGCCGCGTCCGCGCCATGCTCGAGCGCGGGGTCATCCGTCGCATCGGCGTGGTACCGAATCATTATGCGATCGGCTACACCGCGAATGGCATGAGCGTGTGGGATGTCGCGGACGAGTGTGTCGATGCTGTCGGCGAGTTCATCGGTGCACTCGATGCCGTCACCCACTGCTATCGACGTCCGCGCCGCCTGCCGGACTGGCCGTACAACCTGTTCGCAATGGTTCATGGGCGCAGCCATGACGAGGTGCGGCAGCAGATCAGCGACATCGCGGACCGTATCGCGGCACGCTTTCCTGGCGCCTGCCGCAGCCGCGAGGTGTTGTTCTCGTCGGCAATCCTGAAAAAAACGGGACTGCGGATCAGTAGCGCAGCAGGAAGTGTGCAGGAACGCGAGTGAGCTTTCCCCCTGCGGGCAGGAGCTTCCTGCGCGGGCCGGGAAAACCGTGATGTTTCGCCTCGGCGGGTGATTCCGGATATTGCAAATTGCTTATGCGTTTTACGTTTTGATACGAAGTTGTTATGTCAAGCAATTTTATCCACAGAAGAGATAGGGAAATTTAACGCATATCAAGGATCGCCCGCGGTTATCAGATCGATACTGGCTGCATTGTTGTTTCATATCCCGAGTCGCTTAAGGAGAAAGAAGTGCAAAACAAGAGTTGGATGGGCAAGGCTCTCGCGCTGGCGCTGCTACCGCTGGCGGTAAGCACGGTTTGGGCGCAATCTGCTCCCGAAATGACCCAGGAGGAAAAGGACAAGGCGAAGCAGATCTACTTCGAGCGCTGCGCCGGCTGTCACGGCGTGCTGCGCAAGGGTGCGACCGGCAAGAACCTCGAGCCGCACTGGACGAAGACCGCGGCCGACGGCACGAAGACTGAAGGCGGCACGCTCAAGCTCGGCACGGAGCGTCTGCAGAAGATCATCGCCTACGGCACCGAAGGCGGGATGGTGAACTACGACGACATCCTGACGAAGGACGAGATCAACCTGATGGCGCGCTACATCCAGAACACGCCGGATGTACCGCCCGAGTTCTCGCTTCAGGACATGAAGAACAGCTGGAAGCTGATCGTTCCGGTTGCCGAGCGTCCGAAGAAGCAGATGAACAACATCAATCTGAAGAACGTTTTCGCGGTTACGCTGCGCGACGCCGGCAAACTCGCCCTCATCGACGGCGATACGCACAAGATCTGGAAGGTGCTCGATACCGGCTACGCGGTGCATATCTCGAGGCTGTCGGCATCCGGGCGCTACGTCTACACGGTCGGTCGCGACGGCCTGACGACGATCATCGACATGTGGTACGAGGAGCCGAAGACGGTTGCCACGGTGCGCCTCGGCTCCGATGCGCGTTCGGTCGATACCTCGAAGTTCAAGGGCTATGAGGACAAGTACCTGATCGGCGGCACGTACTGGCCGCCCCAGTACTCGATCATGGACGGCGAGACGCTCGAGCCGATCAAGGTCGTCTCGACGCGTGGCCAGACGGTCGACGGCGAGTACCACCCGGAGCCGCGCGTCGCGTCGATCGTTGCCTCGCACATCAAGCCGGAGTGGGTGGTGAACGTGAAGGAAACGGGCCAGATCATGCTCGTCGACTACACCGACATCAAGAACCTGAAGACCACGACGATCGAGTCCGCGAAGTTCCTGCACGACGGGGGCTGGGATGCGTCCAAGCGCTACTTCATGGTCGCGGCGAACGCGTCGAACAAGGTCGCTGCGGTCGATACGAAGACCGGCAAGCTCGCAGCGCTCATCGACACGGCGAAGATTCCGCACCCGGGTCGTGGCGCGAACTTCGTGCATCCGCAGTTCGGTCCGGTGTGGACGACCGGCCACCTCGGGGCCGACGTGATTTCGGTGATTTCGACCGCATCCGACGAAGCCAAGTATGCCAAGCACAAGGGCCAGAACTGGAAGGTCGTGCAGGAACTGAAGATGCCGGGTGCAGGCAACCTGTTCGTCAAGACGCATCCGAAGTCGACGCACCTGTGGGCCGATGCGCCGATGAACCCGGAACGCGAGGTCGCCGAGTCGGTTTATGTCTTCGACATGGGCGATCTGTCGAAGACACCGACGCGTCTGGACGTCGCGAAGGATTCCGGCTTGCCCGAAAGCAAGGCGATTCGCCGCGCGACCCATCCGGAGTACAACGAAGCGGGCAACGAAGTGTGGATCTCGCTGTGGGGCGGCAAGGCGGATCAGTCGGCCATCGTCGTCTATGACGACAAGACGCTCAAGCTGAAGAAAGTCATCACCGATCCGTCGATCGTCACGCCGACCGGGAAGTTCAACGTCTTCAATACGATGCACGACGTTTATTGATCGCCTCGTCGATCGTGAGCTGACACCCCCGCGCCGCGGCGCGGGGGGAGACGAGGGTGATTTCCATGACAGATCGAGACAGCAACTCCAAACAAGATACTTCCAGCGGCTTCATGGCCCGTCTTCGCCGCCCGAGCGTGAAGTACTCGCTCGGCGGCCTGTTGGTCGTGGGTTTTTTCGTCGGCATATTCTTCTGGGGCGGTTTCAACACTGCGCTCGAAGCGACCAACACCGAAAAGTTCTGCATCTCGTGCCACGAGATGAATGACAACGTGTACGTGGAATACAAGGAAACGATCCACTACAAGAACCGTACGGGTGTGCGCGCGACGTGTCCGGATTGCCACGTGCCGAAGGACTGGACGCACAAGATGATCCGCAAGGTGCAGGCATCCAAGGAAGTGTGGGGCAAGCTCACGGGCAGCATCGATACGCGCGAGAAGTTCCAGGCGAAGCGTCTGGAACTGGCGAGAAACGAGTGGAAGAGGATGAAGGCGTCCGATTCTCGCGAATGCCGCAACTGCCACAGCCTCGACAGCATGAATACCGAGTTTCAGAAACAGCGTGCGCGCAAACAGCACGAGATGGCACGCGAAGACAGCATGACCTGCATCGACTGCCACAAGGGCATCGCGCATCACAAACCCGAAGGCATGACCGAGGAAGATGACCTGTGAGCGGCAGGCAGCCGCGAATTTCGAGCATCCACCGAGAGGAACCGAAAATGAGAAAGACGTTGATCGCGAGTGCGATGACCGCTCTCCTGACGCTGGGCACAGGCAGCGCACTTGCTGCGGCACCGGCGGACTGGAGCAAGATTCCCGCGAAGGACATCACACTGCTCTATCCTGGCGTGTCGCCGGTCGAATGGATCACGAAGGGAACCGAGCACGGCGGTGCGCGGGCGCTCAAGAAAGGCGAGCGCTGCGCCGACTGCCACGATGAAGAAGCCGGGGACATGGGTATGAAGATGGCGAGCGGGCAGAAGATCGAGCCCGCTCCGATCGCCGGAAAGGCTCCGTCCATCCCCGTCAAGGTGCAGGCGGCGCACGACGGCGAGAACCTTTACCTGCGTTTCACGTGGACGCAGCCGAAGGCGTCGGGCGCCCCGAAGCTGGACGACAAGAATCCGGTGAAGGTCGCCTTCATGCTTGAATCCGGGGGCAAGGTCGAACTCGCGGACCAGGCTGGCTGCTGGGCAACCTGTCACACGGATTCGCGCACGATGCCGGGCGCAGCCGATACCAAGACGAAGTATGTCAAGGGTGGCTCCCTGGCCGAAGGCAAGTTCTACGACCTGATCCAGTGGCGCAGTGGCGAGAAGAAGGGCTTCGACGGACACGTTGCCGACAAGCGCGTGATGGAAGGCGGCAAAGGGCTCGTGAAAGCCGATGGCAAGCTCGAGGGCAACAACTGGTCCGTCGTGTTTACGCGCAAGCTGTCAGGCGGGGGCGAGGGTGACGTAAGCCTCGAGTCCGGCAAGGTTTACAATTTCGGTTTCGCGATCCACGACGACAACGCGGTGGGTCGTTTCCACCACGTGTCGCTCGGCTACAAGCTCGGTATCGATGCGAAGGCCGACATCACCGCGGCCAAGCAGTAACTTCGCCTACCCCTCCATCTGCCGCAGGAGCGACAATCGTGCGTGCGATGTTTCAGGCCACCCTCGCGGGTGGCCTCTTTGTACTGGGTCTTTCCGCGCCCCTGCAGGCAGCCGACCTGATCGTCGAAATTTCGGACTACCGCTTCAAACCGGCCGAGGTGCGAATCAAGCCGGGCGACACAGTCACGTGGATGAACCGCGAGAGGCGGACCAGCCATTCGGTGCAGTTCGACGCGACGGGTGAAGAGTCCGAGCGGTTCTTCCCGGACGAGAAATGGTCGCGCGTCTTTCCGCAGGCCGGACGTTTCGAATATCGCTGCGGTCCCCATCCCGAAATGAAGGGCGTCGTCATCGTCGGGGATTGATCCTGGCACTCTGCTCTGCTCTGCTCTGCTCCGCTCCGTGATGATGTGTGGGGTGGCCATTGCGGCCAAAGCAGTTTTCGCCTATTGCTGTCCTTCTCGCCCGCGCGACCGCCTTCCGGCCCGCCATCCCCTTGACCGCCGTCATTTCCCGGCGGGTTGCAGTCCGGTGTAATTGCCGCACTCAGGAGAGCCCGTCATGTTTCGCATCTCGAACTTCATCCGCGAACTCGATCATCCCACGCCCGCCGGGCCGCACCGCAACGCACCCGGGCCAGTGGTGATCTGGAACCTGATCAGGCGCTGCAACCTCACCTGCAAGCATTGCTACTCGATCTCGGCTGACACCGATTTTCCCGGCGAGTTGTCGACTGAGGAAGTGTTCCGGGTGATGGACGACCTCAAGGCATTCCGCGTGCCGGTGCTGATCCTCTCGGGCGGCGAGCCGCTGCTGCGCCCGGACATCTTCGAGATCGGCCGCCACGCGAAAAAGATGGGCTTTTATGTCGGCCTGTCGAGCAACGGCACACTGATCGACGAATCCAATATCGACCGGATCGACGAGATCGGCTTCGATTACGTCGGCGTGAGCCTCGACGGCATCGGTGCCACGCACGACAGGTTCCGCCGTCTCGAGGGCGCCTTCGATGCATCGATGCGCGGCATCCGGCTGTGTGCGGCCCGCGGCATCAAGGTCGGAGTGCGCTACACGATGACCGAGGACAACGCCACCGACCTGCCCGCACTGCTGCGCCTCGTCGAGGACGAGGGCATCGACAAGTTCTACTTCTCGCACCTGAACTACGCCGGCCGCGGCAACAAGCACCGCGGCGACGATGCGCACCACCACACGACGCGCGAGGCGATGGACCTGCTGTTCGATACCTGCCTGGATCTGCATCGGCGTGGCATCGACAAGGAATTCGTTACCGGCAACAACGATGCCGACGGGGTTTACATGTATCACTGGGTCGCGCGCCGGTTTCCCGATCGCGCCGGGCACATCCGTGCAAAGTTGCTGCAGTGGGGCGGTAATGCGAGCGGCGTCAATGTCGCGAACATCGACAACCTTGGTGTCGTGCACCCCGACACGATGTGGTGGCATGTGCCTCTCGGCAATGTGCGCGAGCGGCCGTTCTCCGAGATCTGGAGCGACCTGTCGAATCCGCTGATGGCGGGCCTCAAGCGCCATCCCCGACTCCTCGGCGGGCGCTGCGGCAAATGCAAGTTCCTCGCGGTGTGCAACGGCAGCTCGCGCGTGCGCGCGCAGCAGATCACTGGCGACCCGTGGGTCGAGGACCCGGCCTGTTACCTCAGCGACGAGGAGATCGGCGTGACGGCGGCCGACTACGGCAGCGAGCGGGTCAAGACCACTCCTTTCGTGCCCCGCCGCCGTCCTGCCTGACCCCACCGAGACACGCAATGAACTTTCTTCGCCCCCGGGTGGCAGCGGTCCGACCATCAGCCCGTCTTTTCGCCGTTCTCCTGCTGCTTGCGGCGGCCTTCGCCGCTTTCAACCCGTCGGTGCGCGCTGCCGACAGCGACACGCCGAGCCGTCATTACCAGCAATACTGCGCCTCCTGTCATGGCGCCGACCGCCTCGGCGGTAGCGGGCCGGCGCTGTTGCCGGAGAATCTCGCGCGCCTGCGCAAGGAAGAGGCCCTGGCGGTCATCCGCGATGGCCGGGCCGCGACCCAGATGGCGGCGTTCGGCGCCACGCTGAAAGCGGACGAGATCGCGGCGCTCGGCGCGTTGATCTACACGCCGGTCGTCCCGGCGCCAAAATGGGGCGAAGCCGACATCCGCGCGTCGCGCATCCAGCACGTCGATCCGGCGACGCTAGCGGCAAAGCCGGTGTTCGATGCCGATCCGATGAACCTCTTCGTCGTCGTCGAAGGGGGCGACCACCACGTGTCGGTGCTCGACGGCGACAAGTTCGAGCCGATTCACCGTTTTGCATCGCGGCTTGCGCTGCATGGTGGCCCGAAGTTCACCAAGGACGGCCGTTTCGTGTTTTTCGGATCGCGCGACGGCTGGGTGACGAAGTACGACCTGTGGAACCTCAAGGTCGTCGCCGAAGTCCGCGCCGGCATCAATACCCGCAACGTCGCAGTATCGCCAGATGGCCGGCACGTTGCCGTCGCGAACTATCTGCCGCATACGCTGGTGCTGCTCGACGGTGACCTGAATCTGCTGAAATCGATCGACGTCACCGACCGCGAAGGCAAGCGCAGCTCGCGCGTCTCTGCGGTTTATGAAGCGACGCCACGCAATGCCTTCGTTGCCGCGCTGAAGGACGTGCCCGAGGTCTGGGAGATCAGCTACGACCCTGCGGCGGAGGAAATCCCGATCGGCTACGTCCACGACTACAAGCTGCGCGAGGGCGCGTTCGTTCGCGGCTACCTGAACCCGCGCCGCACCGAGCTCGCGCAGGTGCTCGACGACTTCTTCTTCACCCAGGACTACTCGACGGTGCTCGGCGCATCGCGCGAGGGCGTCGGCCAGGTCGTCAATCTCGACGTTCGCCGCAAGATCGCCGACCTGCCGCTCGACGGCATGCCCCATCTCGGTTCCGGTATCACTTGGGAGTGGCGGGGACGCCGGGTGATGGCGAGTACGAACCTCAAGGCGGCCGAAGTCACGGTGATCGATCTCGAGGACTGGAGCGTCGTCAAGCGCATCCCGACGCGCGGCCCGGGGTTCTT
The DNA here is from genome assembly GCF_017894365.1 of Aromatoleum bremense. Taxonomy (NCBI): domain Bacteria; kingdom Pseudomonadati; phylum Pseudomonadota; class Betaproteobacteria; order Rhodocyclales; family Rhodocyclaceae; genus Aromatoleum; species Aromatoleum bremense. The sequence continues at coordinate 3,121,857 of NZ_CP059467.1, forward strand.
CCTGCGCAGCCACGAGAACAGCCGCTACGCTTTTGTCGATTCGATGATGAGCCGTGACGCGAAGAACATCCTCCAGGTCATCGACAAGCAGACGCTCGAGATCGTCAGGGAACTCAAAGCCACTCCCGGCCAGACGCTCGCGCACGTCGAGTTCACGCGCGACGGCCGTTACGCGCTCGCGAGTCTGTGGGAAATGGACGGGGCGCTGATCGTCTACGACGCGCAAACGCTCGAAGAGGTGAAGCGCATCCCGATGAAGAAGCCGGTCGGCAAATACAACGTCTGGAACAAGACCATGCGCGAGGAAGGCACGAGTCACTGAAGTGCACGCGGGGTTCCTGCGCGCTGCAGTCCCTAGCCGACCGCCGGCACGAATTTCAGCGCGACACCGTTGTTGCACCAGCGCTTGCCGGTCGGCTGCGGCCCGTCGTTGAACACATGGCCCTGGTGCCCTCCGCAGCGCGTGCAGTGATATTCGGTGCGCGGCAGGATCAGCTTGAAGTCCCGCTTGGTCTCGACATGGCCGGGAATCGTCGTGAAGAAACTAGGCCAGCCGGTGCCGCTGTCATATTTCATGTCCGACGTGAAGAGCGCGAGCTCGCAGCCGGCGCATACGTACTCGCCCGCGCGCTTCTCGTCGTTCAGCGGACTGCTGCCGGCGGGCTCGGTGCCTTCGCGACGCAACACCTCGAACTGCTCCGGTGTCAGCAGCTTGCGCCACTCGGCATCGGAACGTTCGATTCTGCCGATGCCCGCATTCCGCACAGGGCTCGCCGGTCCCGTGCCACGAACGAAGGGCGTGGCCGCCACGCCCAGCAGCCCGCCCAGAAATAGTCGCCGATTCATTCCTTCGTCTCCTCGTTGCTCGCGGCGCCCCACAGCGCTTCGAGGCGCCGGTCGCGCCCGCAGCCATGGCGGTAGAACTTGTAGCGCAGCGGATTTTTCAGGTAGTAGTCCTGGTGGTATTCCTCGGCTGGATAGAACTTCGTCGCCGGAACGATTTCAGTGACAACCCGCTGGGCGAACGGTTTGTTCGCAATGAGCGCTGCGCGCGAGCGCTCTGCGGCGGCTCGTTGCTCATCGCCCTGATAGAAAATCTGCGCCCGGTACTGGCTGCCCCGATCGCAGAACTGTCCGCCGGGATCGGTGGGGTCGATATTGCGCCAGAACACGTCAAGCAGCTGTTCATAGCTGACTTTCGCCGGGTCGTACTCGATCTGCACCGCCTCGGCATGCCCCGTGCGTCCCGACGAGACCGCCTCGTAGCCGGGATTCGGCACGTGTCCGCCCGTGTAGCCGGAGGTTGTCGACACGACGCCGTCGAGCCGGTCGAATGGCGGTTCCATGCACCAGAAGCAGCCACCAGCGAAGATCGCCGTGGCGGGCGATGACGCCGGAGCCGCATGTCCCGCGCCGGCCCCGGCCACCATCAGGGCAAGCCCTAGTAGGCACGCCAACCTGCCTGGCAGTCGTGAAACGAAACCACCGTCCTGAGTCGTCATCGAGGGACCTCCTGTTTCACCGCAATTGGACCGACAAGCGCGCGTTTCATTTCCACGTCGATGAGGTTTCTCGTTCCCGATCCGCTCCGTGCCGCACGAAACCGGGTACATCGGGCCGTGAGGGGTTGAACGAAATCCTTGCGAAAGAGCGCGTGTTGAAAAAAGTTTTGCAGGGACTATTGTGTTGCATAGCGGGCATACCTATAATGCGCAGCTCTTAGCAGGCGCGTAGCTCAGCTGGTTAGAGCACCACCTTGACATGGTGGGGGTCGTTGGTTCGAGTCCAATCGCGCCTACCAACATATGGAGTTGGGCGGTGATGTTCCGAACTACTACCGAAGCCGGAAATTGAAGATCGGGCTCCGCTGTAGTGCTCCAGGAAAAAAGTGCGGTTCGCCCGCACTTTTTTTTCGTCCACAATTCGCCGAAACATTTGTCCGAGGCCTCGAGATCATGCCGAATATCACGCTTCCCGACGGTTCAGTACGCAGCTTCGATCATCCCGTCACGGTATCCGAGGTCGCCTCATCGATCGGTGCAGGTCTGGCGAAAGCGGCGCTCGCCGGCAAAGTGGATGGACGGCTCGTCGACCTCTCGTATCGCATCGAGGCCGACACGCCGCTCGCGATCGTTACCGAAAAAGGCGACGAAGGCCTGGATGTGATCCGTCATTCGACCGCGCACCTGCTTGCGCATGCGGTCAAGGAACTATTTCCCGAAGCTCAGGTGACAATCGGTCCGGTGATCGAGAACGGCTTCTATTACGATTTCGCCTACAAGCGTCCGTTTACACCGGAGGATCTCGAGAAGATCGAAAAGCGCATGACCGAGCTTGTCCGGCGCGAGATTCCGGTCTCACGCGAGGTCTGGCCGCGCGACAAGGCAGTCGAGTTCTTCAAGGCCCAGGGCGAGCACTACAAAGCCGAAATCATCGCCTCGATCCCGCAGGCCGAGGACGTGTCGCTGTATCGCCAGGGGGATTTCATCGATCTGTGTCGTGGGCCGCACGTGCCATCGACCGGCAAGCTCAAGGTCTTCAAGCTGACGAAGGTCGCGGGCGCATATTGGCGCGGCGACTCGAAAAACGAAATGCTGCAGCGCATCTACGGTACTGCTTGGGCGAAGAAGGAAGACCTTGAAAGCTACCTCCACATGCTCGAGGAGGCCGAAAAGCGCGATCACCGCAAGCTCGGCCGCCTGCTCGACCTGTTCCATATCCAGGAAGAGGCGCCTGGCATGGTGTTCTGGCACGCGAAGGGCTGGACCCTGTGGCAGCAGGTCGAGCAGTACATGCGTCGCACGATTCTCGACAATGGTTATCAGGAAGTTAAAACGCCCCAGATTGTCGACCGTTCGCTGTGGGAAAAATCCGGTCACTGGGGCATGTATTCCGACCTGATGTTCACGACGCAGTCCGAGAAGCACGACTACGCAGTCAAGCCGATGAACTGTCCGTGCCACATCCAGATTTTCAACCAGGGGTTGAAGAGCTATCGCGACCTGCCGCTGCGCATGGCCGAATTCGGTTCGTGCCACCGCAACGAACCGTCGGGTTCGCTGCACGGCATCATGCGGGTGCGCAATTTCGTCCAGGATGACGCGCATATTTTCTGCGCCGACGAGCAAGTCCAGACGGAAGCTGCCGCCTTCATCGAACTGCTGCAGAAAGTCTATGCCGATTTCGGTTTCGAAGACATCCTGATCAAGCTGTCGACCCGGCCCGACAAGCGCGTCGGCACCGACGACCAATGGGACGCCGCCGAAGCTGCGCTCGCCGCCGCGCTCGATGCCCAGGGGCTGGCGTACGACCTGCAGCCGGGCGAGGGCGCCTTCTACGGGCCGAAGATCGAGTTCTCGCTGAAAGACTGTCTCAACCGTGTGTGGCAGTGCGGAACCCTGCAGCTTGACTTCAACCTTCCAGTGCGGCTGGGGGCCGAGTACGTCGCCGAGGACAACGCCAAGCACTATCCTGTAATGCTGCACCGCGCGATCCTCGGCTCGCTCGAGCGTTTCATCGGCATCCTGATCGAGCACTACGCCGGCGCCTTACCGTTATGGCTGGCCCCGGTCCACGCGGTCGTGCTGAACATTTCCGAAGGGCAGGCGGACTACGCAACTGAAGTCGCCAAGCGGCTGAAGCAGGCGGGTTTCCGGGTCGAGGCGGATTTGCGTAACGAAAAGATTAACTATAAAATCCGCGAACATAGCGTGCACAAGCTGCCCTACCAGATTGTCATCGGCGAAAAGGAAAAGGCAGCGGGCGTCGTTGCAGTGCGCGTGCGGGGTGGCCAGGATCTTGGCCAGATGCCCCTCGATACACTGATCGAGCGTTGGCAGCGCGAAATTGAGGCGCGGTCGGGCTCGATCTGATTTTTTGGCATTCGTGGAGAACTGAACCATCGCTCAAGAAAAAAAGCAGCGCGTCAATGAAGAGATCAGCGCGCCCGAAGTCCGTCTGGTCGGCGAGGACGGCGAGCCACTCGGCATTGTTTCGCTGAATGCAGCCTTGAACGCGGCCGAAGAGGCTGGCCTGGATCTGGTCGAAATTGCGCCGATGGCGCAACCCCCGGTGTGCCGGGTGATGGATTTCGGCAAGTTCAAGTACCAGGAGCAGAAAAAGGCCCACGAAGCCCGGCTCAAGCAAAAGCAGGTGCAGATCAAGGAAGTCAAGCTCCGTCCGGCGACGGATGAGAACGACTACCAGATCAAGCTGCGGAACTTGAAGCGTTTTCTCGAAGAAGGCGACAAGTGCAAGGTCACCTTGCGCTTTCGCGGACGCGAGATGGCCCACCAGGAATTCGGGCTGCGGCAGCTTGAGCGTGTGAAGGCGGATCTTGAAGAGATCGGACAGGTCGAGCAGATGCCCAAGATGGAAGGGCGTCAGATGATCATGGTGATCTCGCCGAAGAAGAACCGCTGATCGGCGATACAGAATTTGCCCCCCGCTCTCCGGC